>JAFTXO010000049.1 GCA_017461765.1 Clostridia bacterium | reverse complement strand
ATATATTTGTTTTCCTCTACCGCATCTCTTACTTACCTTAATATATATGCATTGTCGTGTGTGACTTTAAAAAGTCCGCACAGACACAGTGCTATTCCTCGATAGCTCAGTCGGTAGAGCGCATGACTGTTAATCATGATGTCACAGGTTCAAGCCCTGTTCGGGGAGCCAAAAAATCCAAGTCTTTCGACTTGGATTTTTTCATTTGTGTCCGCAGGACACAACATCATTTGACCGAAGATCAACATCATTTCGAGCGTAGCGAATACATCATTGTCCGCTTGCGGACACAAAACGATGTTGCAACAAGTTGCAAATGAAGTGGGCTTACGCCCAATGATGTTGCGCTTCGCGCAAACGGAAAATTGTCATTTTGACCTCCAAGCACATAAATTAAAAGAGCCCAAATTCTTGGGCTCTTTTAATTTATCTCTTTTTCTAAAATTACAGGGCTTGAAGGGGAGCGGTGTTGAATGACGACCTGAATGGTCGTCAGATCCGCGGAAGACCGAAGCCCGCAGGCTGAAACCAACCCCTGTTCAGAGAGCCGGAAAATTCCGTACAGGTGAGTGTGCGGGATTTTTACTTTTTCACTATTATCTTTTCACTCTTAGCTAATTTGCGTATGCGGAATTTTAGGTAATATGTAAAAGTGAATAGTGAAGAGGTAAATGGTGATTTTGCAATCAAAACGTGATGCGCGCTCTGCACAAATAAATTGACATCATAGCATTATTATGATATAATTGTTTTTAGAAAGCTGGTCTAAATTAAAAAGGATGAAAAATATATGATAAATGAACATATAATAAAAAATTTATCTGTACCGAACGGTTCTGTGGATGTTGTTCTTGATACGGATGCTTACAATGAAATTGATGATCAATTCGCTATTGCATATCTGTTATCTTGCAAGGATAAATTGAATACAAAAGCTATTTATGCCGCGCCGTTCTTAAATGAAAAATCAAAGGATGCAGCCGACGGAATGGAAAAGAGCTATGATGAGATATTAAAGATACTTTCATTGATGAAAGAAGATGTAGATACTTTTAAAGGCTCAAATTCGTTTTTGAAGGACGAGTATACTCCAATAATATCACCTGCAGCCTTGGATCTGGCAGAAAGGGCAAATCGATACTCACCTGATAAGCCGTTATATGTTATTGCAATTGGAGCTATTAGCAATATAGCTTCAGCGATCCTTATAAATCCAAAGATTACTGAAAATTGTGTTGTAGTTTGGCTCGGGGGGCACGCTTTACATTATCATGATACAATGGAATTTAATATGAAGCAAGACGTGGCAGCCTCAAGGGTGGTTATGAGCAGCGGAGTTCCGTTTGTTCAGCTTCCGTGTGCCGGAGTAGTTAGTAGCTTTACGATCTCCAAGTACGAATTGGAATTTTGGTTTAAGGGTAAAAATGCAATAGCAGACTATCTTGCCGAAAATACGATAAGAGTGGCTGATTCTTATGCTTCGGGAGCGCCTTGGACGCGTTGTATATGGGACGTTACCGCTGTTGCGTGGCTGATTAATGACGGCGATAGATTTATGGAGTCCAAGATACTTCCTTTGCATCTTTGCGATTATAATTGTAAATATGAAAGGGTGCCGAACGGACATCCGATAAAGTATGTTTATTATATCAAAAGAGATGCTTTGATGACCGATCTTATAGATAGAATAACGTCAAGAGATTAAATAAAGGAGATGTTGCGATTTTTCGCAGCATCTCCTCTTTTTTATGTCTGTTTTTGGTCTGTACTTATTGCAACAGCCCCTTCAATAATATCAGTTTAAAAAATCGATTGTAGCGTTAAATTCGGTATTTTCGCCGTTTAATTTGTAGTCTATGAGATAACAAATTTTATTGTAGTTTCCGTTTTCATCGGGAAGCTGATCGACATATGGCTGATCGATTATGTTAAGTGTCACATCACTGTGCGTAGTAAGACGCACATCGTCGAGAATTACCGTATTTCCCTGAACCGTCGGCTTGATAGTTGTAACAAAACGCTCGGTAATTACCGATTTGCCGTCAAATGTGAACTTGTCGTGCAGTTCTATTTTATCGTCAAGAGGCTTGAAGGTTCTTTCGGCTTTTCTTAATGTCGGATGATCCTTTTTGCTGTATCCGAGAGTGAAATCCATATAAACTGTACCATTTTTCTCATCATAAACGGCTCTTGCCTTGTTTTCGTCATCACCGCCTTGACCTATACCGTCAAAGTACGGAAGATTGTGAGAATACGATGAGGGCTGGAAATACTCGTTTCTTCTTGAGCCTTGATAGCCCGGCCAGTTACCCGGACCTATGTACCCGAAGTCACAGAAGATCTGCCTGTTGTTTCTTGCAAGAATAAATGAGCCAACGTCTTGATGGTTGTGGCTTTCCCACTGGTTTCCGCCTTTAAATGCCAAACCGTAATTGTCGGTTCTTTTTGTAAAATAGTTGGTAACGGGTGCAGTGTAAACGCAATTTCTGAGCTTGTTGCTTACGAAATCGGGATTAAAGTAAACGGTTGAGCGAACCGCAAATGCCCAATGGCAATACGCAACGATAGTAGCTTGCTCCATTGGAAGAGATTCGATAACATCACCGTAAACCGTCTTTAGCATATGAGGAAGACCTACCCAATAACCCTCTTTTGCGTTAACGTCACTGAACATAGCAAGAATGTTAGGCTGAATAAGCATTTTTTGAATGAATTGAGAAATAGCCTTAACCTTCGGATCTTTAAACCAATCAAGCTCGCCGTTGGAAAATTCGCGAAGAAGCATAGCGTAAACGGTAAAGAAGCCAAAGCCAAAGCCCCAGTATGCAGTGCCTTCAACGCACATTCCGTCATCGTCATAGCTGTTAAGATAGCATTGCATAGAAGCCTGCAAGCGGGGAAGCTGTCTTTTAAATTCCTCGGGATCTTCATACATAAGAACTCCGCCGACAGCACCTGAGCAAACCGCAGTCCAGTTGTTGTTGTGCGTTTCCCAAAAGAATTTTCTTGTAAGATAAGGCTCGATCGTGTGGCGTCTTATTTCATATGTAATTCTGTCAACGAGAAGCTTAGGGAAGCGATCCTTGAAAAGATCCTTGATCTCCGCCAATGAAAATGCAAGAGATGCTGCAAAAATATCGATAAGACCGGGATCAAAGTCCGCAGGTGTACGATGATAGTAGTCGTTATAGTGACCGAGAGGCGCCCACGTATATTCATTACAGATCTCCCAGATTACCTCTACTAAGCTTCTGTAATATTCCTCGTTATCGGGATAGATAAGCGCCATGAGGGCAGAGGTTTGAAGCTGACGAAAGTGATCGCTTATTCCTGACGGCTTAGACACGTTGGGAAATTCCAAAACATCCCAAGCTCCGTGTGCTCTTGGACTTACCTCAAACATCTTATGGTACTGTTCCGTTATCTCTTTTCTGTGACGGGCAAACGCCTCGTCCTCCCTTACTCTTTTCCAGAGCTTAGGATCCTTTGCAATATCAAACATATATGTTCTCCTTTGTTCGACTAAATATTTCATCTATAAAATAATAATATCATATTATTTTTGGTTTTTCAATAAAAATTGATTAAAAAGTAAGCTTCGTTGCTTTATAAGCAAGCCTTGACAAAAATGCTCATATGTGGTACTATTAAAATGTTGGAAAACACATTAGGTGGGAGAGAAAAATGAAAGAATATATTGATTTTGAGCTTCCGTTTGGTAAGGAGAAAATATCGTTTACTCTTGATAAGTCAGAGCTTGCTGGAGTTCTGAGATCAAATATCAACAGCTACGAGCCGCCTTATGATAAATATACGCTCGTAAAAAAGGCGATGGAAGCGCCTATCGGAACGAAGACCTTGACCGAGCTTGCCAAGGGAAAGAAAAAGGTGTGTCTTATCGCATCCGATCACACACGTCCCGTGCCGAGTAAGATAATCGTGCCCTTGATGCTTGATGAAATACGAAATGGCAATCCAGATGCCGATATAACGATCCTTATAGCTACAGGACTTCACAGAACCACGACGAAGGACGAGCTTGTTTATAAGTTTGGAGAAGAGATCGTTAAGAATGAAAAAATAATAATTCACGATTGCGACGATACCGATAATCTCGTCAATATGGGAAAGCTACCCTCGGGCGGTGATTTCGTATTGAATAAAATAGCCAAGGATGCAGATCTTCTTGTTTCCGAGGGCTTTATCGAGCCTCACTTCTTTGCAGGCTTTTCGGGTGGCAGAAAGAGCGTTTTGCCCGGAGTATGCTCGAGAAAAACGGTAATGTACAACCATAACGCGTCTTTTATAGCAAACGATCACGCAAGAACGGGCGTGCTTGAAAACAATCCTATTCATACAGATATGCTTTTTGCCGCGAAAAAAGCTAATCTTGCGTATATAGTAAATGTTGTGATCAATGCAGAGCATGATCCTATCTTTGCAGTTGCGGGCGATGCTGAGATGGCACATCTTGAGGGCGTTAGATTTTTATCCGATAAATGCAGAGTAAAAGCGCAGATGGCTGATATCGTTATCTCGACAAACGGCGGATATCCGATGGATCAGAATATATATCAAGCTGTTAAGGGAATGACAGCTGCTGAGGCGACCGTAAATGAGGGCGGAGTTATAATAATGCTCGCAAAGGCAACAGACGGTCACGGCGGCGTAAACTTTTACAATACATTTAAAAACTGCGAGTCTGTTGATGCGCTTATGGAGCGTTTTTTAAACACTCCCCCCTACGAAACGTCAATAGATCAATGGCAATCGCAGATACTTGCAAGGGTAATGCTTAAGGCTACGGTGATATTCGTATCCTCATGCGACGATAAGATCGTTGAGAATATGCGTATGATACCCGCAAAAACCGTTTGCGAGGCTGTTGAAAAGGCAAGAAAAATAATAAACAAAAAAGATGTAAGGATCACCGTTATACCCGACGGAGTGTCTGTAATTGTGGAAGGCGAGAGCAAATGAAAAACTTAAAGCTTTTAAAAATTACATATGCAGCATTTTTCCTTTGTCTTGCACTCGTTCTTCCTTTTTTGACTGGACAGATAAAGATCTTTGGCAAAATGCTCAATCTTATGCACGTTGCGATATTCCTTTGCGGCTTGGTGTGTGATTGGAAGCACGGTCTTGCTGTCGGATTTATAGCTCCGATATTGCGCTCGTTGCTTTTCGGTATGCCTGTTTTGTACCCGAATGCAGTAGCAATGGCTTTTGAGCTTGGAATGTATGGCTTTACCGCGGGATTTTTATATGAAAGACTTTATAATAAACGCGCAGGAGTGTATATATCTCTCGTTAGTGCCATGCTTGCAGGCAGAGCAGTGTGGGGAATTGCATCAGCTTTTGTATGGTCTATCATGGGAGAGCTTTTTACGATCGTTATGTTCGTAAAGGGTGCGTTTATCGATAGCGTGGTGGGAATAGTCGTACAGTTGATAATCATTCCGATAATCGTTGGAGTTCTAAAAAAAGCAAATCTTCTTTTAATATCTAAGGATACTAAAAAGTCAACCACGGACTGCGAATAATGATAAGGGGCTGTTGCATTAGCGACAGCCCCTTTTGATTATACTATTTTATTAAGCACGCAAAGACAGATGCTTTGTAGCCAAGCTCTTCGGAGTTGAATGCGCCGCTTTTATTTTCGATGGGGGTGTTTGGTGTTTGCGTATCGTCGACGGGTAAAGCGCCGTTTTCAAGAGCTGCATTAGTTACGAATTTAAACGCATATTTGTAAAGCTCCTCGCTTTCGTGCTCAGCCAAAAGAGAGGTAACGATACAATTGTTTATCACCAAGCCGTGAGTACGCTGAAGTGCGCCGTCGCTTATTCCGATAAGATGTCCGTTTTTGAATATACCGAACATAAATACAGAGTGATCGCTGTTTCCCAAAATATCTCTTTGATAAAGCTCGTGCTTTAAGTGTATCACGCGAGAAGAGCCGGAATGCTTTCTTTCAAAGTATTTTTCGATAAGCTCAAAATCGGAATAGGTAAGAAGCCTCATCGATACACCTTCGGGCGCTCTTAGCATATACGGAGCATCGGTATAAGCATTAAAGCATCGGCGTGATATATCACTTACGAATACACCCTCTTTTTGAAGTGATGATTTTATATACTCGTCATCCTTCAATGTGTAAATGATCATATCAAATCGGTCATCCGAAAATATTTTAAGATATTTGGCGATCTTTGAAAAGTCCTCACAGATTATATCGCCCTCAAATCGTCCGTCCCATTCTGTGAACCAGATAAATCCGTCACGAAAATCATCACCGTTATATAATGCAACTCCGCCGTTTACGCGAAAGCATACTGAGGCATAGCCGTATTTAAGCGAATCGTATTCGAGCAAATGGTCGATCACCTCGTCGGAGTTCGCTATTTTGAAATCCTTGAATTCGTGCAAAAGGCGTGCGCCGACAGTGTCGTTATAAAAATCTCCGTAAAGAGGCTCTTCCTTTTCATACTTTTTCCTGTATTCGCTTGGAGAAATGCCGTATTGGCTTTTAAATGCTCGTGAAAAGCTTTCATGTGCTTCGTATCCGCAATCAAGCGCGATGTCTAAAATATCCTTATCGGTTAAACGAAGAAGCCTTGCTCCTTTTTTGAGTCTGCTGAAGCGGATATATTCCATAATATTAAATCCCGTGTGAGCAAAAAAGATGCGGTTGAAATAATCGGTTGAGAAGCCTGCATGACTTGCAACATCGTCAATAGTGATCTCGCTTTTTGCGGTTTCAGACTTTATATAGTTCAGTGCTTTTGTAATAAGCTCGCTATTTTCCATTGAATAGCCCTCCTTGTTATTCAAACGCCCGGCCTTGTGTTTGTGATATCATTATAACATATGCTTCGGGCTTTGTCTTGACAGAAAACGCTGAGCTGAAACGGAGAATTTTTTAATGGATTTGTCCGCCGTTTTTGATTATGATATCCTGCACCTTCGCAATATTCACTGTATGTGCATTTTTAGTTGTTTTAAGAGATACTGCGGCAGCAACACCCGCAGCCTCTCCCAAGCAAGCACAGATCGGCATTATGCGTACTGCCGAATGAGCCTCGTGAGTAGCGGAAAGGCAACGTCCTGCAACTAAAAGATTATCAGTTTCCTTCGGTAAAAGAGAACGGTAGGGAATACGGTAATATTCGTGCGGAGCGAACCAATGAATATAAGTTCCAGTGCCTTCGGGATTGTGTATATCTATATGATAATTTCCAAGAGCAATCGAATCCTCAAAGTCAACGCAGTTTTTTAGATCGTCAGCAGTGAGAATGTAAACGCCCTTAAGCTTTCGACTTTCTCGCACTCCGATCTCGGGAGCTATCGATATAAGAGTAGCGTTTTTACAAGACTCGCTGTTTTCACGCAAAAATTTATACATTTCCAACACTTGACGGCGAGCTTCGATCTCTGCACGGCTGATATCTATGGAGCTTGTAGGATCGCGCTTTATTATGCGGGTAGTATTGAAATGAACAATTCCGTCTCCAATGCCCAAAAAAGTAAGTATATTTTCTCGCGGATTTTTGATCTCTCCCGAGGCGCGTTTTTCGGAATAAAGAGCTTCAAGACGTTTTTTGTCATCCTCAAAGGCTTTTGTATCTATATTACAGAGCCTGAAGCACGTTGTCATCGGCTGACAAAGATAGTCCTTTTCTCTGCCAAGCTGAAATTCACAGCCCGAGTAGAAAAGCAGATCTCCGTCGCCTGTTGCATCAATGAAAAAGTCAGCTTCAGCATCGTAAACACCCTCTTTGCCCGCCAGACGAACACTTTTAAGCGTGCGCTTATCCTTCATAACATCAATTAGCTGAGTGTGAAAAAGCACATCAACTCCCGACTCGCACACCATATCGTCAAGAACAAATTTGAAAAATTCAGGCTGATAGCCGTTTGTGCCATCGGTAAGCGCTTTGTGACGGTTGCACATTTCTTTAAAAATGCCATCGCTAAGCTCTCTGTTTTCGCCGCTTTCGGTTTTAACAGAGTACCACATAAACGGGTATACAGAGCAATTTGACATAGCTCCGCCAAGAGAGCCGTTTCTTTCAACGAGAAGAACAGAAGCTCCTTGCCTTGAAGCACAAACCGCCGCTGCAACTCCCGAAAGACCGCCGCCTATAACAATAAGATCGTATTTTTTCATAATATCCTCTTAAATCATATTATAATGCTTCTTATATTCATTTAATATCTCCGAGGCTACCCAATTGTTTGTTTTGGGATTGTAGTGAATAAGATCCCAACGGAAAAGATTTTTATCCCAAGCGTTCGGGTCATAATGAGGAGCCTTGAACGGATCAAAGACCGCGGTTTTCGGAAGCTCGCTTGCAAGCTCGTCAAACAGAGCATTTATATAATTCATGCTGTCAAGGCACTTGCCCGAGGGATCGGCGTTTTTCATAACGTCAACAAACGGCATCTTGTGAAGAACGATAGGACATTCATATCCGAGAGCATCTCTCATTCCGTTAAAGATCCTTATATAATCGTTTTTGAGTCTTCCTTCAAGGTTAGATGTGTGCTGCCACGTTTCCTGCTCGCCGCCACGCCAGTGAATACCTATAAAATCAGGCTCGATCTCGTTATCCTTAAAATGCTTGTTAAGGAGAGAAAGAATATGAACAGTAAACGGATAAAGCGATATATCAACAGTACCGAGAGCACCCGGAATGAGCTTTTTCTCTCGGTCTGGCGACCACATGCCGTAAACGCCCTGTGAGCCTATCGATATCTGTATTATGTAAAGATCGGGAAGAGAAGCACCGCCGTCTATCTCGTCCTGCCAAAGACGCGCAAGACAGTTTGCTACCGAGTAAGTATTATCCTGCGTTTCAGCGAGGTTCATTCCAAAGCTCGTATATCCGGAAAAAACGAGCTTGTCTGTATCAAATGACTGATTTGGCTCTCTGTTAAGACCGAAAACATTTTTAAGAGGAGTTGAGATGATATCCTTTTCCTCCATAGGAACACCGTGTCCTGTTGCGTTCGACTGACCGAAGAGCATAAATATAGCAACCTTTTTCATAAGCTATCTCCTTAATTGTAATATCAAGTAGATTATATCAAATGAAAATATCGTGTGTCAACCGTATTTGATAATATTGACAAATTAAAATGATTGTGATAAACTTGAATAAAGAGGTGATAATATGAAAAAATACAGATTTTCAGTATGCATTTTCCCGCTTATCGCGCTCGTTTTGGAAATGTTGCCGTATGGCGCGGTATTGCGCTTTGCCAACCCTGAGGCAGAAGCTATAAGGCGTACGTTTTCGTATTTCGATCCTACACCCTTTGGATACGCAAACTTCGCTCCGTTTCTGACAGCTCTGTGCTCCGTTGGAGCTATCACTTTATGTATAATTGCTTGTATAAGGCATAAAAGAAATCTTTATAAGGTGACGGTAGTGCTTTGCGCTATCACGCTTGTGCTCTCACTTTGCCCTCTTATGATCGGAGTGAAATTTTTCTCGGTCATAGGAGCTTTGATTTCTGTATCGTGGGCTCTTGCCACCTGCATTTGCTTTGGCTATTATAAGAAACTAAAAAAATGACGGTGTTGCCAAGTGGCTTATCGAAAATTTTAATAACGGAGAAGAAAATGGAGCTTAATAAAATATTTACATCGGGCATGATATTTGCTCATTCAAAGCCAATAAGAATATTTGGCAAAGGAAGCGGTACTGTTACAGTAGAGCTTGCCGACAATAAAAAAACGCACAAATTCGAGGGGGAGTGTTGGGAAATCGAGCTTCCTAGGATGAAATGCTCAGGTCCGCATGAGCTTAAAATCGATCTTGACGGCAAAAAGACCGTTTTGACCGACGTCTACATAGGAGAGGTGTATCTTTTCTCCGGGCAGTCTAATATGCAGTTTAAAATATGCGAATCAAACACTCCCGCTGACCTTTATTGCGATAATCCTCTTTTGCGTACGTTTGCCACATCAAGAATGGAAGAGGGCGAATTCTTCTTTCCCGAGGACGGCTGGATCGAATGTAAAAAGGAAAACGTGCCGAAATGGAGCGCAATCGGATATCTTGTGGGAAACGAGATATCGAAAAGAAAAAATATTGCCGTTGGCGTTATAACCTGTTATCAGGGCGCATCTGTTATCGAGAGCTGGATACCGAAGGGCGAGCTTGAAAAAGCCGGAATTTCGCTTTCTGCAAGCGAGCTTCATTACGATCACGCGAGTGAAATATATTCAAAATGGAACGGCGAAGCGACGCTTTACGATTTTGCGCTGTCTCAGATAATACCGTTTTCGCTGACGGGCGTTATTTGGTATCAGGGCGAGAGCGACACTTCAATTGCTGAGGCTAAGGTGTATGCTAAAGAGCTTTGCATTATGATAAATTCATGGCGAAAAGCCTTTAAAAACGACACTCTCCCCTTCGTAAATGTGCAGATTGCGGATTATGACGAAAGAGATGACGAGGCTTGGCATCTTTTGCAGGATGAGCAAATGAAGGCTTCTCAAATGATAGACGGTACGTTTTGCGTAAAATGTGCCGATGTGTGTGAGAAAAACAATATTCATCCGCCAACAAAAACTTTTCTTTCCAAGAGAATAGCGGATCTTCTTTAATAAAAATAAGTGGAGCTAAAAGGGCGCGTATATAAATGATAGCTTAAAAATTACAGACAAATAGAATATCTACCGACAGGAAAAGAACAGAGAATGCAAAAATTCTCTGTCTTTCTTTCTTGACAAGTGCTGTCGTGTCAACAATCAGTATAGTGAAATTTCTGCTTTAATCGACTTGAAATGAAAGAAATCTCCAACGCCCGCAGGGGTTTATTTTGTTGCGTTGTGTGCTTAAAAGCACAATGATAAAGTAGCCTCGCTTTTTTACAATTCTTTAACAAAATAACAAAAAAATCGGTTTATACTATAATTATAATATGCCCTATTATAAGCTGAAAGGAGAACGAAATGAAAAGGACTATTAGGTATAATCAAGGAAAAAAGACTGTTGAAAAAGAGCTGGTGTATATTCCTGCAAGATATATTATGGCGGTAATGTTTACTGTTATTGAGATCCTTCTGGTTATCGGCATTCTTGTTTTGCTTTGTATTTATGTTCCTTATATGTATGTGGCAGCGCTTTTAACTCAGATATTTTGCGTAGTGAAGCTCATTTCCTCGGACGATAATCCCGATTATAAGGTTCCGTGGCTGTTTTTCGTTTTAGTGCTTCCTGTGGCGGGATTTATGCTTTACTTTATGTTCTATTCAAGAAAGCATAAGAGAAAATATATAAAACGCCTTAATATTTTGAAGGATAAATCGTACGTAAGAGACGACAGCGAGCTTTTTAAGGAGCTCAAGGAAAAAAACAAGATCGCATATTCGCAGGCGAAAATGCTTTGCGATATATCAGAATCACATCTTTTTTCAGATACCGATGTGAAATATTTTCCGCTCGGTGAGCAGATGTGGCAGAGTATGCTTACAGACCTTGAAAAAGCTCAAAAATTCATCTATATGGAATATTTCATAATAGAGCACGGCGAGTTTTGGGATTCTGTTTTGAATATACTTAAGAAAAAAGCCGAAAACGGTGTAGAGGTGAAGATCGTTTTTGACGATATAGGATGTATGACCACGCTTCCCGGAAATTACGCAAAAAAGCTGCGCAAGCTCGGAATAGAAGCAACGACATTTTCAAGAATGAGAGGAAATGCGGATAACGAGTTTAATAACAGAAGCCACCGTAAAATAATGGTAATTGATGGCGTCGTAGGATATACGGGCGGTATAAATATTGCTGACGAATATATAAACAAAAAAGAGCGCTTCGGACATTGGAAGGACGGAGGTATTCGCCTTGAAGGTGAGGGCGTTTGGGAGCTTACAAAGCTATTTTATATTGATTACGGAACTAATGTACGAGAAGCGCCCGAGCTTAAAAACTACATATATCCCGAATGCGATAAAAAAGGTAAGGGATATATAGTTCCGTTCGGTGACGGTCCTGCGCCTTTGTATACACGAAATGTAAGCAAGAGCACAATTCAGACCTTGCTTTCCGTGGCAACAGATTATGTATATATGACAACGCCGTATCTTATAATAGATAACGATCTTTGTCAGGATATAGAGAATACTGCTCTTCGCGGAGTAGATATAAGGATAATCGTACCGGGAATACCGGATAAAAAGATGGTATCCGCTATGACGAAAAGCTTTTATCACAGGCTGATTGCCGCAGGTGTTAAGATCTATGAATACACCCCTGGCTTTATTCATTCAAAGCTTTATCTTGCAGACGGAAAATACGCTATGGCGGGAACGGTAAACCTCGATTACAGAAGCTTGGTGCATCACTTTGAAAACGGAGTATGGATGTATGATTGCGACTGTATAAAGGATATCGAAACCGATATTTTGGAAACGCTGAAAAAATGTGATCAGATCACAAAAAGCTCGAAAAAGCCGAACGCATTTCAAAGAATATTCCGTGCCTGCATAAGGATATTTGCTCCTCTTATGTAATATCGGACGGAGGCTGTCGCATTAAGCGACAGCCTTTTTTTGCTTGTGGATAGTGACAGTCAAGCGACTGTAGTTGAAATTCCATCCTCGTGAGTAAGTGATAATTTTACACTTCACTTCACCAAATTTGACCGACGGCGGCTCGCCGTTTTTTTGTACAAAATGTACAAAAATATCAGAAGAGGTAAATATTTTTGTACAAATTGCTTGACAAAGAAAAAATATGATACTATAATATAAGACATACACTACTATACAAAAAATCTATAAAAGGAGACTTTATGAAAAAGAAATTTTTAATTGCTTTATTTGTAGTTGTTATGGTTTGCCTTTTCGCATTCTCGGTTAGTGCTGCGGATGAAGTAACCTTGACAGATGGCAAGAAGGCTGATTTTACAACTGTTTTTAAGGTTAATAGCAACAACCAAGTAACCGGATTTAATGATGGCTACACAAAGGACGGCATAACCGATGTTATCTTTCCAGATGATATTGAGGGAATAGAATGTAACAGTCTTTTTCAAGAAGCAACTAACCTTAAGACACTTACATTTGCGGCGAGCGATACCTTCTTTATCAGCGGAGATAATATTTTTACAAAATGCTCGGTTAAAACAATAACCTTTAATCCTGACTGCGTGGTAGAAATAAGAAAGGGCAACTTCTCAGGCTGTACAAGTCTTACTCAAATCACCTTTCCAAAGTTTAAAAAGCTAGCAGGAAGCTCCTTTTATGGTTGCTCTAACATGGTAGCTACAAACGAGCTTGTTTTAGCAGAGGGTATGACAGATATAGGCGGTCACGCATTTCATGACTGTACATCCCTTACTGGTACAGTTTATTTTCCATCTACACTTGAGACGATACAGGAATATTCATTCCAGAATACCGGCTTTGGGTACTTTGATCTCAGCAAGTGTGCAAACTTGACCGCGGTTGGCGGTGGCTACGGCGGACCATTTACCGATAACGACTCAATTACAACTCTTGATTTGAGTGCTTGTGTAAATCTAAAAGACCTGAAAAGCAATTTTGCCGCAAACTGCGACAACTTGACCAAGGTAATTTTACCTCCTAATTTAGAAAATATTCCTAGTAAGGCGTTTGCTCACTGCTATAAATTGCAATCTATTGCGCTTCCTGCTTCCTTGAAAACTATAGAAGACGAAGCATTCCATTCAGCAAGAAAGGATCAAGAAATAAAGACATTTACAGTGTATATCCAAAGTAATGTTGTCTTCGGCACAACATATTATCCTTTCCGCGATTCTAGCGCAAAAATAGAATTCGTTTTGGTTGGAAAGGACGTTTCTGCAGAGAGCTTTAAGGCGGCAAACACTTATTCAGCTATTACAAACGCAACTGTGGTGGATTATTTAGATTCCGCAAGTTATACTGTTGGCGGAGCAATAACTAACAATACTATTGTAGAGAACTATAGTCCTTGTAAGGCATTCTATGATGGTGAGCATGATGTCAGCAATGATGACGGACTTTGCTCTACGGAAACTTTATGCGCAAGAAGCGGTTGTAATGAGGTTGCAATAGAAGCAAAGGAGCATAACCTTATCATAACTATCTCATATCCAAACGGCTTCGCAGCAGCTGGAACTAAGGAATGTTATTGTCCCAACGAAAACTGCACAAAGGAAGATAGCAAAATAGAATTATCGGCTATCTTCACATCAGAGGGATACTCCATAAGAGAAGACGGTAAAGCACTCCTTGGCGGATATAAGATAAATTCCGATGCACTTAAAGCTTATTACGCATATCTTGATGAAAAAGGAAAAGATGCTCTTAAATTCGGTGTAGTAATGTCGAATGAGGCAAATCT
>JAFTXO010000048.1 GCA_017461765.1 Clostridia bacterium | reverse complement strand
CTTTGTAAAGGTATATTTTTTATCGCAGAAATGGCACTCGAGAACGATCTCTTCTTTTTCTCCGTTTGCTTTTTGCTCCTCGAATATCTTTTCTATTTCGGTCTTGCCCAAGCTTATAAGTGCTCTTTCGGTACGCTCCCTTGAGCAATCGCATTTATATTCGACCTCTATTTCGTCGAAAAGGTCATATTCTATTCCGTTGAGCGCGATCTTCAAAACATCCTCGTTTGAAAGTCCTTCAGCAAATTTTAACGACACATTATTCAGCATTTTCGCGTTTTCCTCAAGTCTTTCGATAACACTCTCATCGGGAAAAGGAAGGAGCTGAACGAACACTCCCCCCGCCGCCTTACAGGTATAATCGGTATCTACAAGAACTCCGAGAGCGCAAAGTGTCGGAGTTTGCTCGCTTATTGCAAAATATTGAACCACATCCTCGGCTATTTCTCCGCTTACGAGTTCTATGTTTCCGTTAAAGGGGAGCTCGTTGCCAAGATCCTTTGAAACACTCAAAATGCCGCTGCCGACAATACCCGACACATCAAGCTTTCCGTTTGATTTAAGCGGAAGATCAGCCACAGGGTTGGCTATATAGCCCTTTACGTTACCGTAATAATCTGCGCTTGCCAAGGTAGTTCCCGCTATTCCGTCACCTCTTATCGCAAGAGTGAGTCTGTTTTCCTTTTCGGGAAGCATTGTTCCCATTACCGAGGTAGCTGTCAGAACTCTGCCGAGAAGGGCGGTCGCTGTCGGTGCTGTTTTATGATATTTTATAGCTTCGTTTACTATTTCGGTTGAATTGATCACATATGCGCGTGCGCTGCCGTCGCTCGTCATTGCGCGCAGGATCGTAGAGCTTTTCTTTTCCATAATTTCTCCGTTATTTTATATTTCTTACTGTAAAGTACCATTTTTCATCGGTATCCTCGGCAATTTTGCCGTCAAGATCGCCGTTTATATCGAGTATCTCAAAGCCGCATTTTTCAAGCATTGAGCATATCTGCTTTTTTGAGTAGCATCTTTCCTTTTGTACCTCGTCACTTCTTTCGTATGCTCCGTCCTCATTTTCCACAAATATGCTGAGATAGAACTTGCACATTTTAGATCGGGCGTTATATTCATTCTGCCACGCGCACAAGATACCGTCGTTTTCAAGAATGTATGAATTATCAGCGTAGATATTTTCAAATTTGAACGGCGTATTTATGTCAAATACAAACACTCCGTCGGGGATAAGGTAATTATGAACGAGCAAGAAGCACCTTTCAAGATCATTTTTATCCGTAAGATAATTTATACTGTCAAGCGTACATACGCAGGCGTCGACTGTTCCGTAAAGCTCAAAGCTCTGCATACTCTGACACAGCCAAAGTATATCTGTTATGTTTTTCTCATAGCATTTTTCCCTTGCCTCGCAAAGCATATTTTCGCTGAAATCCACACCCGTCATATCGTATCCGAGCTCTCGAAGCTCAAATGTTATCCTTCCCGTACCGCAAGCGAGATCAAGGACGAGGGATGTGTCTGTTTTTTCATATTTTCTTATCTGCCTTGATAAAAAATCGGCGTATTTTTTATAATCAAAATCCTCGTTTAGCGCATCGTAGACCTTTGCGAGCGAGGTATACTGTCCCTTTGGCATCTTAACTCCTCCTTACCGCTTGTGTTCTTATTTTACCACATTTGCTTGGTAAAGTAAATCATTTTATGAATTTTTTCGTTTTTTCTATGTCTCCCGCCCCCATTATTATCGCGCAGTCGCAGCTGCTCAGGAGTATTCTTTTCGCTATTTCTTCATAATCGCAGATAAGCTCAGCTCCGAGATCCGATGCGAATTTTTCATCCGAATAGCCGTAGATATTTTGTTCTCGTGCCTCATATATAGGAGCGGTTATAAGCTCGCTTGCCAACGAGAACGCACCCTTAAAATCCTCGTAAAGAGATACCGTGCGGGAATATGTGTGAGGCTGAAAGGCGCATAATATTCTTTTATATCCCATACCCGAAAAGCCCTCAAGCGATGCTCTTATCTCGCTCGGGTGATGAGCGTAATCAAGATAGATATGCTTATTGCCAAGCTTTTTTATAAGCTCTGCTCTTCTTTTAGTTCCCTTGAAGCTTTCAAGCGCTCCTGCTATCACCTCTGCTTTTATTCCCTTTTCATAAGCTACGCAAAAAGCACAAAGCGCATTTTGTACCATATGCTTGCCGAAAAGGGGTATTCGGCATTTACAAAGAGCGCGAATTCCCTTTATTATATCAAAGACGGTATATTCTCCCTCTGACGTTATGTTTTTAGCCATATAATCCGCTTTCTCATCGACTGCAAAGGTGATCGCATTCGTATGCTCGAGTCTTCTTGCAAGCTCGCTGTCGAGGTTTATATACGCTCTTTGAGCCATATTTACGTACTTTTGAAATGAAAGCAGAGTTTCTTCCTTGTCTTTAAAAAAGTCGGGATGGTCAAATTCAACATTTGTAACGACGGCATCGGTCGGATAAAAGCTGTGAAACGCGTTTTGGTATTCGCAAGCCTCGAAGATAAATTCTCTTCCGTTTCCGAGCTTTGAGGCTGAGCAAAATTCCTTCATCACCGCTCCGCAAAAGATACTCGGATCGTGACACGAATATTCAAATATATGTCCAAGCATAGCGCATACCGTACTCTTGCCGTGAGCGCCGCTTACTCCTATTCGTTCCCTGTATTTTGACATAACGTATCCAAGAAAGTTCGATCTTGAAACGGTGGGGATCTTTTTTCTTATCGCACTTTGAAGCTCAAAATTACTCTCATCTATCGCTCCCGTATATATTACAAGATCCATCGAGCTTACGCTATCGGGTGTTGAGCAATATTTTATGTGGCATATTTTTTCAAGACGGCGACAGCTTTCGTTTCTTTCTCTGTCGTATCCGAATACCTCCTTGCCCGAAAAAACGCAATATTCGGCAAGCGAGGACATACTTATCCCGCCTATACCGATAAAAAATATTTTTCTGGCACTTTTAAATATCCTATCAAGCTCGTATACCGAAACGCAGGTGTTTTCTTTAAGCATACCTTTTTCTCCTTTTTTCGATGTTTTTCTGTGCTTCTTCACATAAAAAACTTAATAATTTCACAAAAACATTTCATTTTTAGCAAGCATAATTCACATTCTGTTGTTATAATATTTTACAGAGCATTGAAAAACGAATATCGCCGACAATTAATAAAGCGAGACCTTTCGGTGAAGAATATAAATAATGATACGTTTTGACAACACCGTTTACGTTGGCAATGTTTAAATCTCAGGTATTTTATTTTGGAGGACACATTAAAATGATGATAACTGATGTAAAAATAAGAAAATTCTTCAATGACGGACCTATGAAGGCTATCGCCTCCGTAACATTTGATAATGCTCTGGCGGTTCATGATGTTAAGATAATCAACGCAAGAGATAAATTCTTTATCGTTATGCCGAGCCGCAAAAACCCCGACGGATCGTTCAGAGATATAGTTCACCCAATAAACGCACAATTCCGTGCTGAGCTTGAGGGCGCCGTTATAAAAACATACTTCGATGAGCTTGAAAATGCAAAATTCGAGGATGCGGAAGCAGTTTCCGAGGTCTGATTTATAAAATAGCAAGTAAAATTTTCATTAGCAAGAATAAGCGATACTCATTACCGTTTCGTTTGTACTTGTAAAGTTTTATTCATTCTCTCCCCAAAAAAAGCAGGTGTTTTTTCATCACCTGCTTTTTTATTTGTCAAAGTTATTGACAGAGGGAAGAAAAGTTGTTATAATATTTTTGTAAAAATTTATTAATATATTATATAATATGCAAAATATCGCGCAAGTGCGCAGGTATACACGAGGAATAAAAATGGCAAACAAAATTCAAAAGCCCAGAGGAACTATGGATATCTTTCCAAACGATACTCCTCTTTGGCAAAAAATCGAAAATACGGCAAAGGACGTCGCTTCACGCTTCGGCTTTGGCGAGATAAGAACTCCAACCTTTGAAGAGCTTTCTCTTTTCAAGCGAGGTGTTGGCGAGGTTACAGACGTTGTTCAAAAGGAAATGTACACCTTTAAGGACCGTGAGGACAGAGCTTTTGCGCTTCGTCCCGAGGGCACTGCCTCCGTGGTCAGAGCTATTATCGAAAACGGCAAGACCTCCGATGCTATGCCGCTTAAATATTACTACCTTATAAATTGCTTCAGATACGAAAAGCCTCAAGCAGGCCGCAGCCGTGAATTTTTCCAATTCGGTACGGAAATGTTCGGCACTAAAGATCCGTCTGCCGACGCTACCGTTATCTCGCTTGCCGACACTCTTATAAGAGAGCTTGGCATCAAAAACGTAAAGCTTCATATAAACTCTATCGGCTGTCCCGAATGCCGTCCGAAATACAGAGAAGCGCTCGTAAATTATTTTTCAGCCCACACAGACGAGCTTTGCGACACCTGTAAGGAAAGACTTAATTCAAATCCCTTGCGTATTCTTGACTGCAAGAGCCCTATCTGCTCAAAGATAGCAAGCGGCGCTCCCGTTACTGTTGATCATCTTTGTGATGAGTGCAGTGAGCATTTTGAGGATCTTAAAAAGTATCTTGACGCTATGGGCATTGAATACTCCGTTGATACGAGAATAGTTCGCGGTCTTGACTATTATACCAAAACAGTATTTGAATTCATTTGCGAGGGTATCGGCGCTCAAAGCACTGTATGCGGCGGCGGAAGATACGACGGACTTATGCAGCAGCTTGACGGCCCTGCTCTTCCCGGTATCGGCTTTGGAATGGGACTTACGAGAATAATTCTTGCAATGAAGGAAAGCGGATGCGCCGATATTCCCGAGGCAAGACCGCTTCTCTATGTCGCTCCTCTCGGAAAGAATGCAGTTGCAAAATCGCTTTCGATCGTTTCCAAGCTGAGAGATAAGGGTGTTTATGCAGAATGTGATATTTCGGCAAGAAGCCTTAGGGCTCAGATGAAATACGCGGACAAGCTCGGCGCTAAATATACTCTTATCATAGGTGACAGCGAAATTGAGAGCGGAAAGGCTATGCTCAAGAATATGGAAAAGAGCGAGCAAACAGAAATTGAAATCGATAATATTTTCGATATACTTAAAGAGGCATGATCATGGATATTTTTGAAAAAAACGATAAGCGTACCAATTATTGCGGTACAGTAACAAAGGAATTGCTCGGCAAACGCGTTTGCGTTCTCGGCTGGGCTCAAAAGCAAAGAGACCTCGGTTCTCTTATCTTCATCGACCTTCGTGACAGAAGCGGCATAGTTCAGCTTGCTTTTGATGAAAACACAGACAGAAAGATCTTCGACAAAGCTTTCACTGTAAGAGCTGAATTCGTGCTTTGCGCTAAGGGTATCGTAAGAGAAAGAGCTACTGTAAACAAAAACATTCCCACAGGAGACGTTGAGATCGCGGTTGATGAGTTTAAAATTCTCGGCAAGGCGCAAACTCCTCCCTTTGAGATAGTAGAAAACAGCGACGTTAAGGCAGATCTTCGTCTTAAGCACAGATATCTCGACCTTCGCCGTCCCGATATGCAAAGAAATATAATCGCACGCTCAAAGATAGTAAATCTCACAAGAAATTATTTCAACGAAAACGGATTTATAGATATAGAAACTCCTAACCTTATCCGTCCTACTCCCGAGGGTGCGCGTGACTATCTCGTTCCCAGCCGTGTTCATAACGGTAAGTTCTACGCACTTCCCCAATCTCCGCAAATATATAAGCAGCTTCTTATGTATTCAGGCTTTGACAGATATATTCAGATAGCACGTTGCTTCCGTGATGAGGACCTTCGTGCAGACCGTCAGCCCGAATTCACACAGATAGATATGGAAATATCCTTTACAGACGAGGACGAGATCATCGCTATAAACGAAGGATATATCAAGTATATATTCAAAAACTTTATGAAGCAGGACCTCAAAACTCCTTTCGAGCGTATCACCTGGCGTGATGCTATGGACCGTTTCGGATCTGACAAGCCCGATATGCGCTTTGGCTTTGAGCTTAAGGAGCTTTCCGATATCGTTAAAAATACCGAATTCAAGGTGTTTGCAGGTGCTATCGAAAACGGCGGAAGCGTAAGAGCCATCAACGTAAAGGGCGGCGCTAAATTCTCAAGAAAAGAAATAGACTCTCTTACAGAGGTTGCAAAAACATATAAGGCTAAGGGTATGGCTTGGCTCAAGATGTCAAACGGCGAGATATCATCCTCGTACGCTAAATTTTTAACGGATGCTGAAAACAAGGCTATAAATGAAAAGATGGAGCTTTGCGACGGCGACCTGTTGCTCGTAATTGCAGATAAAAACAAGGTTGTATTTGATTCTCTCGGAGCTTTGAGATGCGAATGTGCAAAGCGTCTCGGAATTTTGAAGAATGACGAATTCAAGTTCGTTTGGGTAACCGAATTCCCTCTCTTTGAGTATAGCGAGGAGGACGGAAGATACTACGCTATGCACCATCCCTTCACCGCTCCTATGGATGAGGATTACGGCTTTATCGATACCGATCCTGGAAAGGTGCGCGCACGCGCTTACGATATCGTTCTTAACGGTACGGAGCTTGGCGGCGGATCTATCCGTATCCATACGACCGAAATGCAAGAGCATATGTTCTCAATTCTCGGCATAGGAAAAGAGGATGCTCAGGAAAAGTTCGGCTTCTTGCTTGAAGCCTTCAAATACGGTGTTCCCCCTCACGGTGGCTTGGCTTACGGTCTTGACCGTTTGGTTACTTTGCTTCTCGGACTTGAGGATATCCGTGATGTCATAGCCTTCCCGAAGGTTCAAAACGCTTCGGAGCTTATGTCGAAATGTCCTTCTTTTGCAAATCCCGACGACTTAAAGGAGCTCGGAATTGCAGTTATAAATACAGAGGAAGAATAAAATTTACATTGGAGAAAAGAAATGAAAAATTTGCTTAACGACAGAAAGAAGCTCGTTTCTCTTATCGTGATGGCAGTATTGCTTATAGCTTTCGTTATTTGCAGTATCGCGGTTAACGGGGACAACGAAGCAAGCAGATACAGCGAAACCTTTATGGCGCTTGCAGCTCCTATTATCGCTATCGTGCTTGCTCTTATCACAAAAGAAGTTTACTCCTCGCTCTTTATTGGCATTATCATCGGCGGCTTGCTCAGCGCAAGCTACAACATTCCAAAGACACTTGATTACGTTATAAACGACGGTCTTATCTCTGCTGTATGATATAATCCCCTTAGAGTATACACTCGAAAAAACAAAAAAAGTTTTCGAGAATACTTTAAGGGGATTTTTTATGTATAAATACGATTATGCATTCAAGAAGAAAATAGTAGAGATACACAAGCAGACCGGAAAAGGTTG
>JAFTXO010000047.1 GCA_017461765.1 Clostridia bacterium | reverse complement strand
TTAATTGTTGCAAGCTTATTTTTATAAGCAATTATTATATTTTCGCACTCGTCCTTTGTTTCGTCTGTGAATATAAAGTGATGTGAGAAGTCACGAAGTGCATCGGGTTTGTCAGCCATATATATAGGAACGCTATTAAAAATAACATTTCTGTGAGCATATATTCCCTCAGTGTAGAACTCAGCGTTGACCCTATCCTTCATATATCCCTTGCACCTATCGCAACCAACAGTATCCTTAAGAATACACTTATGCGTTGTCATAACGGGGATCTTACCGTAAATAACGACACTCTCTCCCTTAAAATCGTCAAGCTGTCTTAATGTAAGCTCAGGTGACATTATAACGCTATCAAATCCGAGAGAGCGCAAAAATCGCACACAGGGTCGGTTAAAGGCGTTAAATCGGAAATTTGCCTGAAGGATAAAGCCGTATTTCTTTACACGCTCTATCTGCCCTACATTTGAAACAAGCGCGTATTTTATTCCGTCCGCCCTTGCGGTATCGAGCATTTTTTCAATATTCGTCCATTCATTATCAAATATAACGGGTGGCAGCGCAATTCCGTTTATGCGTCCGTTCCTTTTATATCTGTCAAGATAAACATAAACTCTGTCAAAGTACGACACATCCTCAGGGATATTATTTATATCAAGGAAGAAAGCTGTGCGTATCTTCTTTTTGGGAGTGTCGATAATTTCAGGATCGTATTGAGCTTTTACCGACACTCTGTCGGGTAAAAGGAGCTTTGATACCGCCTCTCGCCTAAGCGCATTGAGTGATGACACTCTTATAATAATATTATCGGATTTTTCTATGCTTATGTTGCCAAGCTCAAATGGCGTTTGCCCAAATTTAGAAAGGCTTTTTATAATATCGTCCTCTGACATAGGCATATTTTTGGCTTCCTCAACTATATCCGCATACACGGTAACGCTTTTTTCGCCACAGGCGAGGGTAAGTGTCGCGGTTTCGCCCAAAATAAAGCTTGCGAAAAGATCGACCTTGGGCTTTTTAAGCTCGGGAATATCGCTCTTTATACTGCTCGTTTTTTCTTTATCGTCATCGGAACGCACACCGAGCATTGACGAATCTATGCTCCCCTTGAAATATCCGTCAGTAAAGCCTTGACGCGAAAAGAGTGCGCCAAGTGTGCGTATATCGTCCTTATTTGCATCTTTTCCGCTATCGAGCAAGCGTCTGTATATACTGCCTACGCCGTACACGTACGCGTCGTTTTTCATTCTGCCCTCTATTTTAAGAGAATCTATGCCGATTTTCGAAAGCTCGCTAAGGTGTGACGCAAGAGACATATCCTTAAGGCTCAAAGCATAGCCTTGCTTTTTATTTATAGAATACGGCAAGCGACAGGGCTGAGCGCACTCACCTCTGTTTCCGCTTCTGCCGCCGAGAGCATAGCTCATAAGGCACTGTCCCGAAACGGACATACAGTGCGCGCCGTGAATGAATGCTTCTATCTCGGCTGATGTGTTGCTTTTTATATATGAAAGGTTCTCCTTATCAAGCTCTCTTGCCACAACGACGCGCTTACATCCGATCTTATAAAGAAGCTCCGCTCCGTCAAGATTATGAACGGTACACTGTGTGCTTGCGTGTATTTCAAAATCGGGAAATTTCTTTCTTAAAAGACTTATAACCCCGAGATCCGATACAATAAGCGCGTCAGCTCCCAGCTCCCAAAGCTTTGAAGCATATTCCAAAAGGAGAGGTATCTCTCTTTCGTAGATCGCAATATTCAAAGTAACAAAAACCTTGACTCTGTGGGCGTGGCACAGTGAAATTGCCTCACTCACATTATCAAGGGTGAAGTTGTCTGCTCTTATTCTCGCATTGAAAATATCAAGCCCGAGATAAACGGCATCAGCTCCCGCACTGATCGCACCAAGGAGCGAGGCTTTATCTCCACACGGGCACAAAAGCTCCGGGGTGTGTTTATTATTCATGGCTTGCAAGCTTTGTACGAAGCTCCTCGTTTTCCTTCTTAAGTCTGTTTACGTGCGCCTGATAAAGAGCAACCTGCGCTTCGAGGTTCTTAACCTTTTTGCTATCAGCCTCTCCTCTGCTATGCGAATCCATAGCGCAGAATAAAGCGGCTTCGAGAATAGAGCAGTTTTTGTTCTTTTTCACCATAGAGGTTATTCTCTCGTCGATTGCCTTTGCAACGCTTTCAACGTATTCTCCGCCCTCCTCAGACACAATACCGAGTCTTATTCCCGCTATTTCTACATAAATTTTTTCTTTCATCGTCTTTTTCTCCGATTTTTTCTCGTTAAAAACTTAAAATCCTTGCAAAACTCTTGAAATTTAAGTATTGTATAGGTATAATAATATTATATATTACAACTTAAAATTTATCAAGGTAGTTTTTAATATTTTTTTGGAGAATTATAATGAGTTTTATCAACAATTGCAAAAGAATAGTGGTCAAAATAGGTACATCCACTCTTACATATTCAAACGGATCTCTTAACTTAAGAAGGATCGAAGCGCTCGTTCGCACGATATCCGATTTTAAAAATGCGGGACACGAGGTCATAATGGTAAGCTCGGGAGCTGTCGGCGCGGGATATGCGCGTCTTGCTCTTTCGGAGTATCCCTCTACTCTCGCTTTAAAGCAAGCGTGCGCGGCAGTAGGTCAAAGCCAGCTTATGCGAATTTACGATAGCTGCTTCTCCCTTTACGGTCACACGGTTGCTCAGATCCTTATGACAAAGGATGTCGTAGAAAACGAAAACAGACTTTTGCATTTGAAGAATACATTTTTCTCGCTTCTTAAGATGGGCTGTATTCCGATCGTAAACGAAAACGACTCGATATCAAGTCAGGAGATGCAATTCGGCGGTAACGATACGCTATCTGCTTATGTTGCTATCGCAAGCGAAGCAGATCTTATCATAAACCTCAGCGACATCGACGGTCTTTATGATAAAGACCCAAGAAAGAATCCCGATGCAAAGCTTATTGACAGGGTTGATAAAATAGACGATACGATCCGCGCCTGCGCAGGCGGTGCGGGCACTGCAAGAGGAACGGGCGGAATGGTAGCAAAGATAGAGGCTGCCGAGATCGCTTCAAACAACAAAATACCTATGCTTATAATAAACGGTCAGGATCCGTTTATCCTTTATCAAATACTCGACGGCAAGCACGTTGGAACTTATTTTGCCGCAAGAAAGGACTAATATGGAGCTTTACGAATATATTAAAGATATATGCGTAAGAAGCAAAAAGGCTTCCCTCTCCCTCGGTATTACGAGCGGAAAGGAAAGAAACGATATCTTGCTTCAGATCGCTGAAAACATTTTAAATTCTTCCGATAAAATTATCGATGCAAACAGCCTTGATATTGAAAACGCGCGCGCAAGCGGAATGTCAGAGGCGCTTATCGACCGTCTTACTCTCACGCAGACAAGGATCAAGGATATAACGAAGGCAATAATAAAAATATCTTCGTTGCCTGATCCTATAGGAAGCGGCGAGATATTTACCCGTCCGAACGGTCTTGAGATAAACAAAATAAAAGTTCCTCTCGGCGTCGTTGCAATGATCTATGAGGCTCGCCCGAATGTTACTCCCGATGCCGCTTCTCTCTGCTTAAAGAGCGGAAACAGCGTTATCCTTCGCGGAGGCAAGGAGGCTATAAATTCAAACAAATGTATCGTCGATATAATAAGAAGCTCGCTTGAGGAGATGGGCTTTGATAAGGATTGCGTTATTCTTATCGAGAATACCACAAGAGAGAGTGCGAATATTCTTATGGAAATGCGCGGATATGTTGATGTTCTTATTCCCAGAGGCGGAAAGGGACTTATCAAAAATATAGTTGAAAACGCAAAGGTTCCGATCATTGAAACAGGTGCGGGTAACTGCCATCTTTACGTTGATGAGGATGCGGATCTCGATATGGCTATCGATGTTGCGATCAATGCAAAATGCTCGCGTCCGTCGGTTTGCAATGCTATTGAAACGGTTTTGGTTCACAAGAGCGTTGCCAAGGAATTTCTAACGAGATTTTACGACGAAACGAGAGAATACGATCTTAAATTCTGCGCTTGTCCAAAGGGCTGTGAGATACTTCCCTACGCTGACGAAGCAACAGATGAGGATTTTGATACGGAATACGACGATTATATCGTTTCCTGCAAGGTGGTATCAAGTGTTTACGAGGCTTGCGAGCATATAAGAAAATACTCGACAGGTCACAGTGAGGCTATCATAACGGAAAATGCACGAAACGCAGACTATTTCACCAAATCAATCGACTCCTGCTCGCTTTATGTAAACGCATCGACAAGATTTACAGACGGCGGAGAGTTCGGCTTTGGAGCTGAGATCGGTATATCAACTCAGAAATTGCACGTAAGAGGTCCTATGGGACTTGATGCTCTTACGACTACAAAGTATATTATTAAAGGCGACGGACAGACAAGATGAAGGAAGTTATTTTATGTAAATACGGAGAGGTTATATTAAAAGGTGCTAACCGCTCCGACTTTGAAGCTAAGATGATGAAGGAGCTCCGCAGACGCGCAAAGCGTATCGGAAGCTTCAGCATCTACTATGCACAAAGCACGGTCTTTATAGAGCCCGATGACGAGGAAAGCTGCGAGCTTATCGACGAGATGTTTGAGCAAGCCAAGCACGTTTTCGGATTTGTTGGAATTACAAAGGCTGCCGTTTGTGAAAAAAATATGGATAAGATCCTTGAAATCGTAAAAGACTATATACCGAGAAAGCTTTTGGGATACAAGACCTTCAAGGCTATGGCAAAGCGCTCCGATAAGCGTTTTCCGCTCGGCTCTCCCGAGATCGCGGGCGAGGTCGGTGCTGCGGTATTAGAGGCTACGGGCGGAAGGATAAAGGTTGATTTAAAAGACCCCGAAATAACTGTTTGCGTCGAGATACGTGAAAAGTACGCATACATCCACGCAGGACAGGAAAAGGGTGCAGGCGGTATTCCTTATGCTTCAAGCGGAAGAGGACTTTTGCTCCTTTCGGGCGGAATTGATTCTCCCGTTGCAGGCTTTATGATGGCAAAGCGCGGTGTTCAGCTTGAGGCTATCCACTTTGAAAGCTTTCCCTATACCTCGGAGCGTGCAAAGGAAAAGGTCTTGGAGCTTGCTAAGATTCTTACCGATTACACTATGAGGATCAGAGTTCACGTGATCTCTCTTACTCATATTCAGGAGCTTATCCGTGACAATTGCGACGAGGATTATTTTACGTTGCTTTTAAGACGTTACATGATGGCGATCTCCGTAAAGCTCGCGCACGATTATGACTGTGACGCTATAATAACAGGCGAAAGTCTCGGTCAGGTGGCAAGCCAGACTATGAAGGCAATAAACGTAACGAACTCTCTTTCCGATATTCCCGTTTACCGTCCGCTCATAGGTATGGACAAAGAGGAGATAATCGCGATCTCAAGAAAGATCGGGACTTACGAAACATCTGTACTACCGTATGAGGATTGCTGTACTGTATTTACCCCCAGACATCCGCGCACACGTCCCGAGCTTGAAAAGGTGCTTGAGGAAGAAAGGAAGCTCGATTTCGATGCTCTTGTCGAGGAAACGTATGCGACAAGACAAGCGATCGTAGTTAAGCTGTTTGGCGGCACTATAAACGAAACCGAAAGATCGATTGGGGATAATAATGAGTAAAAAATATATAACATTAACAGACGAAAACGGTGTTGATACGCTTTATGAGATAATCGACGAGATATCGACAGACGGTAAGAGCTATGTCGCCGTCGTTCCCGTATCTACTCAGTACTTCGTTTTAAGAAAAGAAAGCTCAGGAAAAAAAGACGAGCTCTTTATTTCGGTAGAGGGCAAGGAGCTTGAAAAAATAGCCGGAATTTTCGATCAAAGGCTTGACGCTATCGATTACGATAACGAATAATTTCGACCTGCTTAGTGCGTGATAAGATATATAATTCGACCTACAAGCATTAATTGGAGTCTGATATCCTGTGTCGGTTTGCAGGCCTCCCTCTTTCTCCTCTCTTAATGAGACGAAAGTCGGACAGGAAAAGAGGACGTTGGAAGCAGTTAAGGCACTATGAGGACACCACCCTGGAATTACGGGGCGCAAATCATTATCTTACACGGCTCGGCGGGCAAAATAGCGGATAATATCCGCTATTTTCTTTTTGAAAAGATTTTTTTAAAAAAGCCTTGATAAAATTAAAATATTATGATATACTTAATAAGCAAATTTAACATTTGCGCATCTCTCCAATGTATTTTTTCAAAGAGAACTATATGTTACAATTTATTCAGAGGTAGCAAACCTTCGGTTTGTGCTTCGGTCGATCCCTTGTGAGCCAGCTCACAGACGATCTTGACCTCGCATACGCAGTGGATTCGTAAAACTTCGTTTTCCGAGCCTCTTCTCTTTAGCTGCGTATTTAATTGTAACAAGTCACAATTTTTTCAAAGAGAACTATATGTTACAATTTATTCAGAGGTAGCAAACCTTCGGTTTGTGCTTCGGTCGATCCCTTGTGAGCCAGCTCACAGACGATCTTGACCTCGCATACGCAGTGGAT
>JAFTXO010000046.1 GCA_017461765.1 Clostridia bacterium | reverse complement strand
TTTGCTTTTTGGATCAAATTCGGGAAAACAAAGCAAATAATAGTCGCACTCGTCGCAACAACATTCAAAGCCTTGCTCTCCGTTTCCAAGACAAACGGTAGGCTCCCCGGGCATAAGTGTAATATCTGTTACTCTTTTTTTAATATTCTTGCTCATATATCCCCCTATCAGCATATAAAAAAGGTGCGCAACCGAAGCCACGCACCGAAAAACGCAAACTCCAATTGTCGCCAAACAAATTTCAAGCAATCAAAAGGATACTCCTTACACAATCACCGACGGAATTCGCGTTTTTGCTAAATTCATACGATGATTGTGCGCACAGAAAAAAGGTATAATTCACCCTTTTCAAAAAAAGAGAAATATCCCTATGATTGATTTATGAAATTTGTTTGGCGCCTTTATTATATCATTATTTTTTAGTTTTGTAAATACTATCCGAGAAATTTATAAAATTACGTTCCGAGAAAAGCACAAATCGGCACGTGGTTTCCATTATACAAAAAGGTGCGTAACCGAAGCCACGCACCGAAAAACGCAAACTCCAATTGTCGCCAAACAAAACTTAAGAAGCACAAAGAAAACTCCTTGTTACCACCAAAGCGAAATTTGCGTTTTTACCAAATTCTAAAATGGCAGTAAACAAGAAAAGGACATAAGGCTCCCTATATAAAAATAGCGAGTTTTCTTTTAGTACTTCATATTAAGTTTTGTTTGGCTTTTTTATTATAACACATCTTTTAAAATTTGTAAATACATTCGAAGTAATTTATATAGATAAATAACCTTCCGAGAAAAAGTGTAGATCAACAATATCTTTTTTTGACAAGCACTGCAGTTGTGAATACAAAAAGACGGCATACCTCTTTCGAGATATACCGTATTCTTTCAAAGCTGTTCTTTAGGGTACGACCATAATGCGACAGCCTTTTTGTTTATTTTATTGTTCGTCTGTTGAAGTAGGAACTGTAGTTATGGGAGTATTCTTTATAGCCTCCAATACAGCTTTGTAGGTTGCATTTTCCTCATTGTTTATAGTATCGTCTTCCTCAAGTGTTTTATTGGCTATATATCTTAACGATACTACATTTAGTGCTACATTTACGCCGTTTATATCCGCATTTGCTCCTTTGAGTGACGTATCCGATTGAACAAAGCTCATGTTATTATTTCCGTCAACAACGTAAAGCGTTATAACAAGATCGAGGTCAACAAGCGCTTCTGTGTTACTAAATCCGCTTATCGTATATTTTACAGTCGAATAGCTTTCGCTGTTTTCTGAAACCATTACACCTTTTCCGCCTACGTATGCGTTATTTCCGTCAAACTCTACATTTGCGGCATTTGACATTACTATACCGTATGTGAGCTTAGTGTTATTTGCGGCGTTATAAGCCTTAAGAGCTTCTGTATCTATCTTGTATCCGCCAAGGAGCGCTTTACCGTCTTCTCTTACCGAGTAGCCTTCAGCTGTAAAGATTGGATCTGCATCAACGGTTGATTTTCCGTTACAGTTATCATAATCGCAGGTAATGCTCTTTTTGCCCTTTTCTCCAAAATTAGTATAAGAAATAGCTATTTTAGATGTATGAGCTACGCAAGTAACTTCTTTGCATCTATCACACTTGTCCTCAGTTGAGCAGTCCTTGTCTGTATCTGTGTGAACGCTGTTATAGAAAGCTTCGCAAAGATTATAGTCGTAAACGATTATGCTATAGCCAAGAGCGTCTGCATAGCCTGTATAATCTTGTTCGGGATCATATTCAACGAGAGTTGCGTTGGCAAATACAGCGTTATTACCTATTTTCGCGAAATGATCCTTTAAGTTCTGTGCCTCTTCAGCATCACCTGTAAAGAAGAATGATACGTTTGTTCCTGCTCCGAATATGTGTCTGCCGTAGCCTACTTCCAATGTAGAAACATTTTCATATATTCCTGCAGGAAGATATACATATTTTAAATTACTTGATCCTTGTGTAGTTTCGTAGTCAAAATTGCCTGATGAAAATGTAGTGAATCCTGCACCAAAATTAAGTGTTTTAAGATTAACCATACTACCGAACGCATGCTTTCCTGCCTCTTTAAAGGAATTTGGCATTATCAACTCGGTGATCGCGTTACAATTTTGGAACGCTTTTTCACCAACGTAAGTAAGACCCTCAGAAAATGTAATTGATTTTATTTTTTTACAATTTTGAAACACTCTCGCAGGAACAGATGTTATTGCACTTGGCCATACTATATCAACCTCAAGATTTGTACATCCGGTAAAGGTCGCTATACCGATTGCAGTGAAGTTTTCTATCGACGAAATATGCTCTAATGCCGTGCATCCGCCAAAAGCATCTTGAGATGTAATTTGCCTGAAATTTTCTGAGAAAATACATTCTTTAAGCAATGTGTGATTTTCAAATTTCGGGCTGGAAATAGATGTTACATACGAAGGGAGCTGAATACGGACAAGATGTGCTTTCATATCCGAGAACATATTTGTGCTAGATCCTGTTTCAGCCTTAATTGCATTATTAAGATTGTCAAAATTGTAACTATATTGACCTCCGCCAACGAAATAATATGCGGGAAATACATAATAGTTTGTTCCGTCAGTCAAAACAGCTCTTGATGTTTTGTCCTCTCTTGTGGAATTATTAAACTCATCGTAATCAAATGTAGAAACAAGACTTTCGTCACAATCAAGTCCCGGATCGCTATCAAGCGGGATAAGTGCTGCATTTGACGAAATTGCAAAAGTGCAAACGAAAAGAATGACTATTAAGCTAACGAACAGTAATTTCTTTTTCATAGTAAACTCCTTTATCTTTCTTCAAATTGAATTGCTTTTATTTTGTATAGTGGTATTAATTTAATTATATTATTATATTTTTTATTTGTCAAGTGATTTTGCACAAAAATATTGCCCCCCCCCCGACATTTTTGTGCAAAATGCACAAAAAACAAATATTAAAAATAGCCGTTGCATCACCTAAGCAAGCTCAATTTTTATTTGAGTGCATTTTAGTGCAACGGCTATTCTTATTTTTTTATTTTAAAAATTTTTCTTAGTATCGGTTTTATGAACCGAGGTGATTTAACAATAACAATTTTCATAAAAAACTCCTATAAAGCAGTCTTACTACATAATATGGAGATTTTTATTTTTCGTTACTTTTTCCATCTTGGTTTGTTTTTAAGTACCTCGTAAAGTGCTTTATAGCTTTCGTGTCGGCTCTTTGGTATATCCTTGCTTTTAACTCTGGCTATTATATCGCATCCCTCTTCCTTGGTATGAGAGCACTTTGTATATCTGCACTTTCCTATCGATGACGAAAATTCTCTAAAGGTATACACAAGATCCTCAAGATCGAAAAAGTCAAATCTTTCAAAATCAAGAAGCGAAAAGCCCGGTGTGTCCGCAAGATATCCCTTTGACTGCTCGCCTGTCAATTTATCGAGTGCAAAAAGCTCGGTCTTTCTTGTCGTGTTTTTACCGCGTTCAAGCTTTTTGCTAAGATCACCGACCTCAAGCTGCAGGGATGGGAATATTTTATTTATAAACGTGCTTTTTCCTGCGCCAGATGCGCCTGAGAAAGCGAATATAGTTTCTCTCTCCCGAGACGTCTTTTTAAGATACTCCAAAAGCTCATCACAGCCGCAACCGTCCTCGGACGAGGTCACAAAAACGGTAAAGCCGCTCTTTTCGTATATTTCCTTAGTGCTTTGAGCAAAATCCTTATCAAGATCGGATTTCGTTATAACTATAACAGGCTCTATCGAATTTTTTTCCGCTATGCAGATAAGCTTGTCCACTGTCTCCAATACAGGAGCAGGTCTTACGCACGATATGACGACAAAAAGCACATCTATGTTTGCAAGAGGCGGACGGATAAGCGAATTTTTTCTTTCGTGTATCTTCGATATATAAAATTCATCGTGCTCGTTTGCGTCAACATCGACTCTGTCGCCCGCAAGAAGCGTTATTTTTTCGTGCTTGAATGCGCCCTTTGCACGCGCTTCAATTTCCGTTTTGCCCACAAATTCCGAGTCAAGACGCACTCCGAAAAGCCCGCCGACGCTTCTTATTACAGTTCCTTTTAAGATCATTTGTTCTTATGTCCCTTAAATACCCTACGCACTGACGCCATAAGGTTTGAAAACGTGCTTCTGCACGGAAGCTGATCAAATTTGATCTTCTTATTCTTTTGAAGCTGCTTCATATACGAGAGCATCTTTTCTGCATTTTCAAATCTATCCGTCGGCTTCTTGCTCATCGCACAGAGGATTATCTGTTCAAGTCCGACGGGAATGTCAGGATTTATCTCTCTCGGAGCAACGGGCTTTTCATTTATCTGCCTCAAAACTACGGACACTGGGCTATCTCCCTTGAACGGAAGCTCGCCTGTTGCAAGCTCGTAAAGCATAGCTCCGAGAGAATATATATCGCTTCTCGGATCTATTTCCTTTCCGCTTGCCTGCTCCGGGCTCATATAGTAAACCGTTCCTATTGCCTTATCGGTCATTGTAACGGTTTCAGCATTCGGAAGCTTTGCAATTCCGAAATCCATGACCTTTATAAGTCCGTTTTTAAGCACCATTACGTTTTGCGGCTTGATATCTCTATGTATTATATTATTTTCATGCGCTGCCTTAAGAGCCTTGAGTATCTGAATAGTATAGCTCATTAGCTCGTCAAAGGAAAGAGGTCCTTCCTTTGCCTTTAAGTATTTTTTGAGGGTTATTCCCGAAACGTATTCCATTACCATATACTTAAGCTCGCCCTTTACGGACACATCGTGCACGGTAACGATATTCGGATGCTTGAGCATAAGCTCTGCTCTTGATTCGTTTTTGAAGCGCTTTACCATAACGGTATCGCAAGCGATATCGGATTTGAGCATCTTTATAGCAACGGTATTGTCGTTTATATATGTATCTCTTGCGCGAAATACGACAGCCATTCCGCCTATTCCTATAAGCTTTTCTATAACGTATCTTTCACCTAAGGTCTCCCCCTCGAGCTGTTCATACTTTTCACGGAGTTCTTTAGTTTTTTCCATCCCAATGCCTCCTTAAAGCTTTACTATTACAGCGGTTATATTATCTGTTCCGCCGTTTTTGTTTGCCGTATCAATAAGCTTGCGTATCTTAAGAGAAAGCTTTATCTGATCGAGATTTTTACTTTGATCGTCGATCACCGTTCCCCTTATGGTTTCGTTATCTACAAGGTTTGTAAGTCCGTCAGTACAGAGCATTACATATGCGCCCTCGGAAACGTTTTCCTTTACGAAGTCAGCTCTCACACTGCTTTCCGTTCCAACTGCTCTTGTTATCACGTTTTTATTAGGAAAGCTCGATGCGTCCTTTTCGCTTATCTGACCCATATCAAGAAGGTACTGAAGGTAGGAATGATCCTTTGTGACCTGCTTTATCTTCGAGCCCTTCATAAAATACATACGGCTATCTCCGACGTTTACGGAAAAGACGGTTCTGTTTATTATAAGCGCGGCAACCAAGGTAGTTCCCATTCCCTTCATGCTCGAATGATCAAGGGCATACTGATACACTGCGTTATTCGCCTGATCGACAGCATCGATAAGCGCGTCCTTTATATCGTTTGAGTGAAGATTTCTGTCTTTTCTTCCTATGTAGGGAGAGATAAAATCGTCTATTACGGAAACGAATTTTTCAGCGGCTATCTTCGAGGCTTCCTTGCCACCCTTAGCTCCGCCCATACCGTCACACACTACACAAAGACAGGTTTTTTCGGAATATGTTTTCAAGACAAAGGTATCCTGATTGGATTCTCTTTTCATTCCGATATCGGTATTTCCAGAACAAATCATATGTTACTCCTTTTGAGATTGTCGTCTTAGCTGTCCGCACGATGCGTTTATATCCGAGCCGAGCTTACGGCGTACGGTCGCATTTATCCCGAGCGAGATAAGCTTATTTTTGAAATTATTTACGTTTTTAGAGGTGTGAAGCTTAGTTTCCTCAACCTCGTTAAGCGGTATAAGATTCACGTGCGGTGTAGATCTTATATATTTTTTCAGCACCTTAGCAAGCATATACGCACCCTCTTCGGTATCGTTTTTGTTTGCTATGAGTGTATATTCAAAGGAGATCCTTCTCCCTGTTTTTTGGTAATAGCTTTCGCACGCGCAAAGCAACTCGTCTATGCTGTATTTATTATTTATCGGCATTATAGAGGAGCGTGTTTCGTCATCATAGGCGTGAAGCGAGATTGAAAGGGTTATCGGCAGATCCTCCTTTGCAAGATCATCTATCCTGTCGACAAGACCGCAGGTCGATACGGATATATGTCTTAAGCCTATATTAAGAGAGTCGGGAGAGCTTACAAGCCTTAAAAATTTTACGGTGTTAGCGTAATTGTCAAGCGGCTCGCCAATTCCCATCATAACGACATTTGATATTCTTTTTCCCGTATCCTTTTCGGCGGCGATTATCTGTCCGAGCATTTCTGAAGGAGCAAGATCTCTTACTCTGCCAAGAATGGTGGAAGCGCAGAATTTGCACCCCATACGGCATCCGACCTGTGAAGATATACATAATGTATTGCCGTGGGCGTATTCCATAAACACGCTTTCAATACATTCTCCGTCAATAAGCTCAAAAAGATATTTCTTTGTGGGATCGAGCTTTGATTCAAGCTTTAATTTTATTTTAGGCAAGCGAAATTCGCACACGTCCTCAAGCTTTTTGATCAAAGACTTAGGTATGTTTCGCATTTCCTCGCCCCACGCACCCTTCGTTATCCAGCCATATATCTGCTTTGCGCGGAACTTCGGCTCGCCAAGGCTCAAAATAAGCTCCTCAAGCTCGGGAAGCGTCATAGATAAAATATCGTATTTCATTATTTAACCCTTTTCATTTTTGCAACGAAAAATCCGTCGGTTGAGTTTATATGTGTAAAAAACGTATACATTCCGCCACTTGATTTAATATCGTCAAGCTCAAATTCAACGCTCTCAAATGAGTCGTTGCCTTCAAGAAAGGCTCTTACTACGTCCTCGTTTTCTTTTTTATTAAGCGTGCAGGTGGAATATACTATTTCTCCGCCCACTTTTACATATTTCGAGCAATTTTGCAAAATCTCGTATTGAATGCTCGGCAAAGCGTATATCGAAGCTACGTCCTTATATTTTATATCGGGCTTTTTTGATATTACGCCAAGTCCTGAGCAAGGAACGTCGCAGAGCACTCTGTCAAAATGCTTTTCAAATTCGGGAACGAAGCTCTTGCCGTTTTGCTCTTTCGTTGTTATTATATTTATACCCAAGCGCTTTGCACCGTTTTCAACGAGCGAGAGCTTGTTCTTATGAAGATCGCAGGATATCAGTTCGCCCTCGTTATTCATATCGATAGCCACGGAAAAGCTCTTTCCGCCGGGACAGGCGCAGGCATCAAGCACGCTTTCTTTGCATTTTGCTCCGAATATTTTAGTCGTGATACGTGATGCGGTATCCTGAACGAAGGCGCACCCTGTGTCGATAATATTCTTTAGTTGCGTTACCGTGGCGTTGGTTTTGACTATATCGGAGCAATATTTATTCACCGTATATTCAGCTCCGATATTATCAAGCAGCCTACAAAGCTCCTCGGTCGTATTCTTAAGCGTATTCACTCTTAGCGAGATACCCTCTCTGAAAGAGGATGACATAGCTATTTTTTTAGCCGTTCCCTCTCCGTAAGAGTTCTTAAATATATCTAAAACAGCCACAGGTATCGATGTTTTAAGTGAAAGCGCCTTCCATTTATCATTTGGATAAGATATTTTTTTATTATCTCTTATAAAGCTTCTCAAAATCGCGTTGACAAAGCCCTTCGATCTTTTCGGGCAAAGCTCCACGGTTTCCGAAACTGCGGAATAATCGGGTATCTTGTCCATAAAGCAAAGCTGATACAGTCCGAGACGTATCGCGTTTTTTGTTTCTGTGTCTATTTTTTCGATCGGTGTTTTTGAATATGAGGATATTATATGATCAAGCGTAAGAAGTCTTTCGGTAACACCCATATAAAGCGCAGTATACAAAGCGGCATCGTTTTTCTCAAGCTTCGATCTTGATATTACGGAGCTGACCTCAATATTTGAAAAGCTCGATACGCTATCCGCCTTAACGAGTGAAGCGAGCGCCATTTTTCTTGGGTTGTCCATACCTTTTTCCTTTCCTTGATCTTTATCCCAAAATATCGCCAAGCGATATCTTGCGTCCGTTTATATAGTCCTTTGCATTCATTTTCCCCTTACCCTCGGGAACTATTATATCGAGCGCTATCGCGCCCTCTGCGCATTTTACGTGAATAGAGCTATCAAGTGCTATTACCTCTCCGACCTTAGCATCCGCGTCCTTATCGGAAATGTGCGCTTTAACAAGCTTTAAAAGCTTACCGTCCGATGTTTTTGTAAACGCAAGAGGTATCGGGCTTAGTCCTCTTATTTTGTTGTGTATCGCCAAGGAAGCTTTGTCAAAGCCGATATAGCAATCCTCCTTGGTTATTTTTTCGGCGTAAGTGAAGTTACCGTCCTGCTTCGTGTAGGTGGCTTTATTATCCTTGAAAAGCTTTATAGCCTCCAATATTCCTTCGCTTCCCGCTACGGCGAGCTTATCATGAACGTTTTCAAAATTATCGTTCTTCTCTATCGTTATTTCCTTAACCGTAATAACATCTCCCGTATCAAGGCCCGCATCCATACGCATAATGCTAACTCCCGTTTTTTCTTCTCCGTCGATTATGGCTCTTTGCATAGGAGCTGCTCCGCGGTACTTCGGAAGTATCGATGCGTGTGCGTTTATACAGCAATACTTGGGATATTCAAGAACGTATTCGGGCAAAAGCTTACCGTATGCCACAACTATTATAAGCTCGGGATCAAGCTCCTTTAAGGTCTGCTCAAACGCTCCGTTTTTCAAGGTTGCCGGCTGATATACCTTAAGCCCCTTTTCCAGCGCGTATTTTTTCACATCGCTTGGTGTCAGCACCATTCCTCTGCCCTTCGGCTTATCGGGTGTTGTTACGACTCCGACTATCTGCTCACCGCTCTCGTATATCGCTTGAAGATGTATTCTCGCGAAATCGGGTGTACCCATAAAAAGTATTCTCATTGTATTTCCTCTTCATCAAGCATACGAATAACCTTATCCGTATATAAAATTCCGTCAAGATGATCAAGCTCGTGGCACATCGCCTTTGCCAGAAGTCCCTCTCCTCTTACTTCTATTCGTTTGCCGTTACGGTCAAGAGCGCGTACTGTCACATACATCGGGCGCTTGGTAATTCCCCATTTTCCCGGAAGCGAAAGGCATCCCTCTGCTCCCTCCTGCTCACCCGCTTTTGCTATTATCTCGGGGTTTATAAAGACGAAAAGTCCGTCATCCTCCGTTTCGATAACTACTATTCTGCGCAAAACGCCGACCTGAACTGCCGCAAGACCGCAGCCGTTTGCGTTACGCATCGTTTCAATCATATCATCGATAAGAGTATTTATTCTCGGTGTTATCTCAGTGACCTCACGACTCTTTTTTCTCAAAAATCCTTCGTTTGAGTCCTCTTTAACTATTTTAAGTATTGCCATGCTTCCTCCTGAATTTATAATGTAGACGGGTTAAAATCTATCGAAAGGCGCGCTTTATCAAAGCTTTTTGCAGACTCACAAAGAATTCTTGCAAATATATCTCTTAGCTCCTTTATGAGCCTGCATTTGACTATGATCCGCTTTCTGTACTTTCCCTGAGCCTTATATATCGGTGCTTCAAACGGGCCGTAAACGATAGCCGCCAGATCCTCATTAAAATATTTCTTAATCATTTCCATAACACCGTTTACGCACTCATTTACGCAATTTTCGCTCTCGCTTGAGGCTGTGAGCACCGCGATATCGCAAAACGGCGGGAAAAGATATGATTTTCTTATTTGTATCTCGTTTTTATAAAACGCATCGTAATTCTGCTCGGCGGCGAACTGTATCGTGGTATCGTTGGGGGAATTTGTCTGTATAACGGCAATTCCCTTGTCCTTGGCTCTGCCTGCTCTGCCTATTACCTGAGTGAGCATTGAAAATGTACGCTCCGATGCGCGATAATCACTCGTATAGAGCATAGTATCGGCAAGCATTACGCCGACAACGGTCACCTTCGGGAAATTATGTCCCTTAGTCACCATTTGTGTTCCTATAAGCACATCTGCCTCTCCGTTTAAAAACGAGCCGAGAATATTTTCATACGACGATTTCGTGCTTGTCGTATCGGCATCCATACGCAAGGTGCGGCAGTTTTCAAAAAGAAGGGATATATCGTTTTCAAGCTTTTGCGTGCCTATTCCTATATAATCAAAATATCCCTCGCCGCACGACGGGCATTTTTCGCTGACCCTCGTCTGATATCCGCAGTAGTGGCATCTCAGAACGCCGCTTTTACTCATTATATCGTAAGCGTTTTCCGCCGTTATCTCGGTATCTATTTTTTTATAAGCGTGATATGTAAGCGCAACGGAGCAATGCGGACATTCTATCGTTTTTCCGCAATTCTGACATCCGAGTGAGCTATGATATCCGCGTCTGTTCAAAAACAGTATCGATTGTTTTTTTTCCTCGAGCGCATCAGATACGAGCCTTGCAAGCTTCGTTCCGAAAGCACTCATATTTCCAAGCGCTCTTTCCTTTCGCATATCCGTTATAATAACGGACGGCAAGGTAGCTCCGCCATATCTTTCCGAGAGCTTCACAAGCGCATATTTTCCGCTCATCGCCTTATAATAGGACGTGAGCGACGGTGTTGCCGATGCCAAAAGCATCAGCGCATTATTTTTGGCGCAACGGTATCTTGCTATGTCGTGCGCCAGATATTTCGGGCTCGTTTCCGATTTATAGGTATGCTCCTGCTCCTCGTCTATTATTATCATTCCGAGATTTTTGAGCGGAGCAAAGACAGCTGAGCGCGTGCCTATTACTATATCGACCATCGAGTCCTTTATTTTTTTATAAGAGTCAAACCTTTCTCCTGCCGAAAGATTTGAATGTATAACTGCCACTCTGTCTCCGTAATAGCCGCAAAAGACCGATACGGTCTGAGGTGTCAGTGATATTTCGGGAACTAAGATTATAACGCTTTTTCCGCTTTTTATGACCTCATCTATCATCATTTTCATAACGCTGGTCTTTCCGCTTCCCGTGACTCCGTAAAGTAGTGCGGCGCGCGGTGCGTTTTCGTTATAGAGCGATTTTAACTGCTGAAAAGCCTTTTCCTGTTCCTTACTTAATTTCAGCTCTTCCTTTTCTTTCCTTACAGAAAGATACTTATCCCTCATTACAGGGACCTTTTCTATTTTTATAAGCTCCTTTTCGCAAAGAGCATTTAATTGAGTGCGTTGCGTGCCGGTTCTTTCATAGATATCCTTATCGGAAAGCGACGGATATTCGCAAAGAAGCCTCAATATCTCCTTATGCTTTTCACTTCGAAGCTTTTTCGAGTCGCAAAGCGCAAGCGCATCCTCGGCGCTTATTTTCAAGGATACTATATTTTCATATTTCGATCCGTCCTTTTCGTCTATAACGACTTCTTTTTTTAGATATTTATTCTTAAGAAGAAACGAAATACCGTAATCGGCATCCTTAAATTTTTCCTTTATCTTTTTTATATCCGAAGAGGGATTTGCTTTAATGTATTCATAAAGCTGGCTTATATTTTCAAGCGGCGCGCTCTCACTTTTATCGGTAAGAGTATAAAGCTCTCTGACCTTTGATACGACAGATGTCGGAAGCATACACTTCACTGCATCGCCGCAGGTACAAAGAGTATTTGATTTCATAAACTCGCAAAGACCGAGCATCTCGTCATCAAGAGAGATATACTCGTTCATTACCGATATTACGTTTTTAAGGCTCCCCCTCTCGTTTAAGCAATCGGAAAGAGCGACGACCAAGGCGAGCTTTTGCCTGTTCGCCTTACCGAAGGGTACTATTACCATTGAGCCTATTTTTATCCCGTCGCGAAGATATTCGGGAACGAAATAATCGTACTCTCTGTCGGCATGATAAGGCACATCAAGTATATGAACTCTTACACATTCGTTTACCATGTACCTCTCCCCTTCCGATTTTAGTTTTTATCTTATCAGATATCTGTTGGCTCGTCGGAAACCGCGTATCCGGCTTCCTCGCCCTCGTATTCCTCTGTTGCATTCATAAGCTCGGAGGTTGCTGTTTCTGTCTTGAAGGCTACCCTGTCAACCCTCTCCTTCTTATCGGATATAAGCTCCTCGATCTCTGTTTCGAGCTTGCGAACATCCACGATAGCCTCATCATATCCCTCATCACCGGGGAAAAGAATCTCGTATTCTCCTGCATTGAGCTCTTTTACAGCGCTTCTTACAGCCTTTTCGTCCTTATATTCCTTTCTGTATCTTCTGTCCTTTTTATCAATTCCGAGTCTTTCAGCCTCCTTGCGCTCCTTTAAGCACTGATTTGTTATCATGCGCGCGCATTTTGCGGTTGCCATAACGAGAGTATATTTATTAAGTCTTTCATTTCCCTCGTTATCGGTTGAGAGTTTTAACAATTCTTGAATAGGTGGATAAAGCATTTTTGTACTCCTTGTCTTATTTCGTTTTATCTTATATAAATTTTTTTATTATTTCTTTAGTGCGTTCGGTCCTTGAGTGCTCAGCGCATATTATACCGTAAATAATTTTTGCGCATTCCTGACTCTTGCCGTCCTCATTTATTACCGAGTAATCGTAATCGGGAAGGAGCTTTATTTCCTCCTTTGCCCTCTCAAGACGCCAATTTATAACGTCATCCGTCTCAGTTCCGCGATTGCGAAGTCGGCTCTCGAGAGTTTCGGCATCTGGCGGAGTAAGCATTATGGTCACCGAATTCTTCATTTTCTTCTTGACCTGCATAGCGCCATCTACTTCAATTTCGAGAATTATATCCTCTCCGCGTTCAAGAGCTTCGTTTACCTCCTTTAACGGAGTGCCGTAATAATTTTCGCAATATTTTGTATATTCGAGTATCTCTCCGTTTTTAATACGGGTCTCGAATTCATTTTTGGTTATAAAATGATAGTGAACTCCGTTTTCCTCTCCGGGACGGGGATTTCTTGTCGTTGCCGATATTGAAAGCTTTATTTCATCGTGAGATGAGATAAGCTCGTTTACTACTGTTCCCTTTCCGCTGCCGGCAGGACCGGATATTATAAAAAGTATTCCTTTTTTCATCACTCGTCATCTCCATTATCGTCATCTTCAAGACCGTTTAATCTGTTTGCGACCTTCTCGGCAGATAGGGATGATAAGATAACGTGGTCCGAGTCGGTGATTATAACGCTTTTCGTTCTTCTTCCGCTCGTACAGTCGATTATCCTTCCGTTCTCCTTTGCCTCTCCAACTATTCTTTTTGCGGGAGCTGAATCGGGAGAAATCAGCGCAACAACTCTGCGGTCAAGGATCATATTTCCGTTTCCTATATTTATAAATTTCATAGCGTCACTCTATATTCTGGATCTGTTCTCTTATTTTTTCAAGCTCGTTTTTGATGTTCACTACCAAATGAGCGGTATCGGCATTCGAAGCCTTCGAGCCTATGGTGTTTGTTTCTCTGTTCATTTCCTGAAGCAAGAAATCGAGCTTTCTGCCTGCGGGCTCGTTTGATTTTACTATATCCTCAAAAGCGTCGAAGTGGCTGTCAAGTCTTACAAGCTCCTCATCGATAGCTATCTTATCAGCAAAAATTGCAACCTCTGTAAGTATTCTTTGCTTATCTATCTCGATGGAATTATCGCCAAGGAACTTAAGTATCCTCTCCTCAAGCTTTTTCGCGTATTCGGCAGTATCCTTATCGGAGTTTGCCGATATGAGCTTTACATATCCTTTTATATTCTCTATCTTCTCTCTTATGTTACGAAGAAGATTTTCGCCCTCAATGCTTCTTCTCTCAATAAAATCAGCAAGCGCCTTGTCAAGAACGGTCTTTATATCGTTCCAATCCCTTTCAATATCGTCATCGGGCTTCTTTACGTTGAAAATATCTTTGTTCTGCGCAACTCTGCAAACCGTTATATCGTCCTTTAAATCAAACGTATCGCGCAATTTATAAAGTGCGTCTATATACGATCTTGCGTAAGCGGTATCAAGGTTCATCGTAAGTCCCTCTTGCTCAAGAAGATCTACGTTTATATGTATCTCTACCTTTCCTCTTGATACTCCGTTTGCCTGAATATACTGCTTGATCTTATCTTCAAGAGCACCGTAAAGTCTTGATATCTTTACCGTACAGTCAAGGTATCTGTTATTTACGGATTTTATCTCGGCAGTGATATCCTTGCTTCCGACTGTCTCTCTCGCTCTTGCGAAGGCTGTCATACTTTTAAACATTTTATTTTCCTCGTTTTTTATAAATAAATAATTATATATATTATTTTAATATATTTAATACCTTTTTGTCAACTTTTTTACGCAAATATCGTATGAATAAACAAAACTCACGCCGTCAAAGCACGTGAGTTTATGCTATTTAACTAAAAAATTTATCAATTCTCAGCTTATGTCTTAAGCGAGCGTGATACATTACGGCTACGCGCTTGAAAGCGATGTCATAAAGTATGAGCGCGGCAAAGGTAATAACGACTATCAAAGCCTCAAGATACCATATCCTTAAATTTCCAAGCCAAAATCTTTCCACAAGCAACGTACCAATAGAAACAGCTGCCATATATGCTCCCTTACATACGAGCATAAGCGGTGTTTTGAATTTGTCGAATATACGCTTAAGCATAGGATACATTCCAAACAGGACGTATTCTGCCATAATGAAAATATTCATTGAGAAAAGTAAAAGCACGGCAAGAAGCGACGTTACCGCATAAACGGCAAGTCCTTTTAAATTTCCCAGCTCCTCGCTGACAACAAAAACAAACACAGACGCGATAAGAACTGCGCAAAGATCAAGAATATTGATAAGCGCGCCAAGATACAAAACCACAATACCCAAAGCTGACATAATGGCGCAGAAAGTAAGTTGTCTTGTTTTTTTCATTTGCTTCTCCGTTTATCTGCAAAGACAGTCAAGGCATATGAGCGCGGAGCAAACGTCACACATATTACATCCGCCCGCATTACCGTTATAAGCATTTTGCTGATATCCACCTGCACGGCGCTGTAAATTGTCGCGAAGCTGACGGTATTCATCATTCATAGGGTCCATGTTGCAAGCCGAATCGGCAAACTTCATAGCATCAAAATAGTAGCCTCTTTGAGTAAGGATACAAGCCTTAAGGAAGCTCCACTCGGCATTTCTTTCGCCCTGCGGGATCTTATTAAGCTCCGCATCTGCCTCATCAACTCTGCCGTTATTTATGAGCGTACGTATATCCGCATACGACGAGTCCTGATATCCGCCGCGGGACGAGCCTGATGAGCCCCCTGCTCTTTGACGTAATATCTCATCGTAAGCCTCGTTTATTTCCTGCATTTTTTCTTCCGCAATATCGGAAATGGGTGAATCGGCATAATTATCGGGATGATATTTTTTTACAAGCGCTTTATAAGCCGCCTTTACCTCTTCATTTGTTGCGTTGGGGGATATCCCAAGCACCTTATATGGATCTTTCATCTATTTCCTCCAATGAAAATAATTGCTATTCATCTTATTTTATCACAAAATTGCGTATAAGTAAAGAGTTTTGTATTAACAAGATGTTAATTTTAATATTTTTTCCGTTTGAGCGATCATTCCGATATAAACGGTATTTTTTAAAATTCCTTCAACATCTCTGTGCGCCGAGAAATCAATAAGCTCAATGCTCTTGCTCATTGCTTCAAGCTCAAGCATAGCGGCGCTATGTAAAAGTTTTTTATCGTTTTCGGAAAGCTCCCTTCCAAAGGAATTTACTATCGGATTATACGATTGTGTTTTTATATCGCTTTCCATATCGTCGATGGCGTCTATAACGTATATCCATCTCCCGAGATGATATCCGATCTCTTCAGCCACTCTTTTATCGACACCCTCCAAGCCGAATGAAGCCACATTTGCCAGAAGCTCGCCAAAAATACAAGCCACTGCATCAATAGAATCGCAATTTTCCCTTTCAAGCGCGGTAAGGCGTGAAATGCAATCAGCAGTTTTTTCTTCAAGCGGCTTTAGCTCCTTATCGGTTTTTTTGAAAAATATCGACACTGCCCCCACTATTTTTGCTTTAAGCTTAGCAAATCCGTGAGAGTCGTTTATATTATCCTTAAGCTTCATTCTCGTAAGAATAATGCTTGATCTTGCGCAGTATTTAAGAGTATCGTCGATCTCAAGCATAGGTCTTTTTTTAAGCGGATGAGCAACACATCTGCGCATTTTTATCTCGCCCGTTCTTTTTTCAAGCACCTTTCTCAAAAGCACAAGAAACACAAAATCGTAATTAAGCGTGAGCTTTGACATTTTTCCCGTGCATTTTCCCATAGTTCTGCAAAGACCGCAATACGTGGCTCTGTAAAGCTCGTTTTCGCGCACCTTAAGCTCGGGAATTTGAGGTTTTACATATCCGAACACAGACACTTCCCCCTACTTTTTCATTTTACGTCGTTATATTATATATAATACTACTTTTTATTCCGTTTTTCAATAGCTAACAGAAAATTTCCGTCTTGATGACAAGACGGAATAAAATATACGGCAGGGAGTGTTTGAAATCAATACTTCATTCCAAACGCCTCAGCGGCTATTTCAAGGAGCTTGAATTTTATCTTATACTCGCCATCAGAGCCTGTTATAAGATCATACTGATCCTTTGAAAGACCGACATCGGTATACGCTTCATCATCATAGCCAATCGCATAATCCGTGCAAAGAGGAGGAAACAGCACACACCACCAATTTTGTCCCTCTCCATCTCCGATTATTACTCTGAGAGAGGTATACTCACCCGCAGGCAAGGAAAATGTATCGTATTCTCTTACAGGGTAAGCTTCGTTTCCTATTTCGAGGCGGACTGTGTCGCTAAAACCGTTGTTTTTGAGCACCTGTGTCGCTATTTTTATTATTTTTTCCTTGTCATTTTCGATCATATCAAGCGCTTCTTCCTTGGTTTGTGCATCATATGCGCCGATATGATCAAGAATAGCATCTCTTACCTTAAGCTTTACATTTTGATCCTCCTCGCTATCCGAATTTGCGATTATGTGAAGCCTTATGGTTGAATTATATATTTCGCATTCCTTTGCTGTGGGAATAAGAGTCCACAAAAAAAGGAACATTATTATAGAAAGACATGATGTTATAAAAAATTTCATAAATAAAAACCTCCGCATTTTTGAGTATTATTCCCAGATGCGAAGGTTTTATTCACTTTTTCAATTAAAACTCTACTATGTTATCAAACTCCGTATCGTCTTCGTGTGTGTAGGTTACATCATCACCACCGACAGGTGTACCAGCCGTTGTTGTTTCGTCGGATGATTCGTCAGAGGTCACATCGGATGATTCGTCAGATGTTTGATCTTGAGTCGTTGTTTCGTCTTGTGTTGTGGTTTCTTCTACAGATGTTTCAGACGACTCATTTTCTTTATCGTCATCTCCACCGCAAGAAACGAGAACAAACGAAAGGCATACTAACAAAGCGAGCATAAGTGCAAGTAATTTTTTCATAACATTCTCCTGTTTGAAATAATAATTCTAAATTTATACATATATATTTTACTACATTTGACCACTAATGTCAAGTATGAGTTTTATTTTATGATATTTTTTCTGAATTTTTAAGGATTTTTTCACATTTATATGATTATTTATGATAAAATTAAGGAAAGAATTTGTGAGGTGATATAATGATCGAGCAAGCTTTTCGAGTTGTAGAAATTTTAAAAGAAAAAAAACTCACTCTCTCCACTGCTGAATCTTGCACAGGCGGTCTTATTGCAAAATCAATAACTGATATTGCGGGCTCATCCGAGGTCTTTTTCGGTGGAGTTGTATCCTATGCCAATGAGGTCAAGCACGCCATATTAGGTGTCAAGAACGAAACCTTGGTTTCCTACGGTGCGGTATCTCATCAGACTGCCGAGGAGATGGCTCTGGGCGCTTTAAAGGCTTGTTTTACCGATATTGCCGTAAGCACTACGGGAATTGCAGGCCCGGGTGGCGGAACTGACGAAAAGCCTGTCGGAACGGTTTATGTCGGCTTCGCATATAAGGATAAGGCAAGCTCGCGTCTGTTTAATTTTTCGCCCTCTCTTTCGAGGAACGAGATACGGAAGATGACTTGCAGAGCGGTTTTGCAGCTTTTAATTGATGAGCTATCTAAAATTTAATTAAAAACTATTGATTTTATTTATTATATATGATAAAATATTATGGAAAAATTTCAAGAATAAACCTTTTAAAAAAGGAGTTATAGAAAATGGAAAAGAAATTTAGAAAAATAGGTATACTTACATCAGGCGGTGACGCGCCCGGCATGAACGCGGCTGTTAAAAGCGTTACTTGCTCCGCTCTTTCAAGAGGAGTTGAGGTTGTTGGAATAATCGGCGGATACGCAGGACTTATAAATGAAGATTTGCGTCCTCTTACAAAAATAGATGTTTGCGATATTGTATCAAAGGGCGGAACTATTCTTTATTCGGCTCGTTGCAAGGAATTCATGTATGAAGAGGGTATGCAAAAGGCTATCGAGACCTGTAAGAAAAACAATATCGACGGTATCGTTGCTATTGGCGGCGACGGAACATTCAGAGGCGCTACCGATCTTAGCATAAGAGGTATTCCCTGCATCGGTATTCCCGGAACTATTGACAATGATGTTACCGCTTCCGACTACACTATCGGATATGATACTGCGATGAACACTATCGTTGATCTTGGAGATAAGCTCCGTGACACTGCTGAATCTCACTCCCGTTGCATAATTATCGAGGTTATGGGAAGAGACGCGGGATATATCGCGCTTGAAACAGGTATGGCTCTTAACGCTATCGGTGTTGCTCTCGCTGAAATTCCATTTGATAAAGAGGCTCTTTATGCAAGAATGAAAAAAATGCGTGAAATGGGTCAGCATAGCTTCGTAGTTGTAGTTGCTGAAGGCTTGGGCGCTGCTTTTGGCGAGGCTCTTGAAAAAGAAATCCCCGAAAACACGGGCATTGAAGCAAGATTTATTCGTCCCGCTCACATTGTTCGCGGCGGTGTTCCCACTCTTCGTGACAGAAATCTCGCATCGACTATGGGCGATAAGGCTGTTGACCTTCTTCTTCAAGGAAAGAGCGATCTCGTTATCTGCTCAAGAAACGATAAGATCACATCTATGGATATAAAATACGCTCTTATCGTTGACAGAATGTTCAAGAACAAATTGAAGGACGGCGATCTTGATGCTTTCTCGGCAGAAGAGATTGAATCAATGAAAGCTCTTTGTGCTGAGCGCCGCACTTACTTCGAGGATATGTACGACATCATAAACACGATCGGTTGCTAAATTATAACTAATCAAAACGGACTGTTGCTTAATGCAATAGTCCGTTTTTATATCTCTCCGGCTTACTCAACTAATGATTGATAGAAACAACAACAGATAGATAATTGACTTTTAGCCAAACACACATTATAATGTAATTGTAAGCTTACAAAATCAATTTTGGAGGTTCAAAAAATGAATTTGAAAATAGGAACAATTATAAAGCAATTAAGACAGAAAAACAATGTCACACAAGAGCAGCTTGCCAATGCGTTATACGTTAGCCCACAAGCAATTTCCCGTTGGGAGTCAGAGATATGCTATCCGGATATAGAATTTCTTCCGTCTCTTGCTGATTATTTTAACATCTCGGTTGATGAGCTTATTGGATATAAGTTATCCGAAAAAGAGGAAAGGCTAAAGGAAATAAAAAAGGAAATCCAAAGGCTTAATGAGGTCGGAGATTATAATGAACAGCTTGAATATGCACGATATGCGATTTCCTTGTATCCGTCAGATGATGAGCTAAGATTAAACCTTGCAAATTGTTTGGGTGATACACTTTGGGAGAAAAATCCCGACAAATCAAAGATGAAGGAAGCGGAAGCCATTCATCTTTCATTGCTGAATGAAAACACAACGGATAATGTAAGATATCGTAACATTTGGGGGCTTACTCATCTTTATGCAAGAGGATTTAAGAACTCCGAAAAAGCTTTCGAAATAGCTAATAAATTGCCTGAACTAAAATCTTGCAGAGAATATCTTTTTACTTGTGGTATGGGTGACGGTAAGGGTGTATATCATAATCAAAATTTTATTGATATATTAACAGGAGCACTTGCAGAAGGCATCAATTCTCTTATTCTTTGTGATGATATGCCAAATGATGAAAGCACTTGGGACAACAAAATAAAAATGTATCAGGTTGCATATCAAATAATGTGTCTTATATATGAGGGCGACTTTATGTATCATAATAACGCCTTGGCATTTAACCGATATCTTGTATCGACCTATCAAATCGCACAAGGAAAGCTTGAGGACACATTAAATTCTCTTGAACAAATGTGCAAACACGCAATTGATGATGTAAAATCGGCAGAAAGCGATAGAGGAAGGACATTTAATTCGATATTTGTAAACACCATTGAATATCCCTATCCAAATCCCGATTTTCACGAATATACAGTACACAATACTTGTTATTATATGCTTGATCGCTCGGAAGAGAAGAGATTTAATATTATTCGTAATGATGAAAGATTTGAAAATATAGTAAAGTGTCTTAAAGATTATTCGAAATGAATTTTCTGCTATGTTTATTTCATCTAAAACAAATCGTTTTCTGTCAAGAAAGATGCGATCTTTTATGATAGAATAAATTCAGAGGGAGAGAGTCCGACACGTTTTAGCATAAAAAGTCGGGATTTTTGAAAAATCTTTTGATAAAATAAAATCTGCAAGGACAATCATTTACCCGGCATGATAAACTGTAATCACAGAAAGGAGATGTTTTCATGGAAAAAACATTAATTGAAAAAGCCATAAAATTCATTCAAGGTGGCTCAAAGGAAAATCTGTAATTACAGGAAATTGCAAATAAGGCGGGCTTCTCTCCCCACTATTTCACAGAAAATAAAAAATTTCGAAAAGAATTTTGGAAATTTACCCAACCTTTTGAAAAGAATTGCGACTATATAGATGAAAGCTTTCAGAGAGATCTTCTCAAAAATACTCGATATACGTGTATAATTCCACTTACAGTTGAGATATTTACAACTAACGCGTTATTGTTTTTCGCAAAACGCTATGATAAAATGATTACAGAAGAAAGAGATATCTTGCTTCTGAAAAGCTCGGAAAACCGGCCATTTTCCGATATACCGATCCTATGGAGCAAATATGCACTAAGGATCACATGACGAGGACGGCGCGCGCCTTGTCATTCACAGACATTTTCGTTTCATCATCTGCTTTGGCAGATCGCCACATGTACCTTTAAGGTGCGCGTAAAGGAGAATTTTAATGAATATCAAACACAATATCAATTATTTTAAAAAGGGCGACATTTTAAAATATATCGGCATAGGTCTTATGGTCGGCGGCGCAATACTTTTCATATTCGCTTGGGGAATTTTGTACGTGATCTCACTTGCACTTTTACCGATCGGTCTTGTATGTCTTATGCTCGGTATTTCGGGACGCTCAAGTGATGCGGATATCGACGCCTGCATCAAGGAAGAAACAAAAAATATTTACGTTAAGCTTGAGGATAATTTCAAATATAAAAAGCGTATTCTCAAGCACCTCACACCCGAAAGCATTGAAGGCTTTGAATATAACGACGGAGTTATGATAAAAAGAAGCAAGGACGGATCTTTGCGCTCCTCTGAATACACAAAGGCGGTCGTTTATATGCTCGCTGATGAGCTTTATATCACCGAGAGAAACGTATCCTTGGTATCGCAAAACACAAGAAACAATCTTTACGAGATCCCTTACGATATAATCAAGGATGTTAAAATCGTTACTGAGGAAAAGAAGCTAAGCTTCCAAAACAAGCCTTATAATGTGAAAACAAATCATCTCATCATAAAATACGGCATGGGAATGATCGTTTCCTTGCCATTGCAAAACGACGTGCGCTCGTTGCAGCTTGCTGAAAAGATAACAAAGGTTATGGAAAGCTACAAAAAAGCGCAAGCGTCAGACACTTGACCCATTTTCCGCCAAGCTGCAGTATAAGCTTAATACTTACTCACGACAGTGAGGTTTCGCCTAACGGGTGCTTGATGGTGATATTTGAGGGAATAAAAAAATACCCGTGCATTCAAGGATACACGGGATTTTTATTTAAGCTTTTATTGGTTTAAGCCTCGTCGTCGTAAGCCGCCCAGTTCAAGTTCCATGAATCAATGATAGTTTGCGCTGTGCCTTCGTTTTCGAGGTAGAGAGCGTTGAAGCTATCCTTGTTGTCTGCGTGAGCGTTGCTTCTTACTGTTCCAAGAAGTCCTGCCCAACCGGATGTAATCATACCTACATCGTAGAAGATGTTAGCATGGATCTGCTCTTTGAGTATTCTCAAATCGTTTTCGTAATCGGATGAGAGCTTAAGCTCAAAGTTTTCATAATATGTTTTCATAATATAGTCAAAGCCTGTCCACATAAGTACGTCAACAAAGAACTCGGACATTTCTCTGTCTAATGTTACCTTAGGAATACAGAGGAATGTAGGTTGTGCGTTATTTACGGGAGCGCAGTAGTTTTTTTGCTCGGAATTGAGCTTCGGGAAAGGCAATACACCGATCTCGAATTCAATATCGCTCCAGTTGTCTGCAGACTGAGCAGCATCGTTATAGAAAAGCACACGGCTATCAAGGAAAGCTACGCCCATATTTGATCCGCCGGATTCAGATCTGCCCCAGCTTACTCTGCACCAATTGCTGCCCGCGTTACATTCAATTATCTTAGAAACGACCTCAGTAATATTAGGCGAGTTAAGCGTAAGCTGATACATACCGTCAATAACGGAAGCCTCTGCTACGCCAAAGTACTGATAGAACTTTGTAACGTCCTTTGTAGCAAAGCCGTATTTGTCATCGTCATCCTGTTCATGGTTGCCGTTTACATCACCGGAAACGCCACGAGCGAGGTTAGACATCATTGCATAAGTCCATCTGCCGCTTTCTACGAGAGCATAGAGATCGATGGTGTCGTTAACAGCCGCAAGGATATCCTTGTTGTAATAGATCATATAAGCAAGCTGCTCATCCTGGAATGAGAAGTCGCCTGCTGCGAACAATGTTACGCCTGCTACTGTCATACATTCATATGCTACCTGACTGTAATAGGAGTTCGTAAAGTCAATGTAGTCGCTATTTCCCATGTCGAATACAACGGTAGAGAGAGCTTGTACCTCAAAAGCACGCGGAATAGCAAGCTCGTAAGTTACGTTTTCAGCATTTGCTGCTTCTGTAAGGTCATTTATTATGCTCTGGTTCATCTGAGCTTCTACCCAATTAACAGTAACGCCGTACATTTCAAGAATTTTTGCTGTACGCTCCTCTTGCGCTTTTTTATAGCTGTCGCCATATGCTTCAGGATTGAGCTCAACCTGTCCCCAAGGAGCGCCTGCTGTGTCACCGTATCTTGTGCACAATACGTTAAGTGTTTGACCTGACCAAGTATCGTTAGGGTCGTTCTTGGTAGAATACTTAGGTACGCTGGGTTCTGTTGTAGTTGTTTCGTCGGGATCGACTGTTGTAGTTACGTCGGGATCAGTCGTTGTTGTTTCATCGGGATCGACTGTTGTAGTTTCGCCGGGATCAGTCGTTGTAGTTTCGTCGGGATCAGTGGTTGTAGTTGTTTCGTCGGGGGTTTTTGTTGTTGTTTCATCTGGTGTTTTTGTCGTTGTTTCGTCAGAAACCTTGGTTGTTGTTTCTTCCTGTTTTGTTGTGCTACTTTCATCGTCAGGACCATCGTCGTTATTACAAGCAACGATAGTAGGAAGGAGCATGAGCAAAACAAGCAAAAATGCCAAAAATCTTTTCATCGTTTTAACAATGCCTCCTATATGATTTTTTCAAAAGGTCTATTTTGCAAAACTCGAGGCTTATTTATTAAAAATAAACCTCGAGCCGCTTGTTATTTAGTTAATAAACAAATTGAAGTAACAGAATTACATATCATCTGAGTAAGCTGCCCAGTTCATGTTCCATGAATCAACAATAGTTTGTGCTGTGCCTTCGTTTTCGAGGTAGAGAGCATTAAAGCTATCCTTGTTGTCTGCATGAGCGTTGCTTCTTACTGTGCTGAGAAGTCCTGCCCAACCGGATGTGATTTCTCCTACATCATAGAAGATGTTAGCATGGATCTGCTCTTTGAGAATTCTCAAATCGTTTTCATAGTCGGACGAGAGCTTGAGCTCGATATTATTATAGTACTCGGTCATAACGTATTCAGAACCGGTCCACATAAGAACGTCGATAAAGTACTCGGACATATCTCTGTCAGCTGTTACCTTAGGAATACAAATGAATGTAGGCTGTGCGTTATTTACAGGAGCGCAGTAGTTTTTTTGCTCAGAATTGAGCTTCGGGAAAGGCAATACGCCAAGCTCAAATTCAATGTCGCTCCAGTTATCAAGAGCCTGTGATGCATCGTTGTAGAAGAGGATACGGCTATCAAGGAACGCTGTACCCATGTTTGCGCCCCAATCTCCGCCCCAGCTTACTCTGCACCATGTGCTACCTGCATTACATTCGATTATTTTAGCAACGATATCTGTAACTGCGGGATCGTTAAGTGTAAGCTGATACATACCGTCAATAACGGAAGCTTCAGCTACGCCGAAATATTGATAGAATCTTGTAACGTTCTTCGTTGCGAAGCCGTACTTGTCTTCATCATCTTGTTCATGGTTACCGTTTACGTCACCGGAAACGCCACGAGCAAGGTTAGCCATCAATGAATATGTCCATCTGCCGCTTTCTACGAGAGCATAGAGGTCGATGGTGCTGTTAAGAGTCGCAAGGATCTCTTTGTTGTAGAAGAGCATATGAGCCAATTGCTCATCCTGGAATGAGAAGTCCCCTGCTGCAAACAATGTTACGCCTGCTACTGTCATACACTCATACGCTACCTGACTGTAATAGGAGTTCGTAAAGTCAATGTAGTCGCTATTTCCCATGTCGAATACAACCGTAGAGAGAGATTGCACTTCAAAAGCACGAGGAATACCGATCTCGTATGATACGTTTTCGGCATTTGCTGCTTCTGTAAGGTCATTTGTTATGGCCTGGTTCATCTGAGCCTCAACCCAGTTAACTGTTACGCCGTACATTTCAAGGATAATAGCCTGACGTTCTTCAAATGATGCATTGAGCTTTTCGCCATATGCTGCAGGATTAAGCTCGAACTGTCCCCAAGGAGCGCCTGCTGTGTCACCGTATCTTGTGCACAATACGTTAAGCGTTTGACCTGACCATGTGTCCTTAACATCTTTCTTTGTAGTGTAAGGGTCTCTTTGGGTTTCTTGTGTTGATGTGTCTGTGGGTTCTTGCGTTGATGTGTCTGTGGGTTCAGTTGTTGTATCTTCTGTAGGTACATCTGTTGTTGTATCTTCAGTAGGTACATCTGTTGTTGTTTCATTGGGTTCTTTTGTTGATGTTTCTTCTTGTTTTGTTGTTGTTTCATCTTGTTTTGTCGTTGTTTCTTCTTGCTTTGTTGAGCTGCTTTCGTCAGAGGGAGCTTCCTCATCACTACAAGCAACAATAGCAGGAAGGAGCATAAGTAAAACAAGCATGAAAGCTAAAAATCTTTTCATGATTTTAATAATACCTCCTTATGTTCGTAAATCCTTTAACTTGTTCCTTTTATTTAGCAAACTCGGGGTTTACTCTATTAAAATAAACCCCGAGCCACTTAATTATCTAATTGTTGTTATCTAAAGGTCGTTATTAAACAGATTTCTTCTTGATAACGAAGAAGTAGTAAGCTGCTGCGCCAACTACTGCTACGATAGCTACACAACCGATTACGATCGCTGCTACTGTAGCGCCGCTAACTTTAGAATCGAGCTGAGGAATTTCCTTAGTTTCAACATTGTTACATACGGAGCATGTACGGTTCTCAGAGCCTTTAGCATCCTTTGTAGCAGCTGTTGTTACAGTCCAATCGCCATATGTGTGGTTAACGTCTCTTGCTGCTGAGCATACGTTACATGTAGAATCACATGCATTGTCGTATACGTGAGCTGCTGCTGCTCTTGTAGCAGAGCATACGTTACAAGCTGCATCGCAAGCGTTGTCGTATACGTGAGCTGCTACTTCTCTTGTAGCACCGCAGTTGTTACAATCTGCGTCACAAGCGTTATCGTAAGCGTGAGGAGCTACTGTTCTTGTAGCTGTACAAACGTTACAATCTGCATCACATACATTGTCATATACGTGAGCGGGAACTTCTCTTGCTGCTCCACATACGTCACAAGCTGCATCGCAAGCGTTAGCGTATGTATGAGTAATTGTTCTTGTAGTAGCGCATACGTTACATGTTGTATCGCAAGCGTTGTCGTATACGTGAGCAGTTGCTTCTATTGTTCTTGTGTTGCCGCATACATCACATGTTGTATCACAAGCGTTGTCGTAGATACACTTGTTGTTTTCAACTGTAGCTCCGCAAGCTTCGCACATTCTGCCCTCATCGCAAGTATATGCCCATTGGTGGATCTCGCCTGTTCTGGGAGTACCGCAAACCATACATTCTGTTGCGCATGAGAATTTATATGTGTGAACTACTTCTCTGATAGTTTCGCACTTGTTACACATAGCGTCACAATCGTTGTCATACTCGTGCTCAGACTCTCTTGCTTCGCCACAAATGTTACAATCAAGGTCAGAACAGATGTTGATGCCGTTCTTTGTTTGATCGTAGGAGTGAGATGCTGTGCCTTTTCTTTCGTCGCCGCAAACGTTACAGAATCTGTCACAACCGATTACGAGGTTGCCCTCTTCGTCAACTGTGTCACCGTCGTATACGTGTGCGATGTCGGTTTCGCCAATTGTTTGGCCACATGTGTTACAAATTACGTCACATGCGTTTTCAGCTCCGAAGATATGTCCGGGAACTTCTCTTGTTTCGCCGCAGTCTTTACAAGCTTCGCTAAGACAGATGTCTTCGTAAGCGTGTACGTGTACTTTGAGTTCGATTTCAGAAACCTTCATGGTCTTGGAATCGCCCCATTTATAACCTGTAGATGTGATCTTAACAGTCTTAACTTCTTTAGCTTCTTCCAAGGAGTTAGCAGCCCATACCATGTATCCGGCTGCTGTACCGCCATTAGGAGAATCGTTAGCGTAGTTGTTATAAGGATCGATTACTGCGTTGCCTTCAGCATCAAATGCTTCAACTCTGTAACCGGTCCAGTTACCTGCAACATAGATCTTGATAGAAAGAACGTCTGTTGCTTCCTTAAGTGTGATCAATACGTAACCGTTTGTTTCGATCGCGTACCAGTCATTACCGGGTGACCAAATACCGCTTGTGCTTATGTCACCGTCCATGAGCTTACCAGCTGCTGCGTTTTCAGCTGCAACACCGGGAGCTACTTCAGCAGGAAGAGGTTTAGTCAAATCATATACGGGCTTACCTTCTTCATCTACTACGAGGTTACCCTCTTCGTCAACTGCCTGTTCGTATTTTGTTGCGTAATAAGAAATTGCGCTTTCTGCTGCGTCAGATGTCAAGTTACCTGTTGTGATAACGTCTCTCTTGAAGCCGCAGTAGTTACATTCGCCATCGATAAAGCTATCGTATTTATGGCCTTGGAATTCTCTTGTGTATGTACAGATGTTACATTGTGTATCACATTCATTATCAAATGTGTGATTTACTTCTCTTACATAATTACAAGCGCCGCAAGTAGCATCACAAACCCACTCATAAACGTGAGGAGGTGTTCTTTTGTCGCCACATACATTACATGTATCATCACATGCAGGATTCAAACCAGTCTCTTCATCACCGTATGTATGAACGAGCTCTGCTTCGGGTCTTACTGTTTTACAAGTGTTACAATCCTTATCGCAAGAATGATCGTAAATGTGTTCAACTTCGCTTGTTCTTGTTGCGTATCCACAAACATCACAAAGCATATCGCAATCCGCCGTGTAGGTATGCTCAGCTTGTTCAGTTGTAGCGCCACAACCTTCTATCTTACAGATCTGATAGTGCTTATCGCCTTCTTCTGTAAGTGTGTATTCTTCATATGTGTGTGTACCTGTTGCTTTAGATACCTCAGTTGTTTCGCCTTCACATACTACGCATTTATATGTTTTAACGCCATCCTCGATACATGTAGCAGAATCGGAAACGAATTTATAACCGTGTCCTGTTGTCCATGTTTCGATTTCCCAGAAGCATTGTTTGTTATTCCAAAAGTTATCATTGATAACTTCCATCTTAGCTACAGGAGCTGTTACATTCTCTGTTGTAAGATCAACAACAACTTCCATTTGATTGGAAATTTGACAACTCTTATTCAAGAGTTCATTACCTTCAGCGTCATACAATTTAACTGTGAAAGTAAAGTCCTGTGTTTGTGGACCTTCAGTAGCATCAACAAGCATACCACCCTGATCCGGGTTGCCAATATAACCTGACTTGCCAGCTTCCAAACCTGTTACGAAAACAAGTTTAGAAAGAACTTGAGGATGTGACCATACAAAAGTTCTAGTTGTAGTTCTTGATCCGTGATCTGAACCACCAGCAGTAGTTAAATCGCCGTCAACAAGTCGATCCGCACCAACGACCCATGAATCTCTGGTTACTGTGATCTCTGCCGCACTTGCGATATTATGCGAACCTTCAGTGCAAGCAGCTTCTTCAGCAGATACGAACTGTGCGCACACGACAAGCGCCATCATAACTGCCAAAACGAAAAGTAAAATTTTCTTTTTCATTTGCATTTTCTCCTTTAAAATGAATTTTACAACTTAATTATAGCCCTTTTATTTCAAAATGTCAAGCAATTTGCACAAAAAATATACTCTCTCTCGACAAAATTGTGAAAATTGCACAAATTATTACACCTATTTCCGTGTAACTTCACGCCTTTTTTGTACCTTTTCACCTTTTATAATATATATGCGTTTATTTGTTTCCTTTATGATCACTTTCTCACCAAAAATCACTCGTCATTTTGCACAATAAAAATCAGCATTACTTCCTCAACGGTTTCTAAAGATATTAAGTAACTCTTTAAAAGTCCTCTATTATATTATAATATGTATTATTCATCTGCCTGACCAATCCCTCCATCACGGCAAGCCATGACTCCTCCCTTTACACAAGGGAGGCATCATAAATAAACACAACGCAACAGTTTTAATAAAATCCTCATATCTTCACGCATCAAAAAAACAAGGCTCCCTTGTGTAAAGGGAGCTGTCAGTTCACTGACTGAGGGATTGGCTCACAAGATTATCAATCGTTTTCTAAGACCCTCGCGCCGCTTCGCTTATACAAGGGAGGCATATGCACAATAAAAATCAAGTTTCTATTTTTATTTCCTTTGGGGATGTTATTTTGGGTGCTTCGCCTTTTTTCAGCTCGCATATTATATCTCCGTACGGGGTTGGGAGCTCTATTTTTGCGTAGCTTAGTCCCAAGAGAGACGGTGAGAGCTTTATGCGTTTATATCCTGCTTCGAGTATCTCAAGTCCCAAAAGCGCTTTCGGAAGCGAATAAAGCGGTGTGCCTCCCCACGCGTGACTATGGTCAAAGCGATACGTGGGTTCAGGGGCAACAAAGCCTTCGACAAGTCCTTTCGGACATTCTTTTACGGGCGCGCGCCACTTATCGATAAGCTTCAGCGTATATTTTTCTCTGAGCGAATTTTTATACACGGCTTCAAGCAGATAATGCGCGAAATACGGTTGGTAATCTCCTTTTATATCGTCCGTCATTATTCTATCGATAAGCTCTGTTGCAAGCGTGCTATCGCATATTCCGAAATACGCTGCCAAAATATTTGAATGCTTCAAATAATATCTTTTTTCGACATTTTGCGGCATATACTGATAAAGAAGCTCTTCTGGCGTTTTTGTATTCAAGCCCTCGAAATAGCATCTTTTTTCTTTATCAAAAAGATGCGTATTTATTGCTTTTTTTATTTTTTCTTTTTGAGATGCACATCTCGAAGCGCGTTTTTCATCTCCTGTTATATTATATATATGCTCTGCGCTTTCAAGTGCTCCGTAGTAAAACATATTAAGGCAAGTTTGTCCGAGCGCCTTTGGCGGATGGTGCATTGATATATCATCTATGTATATCCAATCGATGAACATATAATCTGGCGGTGTTTCAACAAGACCGTTTTCGCCTATATAGGTTTCAAAGAGGTCGAAAAGAAGCGTGATCGCTTTTTCGCAATCCTTTAACATATCTACATTATTTGTTATATTATATACATCATATATCATCTTTACAAATACAAGACTATATGTTGTATGAAATAGTCTGCCGTTCATTCTTTCAAGTCGCAGGGCTATGCGCTTTATATCGAATTCGGCAAGCGACATATCGCCAAAGGAAAATGCGGTCATAAGGCTTTCTATATAGTAATCGCCCATACAGGCAAGCGGCTCACAATGGCGCGGGCTATCAAGATGATGCGTTTGTCGGCAATATTTAAGCGTGTGCTTACAGACCTCGAGGATCTTATTAAGCTCGCTATCGTCGGTTTGGGTTTTAGCATCCTTATAAACGGGGTATGCGGTGGTTATGAAGGCGATCTCGATCTCGGCATCCGTATCCGAGCGGTTTTCTATCTTACAATCTATGACGCCCGCGCTATGCAGATCAAATCCGCGATATGCGGTGGGGGCAAGGAGTATAATGCTTTCCTTTGCACCGCTATCCAACGAAAGCTCCTTGATATTGAGCTCTACGCACACTTCCCCCGTTGTTTTCGATATTACCGAGGTATAGCCCGCGTATATCATATCCAGCTCGCATTTTACGTTTACAGTTTCGCCTGCGGGTACTATTACGGTCGAGAGAGTGTATGCTTTTTCATCTCTTACAGGTATTGGGGCTACGGTTGCGTGCCAGATATCAGGCTTGAGCTCGGCGTTTACATATTCGTCGGGCATTATTCGCTGATCGTAGGTATTACGGCTTTTATAGCTTCCGTTATATCGAACGAGCCAGCTTTCATCGGTAGTTATGGTGATTTTTTCGCCGTTTTCAGCCACTCCCTCGGCAAAAAGCATAAATCCGCCTTTACCCTTTGAATATTCGCAAAGCTTTTCGGGCATCATTTTCACTTGCGCAAAAAAATCAAGCTCGTTCGATTTTACAGGCAAGGTCAAATGCGTTGAGTAAAAGTCATCGGGAGCTTTTTCGTTTCCCAAAAAGTCGCCTCCTACGCACACAGGGCCCGTCGCAATTGCTTTTTTGTTCAGATAAAGAATGAAGGATGTGTCGCCGCTTACATATATATCGAGCTTTTCGATCCTTTTATCAAATATATATTTTTTCTTAAATTCAGCCACAGTATAGTTTTCGTTTCCGCTAAGGAACGCACTGTATTTTGTGCTTTGGCGCGCAGGGTATTTTTTCTCGGGCAGCCATATCCATTTATCCATCAATCTCACACTCCTTTGGACTTATTACCTTTATTGTAGCATATTTTCTTTATTATGTCTATATTTAGAAAAACAAAAAGAACCGTTTTTTCAACGGTTCTTTTATAAAATACACTTAATTAGTCTACGAGCTTAATGAGAGCCATCTCAGCTGCGTCTCCGCGTCTGGGGCCGAGCTTGTAAATTTGTGTGTATCCGCCTGTACGATCTGCGTATTGAGTTGCGATTTCGTTAAAGAGCTTTGCTACAACTTCCTTCTTTGTGATGTATGCAAGCGCTTCACGGCGGGATGCAAGAGTATTAGTCTTGCCAAGAGTTATCATTTTATCTGCTACGCTACGGAGTTCCTTTGCTCTTGCGAGTGTGGTTTCGATGCTTCCCTTTTCAAGAAGTAATGTTACCATTCCGCGGAGCATTGCTTTTCTGTGATCCGTAGGTCTGCCGAGTTTTCTGTTTCCGGACATTGATAGTTCCTCCTTTGCCGATTTTGTTTTATGTGACTTGGAAGAAAATTAGTCTTCTTCTTTTCTTAATGCAAGATTCAAAGAATTGAGTTTCGCTATTACTTCCTCGAGGGATTTCTTTCCGAGGTTCTTTACCTTTATCATATCTTCTTCCGTACGATTGATAAGGTCTTCTACTGTGTCTATTCCTGCACGTTTCAAGCAGTTAAAGCTACGTACAGACAAGTCAAGTTCCTCAATGGTCATCTCAAGAACTTTCTCTTTCATAACTTCTGAACGCTCTACCATTGTTTCTGCGTTTCTTGCCTCGTCCGAGAGATTTACGAACAAGGTGAAATGATCGTTGAGAACCTTGGCTGCAAGCGATATTGCCTCAGTTGCAGTTATTGTGCCGTTTGTCTCTACTTCCATTGTAAGCTTATCGTAGTCTGCTATGCTTCCTACACGTGTGTTTTCAACGTTGTAGCTTACATTGTATACGGGTGTGTATATTGAGTCTGTGAAGATAGTTCCGATAGGAATTATCGCTTGGCTCTTTATATGATCCGTTTGGTTCTTCTCCTGCGATACGTAGCCGCGTCCACGCTCAAATGTAAGCTCCATATATAAGCGTGCGCCCTCTGCTACTGTTGCAATATGAAGCTCAGGGTTGTAGATCTCAAGGTCGGCGTCATGTTTAATGTCAGCGGCAGTTACCTCGCAAGGACCTGTTACGTCTATAACAGCTGTCTTTGTCGAGTCTCCGTGAATCTTCGAAATAATTCCTTTTACATTGAGAACTATTTCTGTTACATCTTCGGTTATTCCGTCAACCGATGCGATCTCATGAAGCGCACCGTTGATCTTGATGCTGGATACTGCGTATCCGGGAAGTGAGCTTAAAAGTACTCTTCTAAGCGCATTTCCGAGAGTTGTTCCGAAGCCTCTTTCGAGAGGTTCGATCACGAATTTACCTTTGTTTCCGCTATCGCTTTCACCTATAATAGTAATATTCGGTTTTTCTATTTCAATCATCATTTTAAAATAACCCTCCTATTTACAATTTTGTATTGCTTCTTTAATCTTATTTCCATTCCGGAAGGGAATTACGCTACACAAAATGTTGCCGTCCGAAAATCACGCATATCTCGCGCAATTCTTTGTAATGATACAAAGATATCGGACGACAAAGAGCGATTATTTCGAGTAAAGCTCGATGATGAGCTGTTCGTTGAATTCGAAGTCGATATCGTCACGTTCGGGCATTGCGATAACCTTTGCGCTTCCGTTTTTGTCGATCTCGAGCCATTTGGGTGCGATCTTCTCGCCCATTGCTTCAACGAGTTCTTTGATCTTTGTAGAATCTGTTTCCTTTACAGCCACAACATCGCCTACTCTTACGAGCATAGAGGGGATGTTTGCTTTCTTACCGTTGAGGGTAAAGTGACCGTGAAGAACGAGCTGGCGTGCTTCCTTGTGGCTTGAAGCAAGTCCCATTCTGTAAACTACATTGTCAAGTCTTCTCTCAAGGAGACGGAGCAAGTTTTCACCTGCGATACCTTCTTGATTGTCTGCCTTTTCATAGTAGCTTCTGAATTGCTTTTCAAGAACGCCATAATATCTCTTTGCCTTTTGTTTTTCACGAAGCTGCATTCCGTACTCAGCGAGCTTCTTCTTAGCTGCACCGTGCTGTCCGGGAGCTGCAGTTCTTCTGTTGAATGCACATTTGTCGGAAAGGCATCTTTCACCCTTGAGATAAAGTTTTGTGCCTTCTCTACGACAAAGCTTGCAGGAAGGTCCTGTATATCTTGCCATTATGCTATCCTCCTTAATTGATTATACGCGTCTGCGTTTTGGCGGTCTGCAACCGTTGTGAGGGATAGGTGTTACGTCTTTGATCATTGTAACTGTAAGACCTGCGGTAGAAAGCGCTCTGATTGCAGATTCTCTTCCTTGACCGGGACCCTTTACATATACTTCTACGGTTTTCATGCCATGTTCCATAGCCGCCTTTGCTGCTGTTTCTGCAGCCATCTGTGCAGCGAAGGGAGTAGATTTTCTTGAGCCTTTAAATCCGAGTTCGCCTGCGGATGCCCATGCTACCGCGTTACCAGCAACGTCGGTAATTGTTACGATTGTATTGTTAAATGTAGAACTGATATGAGCTGCACCTTTTTCGATGTTCTTGCGCTCACGGCGTTTTCTAACAACTTTTTTATCGTTTGCCATTTGCTACACTCCTTATTATTTCTTCTTGTTTGCTATCGTCTTTGCAGGACCTTTTCTGGTTCTTGCATTTGTCTTTGTTCTTTGTCCTCTTACAGGAAGACCTTTTCTATGTCTTGTTCCACGATAGCAGTTGATTTCTACAAGACGTTTGATGTTAAGTGCTACTTCTCTGCGAAGCTCACCTTCTACGTTATAATTTGCTTCAATTTCATCACGAAGCTTCGCGATTTCATCTTCTGTCAAATCTTTTGCGCGTGTGTCGGGATTGATTCCTGTTTTAGCAAGAATGTCCTGTGCGCTCTTTTTTCCAATGCCATAAATGTATGTCAAAGCAATTTCAACACGCTTTGCATTTGGAATGTCAACACCAGCTATACGAGCCATTTATTTTTCTCCTTTTATGATTTGGATTGGTTTGAATTAGCCCTGTCTCTGTTTGTGCTTAGGATTTTCGCAGATAACCATTACGTTACCCTTTCTCTTGATAATCTTGCACTTGTCACAGATTTTCTTTACGGAAGGCTTTACTTTCATTATAAAACCACCTTTCTTATTTAGCACGCCATGTGATTCTTCCCTTTGAGAGATCGTATACCGATACCTCAACGGTTACTTTATCACCCGGCAGTATTCTTATATAATTTAATCTTAATTTGCCTGAAATGTGCGCTGTTACTATGTGCCCGTTCGGCAATTTTACTTTGAAGGTCGCATTAGGAAGTGCTTCCGTTACAACGCCCTCAAATTCAACAACATCATCTTTTCCCATATTTACTCCTAATCTACGGTATTTTGATTCTTTCGCACTTTAAGTAACGGATCTTGTGCGTCTTCTCGGTGTTCCTTAATTCAGCCGCGAAGGAACTCCTTTATTTTTCACTCAGTCCACCTTTGTAAGTAAGATGACTCCGTTATCGGTAATAGCTACACTATGCTCATAATGTGCAGACAGAGCGCCGTCCTTTGTGACTACTCCCCATCCGTCACCCAGCATTCTCACCTCATGCGTGCCCGCATTTATCATAGGCTCGATCGCAAGTGTCATTCCGGGATGTATTCTCACGCCTCTTCCCTTTGTACCGTAGTTTGGTACGTTAGGATCCTCGTGAAGCTCCGCGCCTACTCCATGTCCGACAAATTCCCGAACTACCGAGTATCCTCTTGCCTCAACATATGATTGAATTGCGTATCCAAGGTCTCCGAGCCTCGGATTTTCTGTTTCTTCGATTGCTTTTATGCCTGCGAAGAAGCTTTCCCTTGTCGCATCGATAAGCTTTTGTGCTTCATCGGAGATCTCTCCGACTGCGAATGTATTTGCGCTATCTCCGGTAAATCCGTGCCAATAAGCTCCGACATCGATCTTTACGATATCTCCGTTTTTAAGAATTCTCTTATGTGAGGGGATACCGTGAATGACCTCGTCATTTATGCTTATGCAAGCACTTCCCGGAAACCCACCGTAACCGAGAAATGTGGGCTTTGCACCGCATTTCTCAATATATCGGCGAATTTTATCGTCTATTTGCTTGGTCGTTACACCTTCGTGAATCATTTCCTTAGCTACGAGCAACGCTTCACCGGTAATTCTACCGGCTACCTTCATTATCTCGATCTGCTCCGGATTTTTAAGTTGAATCATATTTTTGCTATCGCGTCCTCGATTGCTTTGAGTGTAAGAGCGGTCGTATCTTGAACCTCCTCTTGTCCCTCTACCAACGAAAGCACGCCTTTTTTACCATAGAATTCTTTGAGAGGCTCTGTTTGGTTGTGATATACTGTAAGTCTATCAAGTACAACCTCGGGAGCGTCGTCTTTACGAATGGAAAGTGTTTCGCCACATTTGTCGCACGTTACGCCATCTTGCGAGGGCTTATATGCAACGTGGTATGATGCTCCGCATTTTGCGCAGACACGTCTGCCGCTCATGCGTTCAACAATTTTATCATCCGCTACCTCAATGCTTATAACACAGTTGATCTTAACTCCCATGTTATCAAGCGCTTCAGCCTGCGGAACCGTTCTGGGAAAGCCGTCAAGGATAAATCCGTTCTTACAGTCGTCCTTGGCAAGACGCTCACCTATGATGCCGATAACGACTTCATCGGGAACGAGCGCACCCTTTTCGGTGTAAGCTTTTGCAGCTAAGCCCATTTCGGTATTGTTTTTGATTGCTTCTCTGATCATAACGCCTGTTGAGATCGTAGGAATTCCGTACTTCTCGGCTACTATGTCAGATTGTGTTCCCTTGCCCGCACCGGGTGCGCCAAGGAATATAAGTTTGAGATTTTTCATACTCATTCTCCTATAAATTATTCAAGGAAACCTTTGTAGTGACGCATTGTCATTTGTGCTTCAATCTCTCTTATTGTTTCAAGAATTACACCGACAGCAATTATGATCGATGTACCTGCGAATGCTACGGGGCTGAGTATTGCGCTGTAGATATCTACAATGGAATGTGCTCCGTCCGCAGGAACGTAGTTAAGAATAAGAACTACAACGTGAGGAACGATAGAGATGATTGAGAGTGAAAGTGCGCCAATGAGTGTGACTCTCGAAAGAACCTTCGAGATGTAATCTGAGGTCGCCTTTCCGGGACGAATACCCGGGATAGAGCCGCCGTTCTTTTGCAAGTTTCCTGCAACCTCTGTGGGATTAAAGGAAATTGCAACATAGAAGTATGCAAATGCAAGCACGAGTATAAATTGGATAGTTACGTAGATCCAACCTGTTCCGCTCATAAATACCGCAACCTTTTGAACAGTTTCGTTTTCACTGTTTATCATGAATTGCGCTATAAGACCGGGAATAGACATAATTGCGTTTGCAAAGATTATAGGCATAACGCCTGTCATATTTACTTTGATAGGAAGGTTGGAGTTTTGTCCTCCGTACATCTTTCTTCCTACAACCTTTTTCGCATATTGAACAGGAATTCTTCTTTCACTGTCGGAAATGAAGATAATGAACCATACGAGAAGAAGTATTACTACTATCGTAAGCACGGAAATAAGTGTACCTCTCCAGTTGAAGCCGGGAATAGTAACGATGGAAGATCCGCTTGTGGTTACATTGTTTGTGCTCAATTGGAACATACTGATTGCAAGGTTAGGCAATGTTGAAATGATGTTTGCAAAAAGGATCAAGGAGATACCGTTACCGATACCCTTATCGTTGATCTTTTCAGCGAGCCACATAACTATGGACGAACCTGCGCAGAAGGATGCTATGATTACTACTGCATAGAAGAATCCCATCCAGCCTGTTGTAGGTGTTGAGCCCAAAAGTCCGTCAGCCTTAATCATCATATAGTATCCGATCGCCATGATAACTGCGATCACAATCGTTATATAACGTGTGATCGTATCGATCTTTTTCTTTCCTTCATCGCCCATTTTTGAAAGTCTTTCAAGAGCGGGGATAGCTACGGAAAGAAGCTGAACTACGATGGATGCTGTGATATACGGTGAAACACCGAGTGCAAAAAGTGTCATTCTTTCTGCTGCACCGCCGCTGAGTACATTGAATATGTTAAACGCGGTAGTTCCGCCCATCGAGAGAACGCCGTCTCTCGATACGAAAGGAACGAAAATGTTTGCACCTATTCTGTAAATGAATAATACTGCGAGTGTAAATAAAATTTTATTTCTTAATTCTTTTATTTTCCAAGCGTTTGCAAAAGTACGAAACATAATTATTTCACCTCTGCTTTTCCGCCTGCTGCTTCAATCTTCTCTTTTGCAGTAGCAGAGAAAACTTTAGCTTCAACGGTGAGAGACTTCTTGAGTTCACCGTTTCCAAGCACTTTAAGTCCGTCGTATTCTTTGCGAACAATGCCGCTTTCTACGAGGGTTGCAAGAGTTACGGTAGCACCGTTTTCAAAAGCGTTAAGAGCGCTTACATTGATAGTTGCGTACTCTTTCGCGAATTTATTATTGAAACCTCTTTTAGGGAGTTTTCTGTAAAGCGGAAGTTGACCACCTTCAAATCCGGGTCTTACACCACCGCCTGAACGCGCGTTTTGACCTTTATGTCCTTTTCCGGCGGTTTTACCATTTCCGGAACCGGGGCCTCTACCCTTGCGCCATGCTGCCTTTGTTGAATTTGCAGCCGGTGAAAGTTCATGGAGCTTCATTTTTTATCCTCCTTGTTGAAATTGATTTTTTTCGATTGATTGTGTCAATCAATTTCTGCCTTTGGCAGTTTGATTAGGCGTTTTCTACCTTTACGAGGTGAGATATAACCTTAATTTTGCCTGCCAAAACTTGATCGTTCGCTAAAACGATACTATCACCAATCTTGGTAAGGCCAAGAGATTTTGCAGTTGCTTTTTGATTCGGTTTAGAAGCAATAAGACTTTTTGTTAATGTTACTTTAACTTGTTCCATCTTTTCTTCCTCCTTAACCTATCTTTTCTACATCAATGCCACGAGTCTTTGCAACTTCTTCAGCTGTTCTGAGCTCCTTCAAGCCTTCAAATGTTGCTTTTACAACGTTTGTCTTGTTGTTTGAACGAAGGCTCTTAGCTCTGATGTTCTTGATGCCTGCGAGCTCGAGTACGGCACGAACAGTTTGACCTGCGATGATACCGGTACCTTTTGCAGCGGGCTTAAGAAGTACGGAGCCTGCTCCGAATTTTCCAAGTACTTCGTGAGGAATTGTTGTATCTTTTATTGCTACAGTTATCATATTTTTCTTAGCGTCTTCGATGCCCTTGCGGATTGCGTCCGGAACCTCTGCTGCTTTGCCGAGTCCGTAGCCAACATGTCCGTTACCATCTCCAACTACCATAAGAGCGGTGAAACGAGCGATACGTCCACCTTTTACCGTTTTGGAAACACGGTTGAGTGCAACCATTTTTTCTTGAAGATCAAGAGTTGCTGCGTCAATTTTTGTTGCCATTTTATTTCTCCTCTGTTTGTTTAATAAAGTGAATTAAACAGTGTACAAACCGAAGCTTGCGGGAAAGAGGGGGAGCTTAGAATTTAAGTCCGCCTTCTCTTGCGCCTTCTGCAAGTTCCGATACACGTCCGTGATATACATAACCGCCACGGTCAAATACTACTGTGTCGATTCCTTTTGCCAATGCCTTTTCAGCAATTGCAAGGCCAACCTTCTTAGCTGCCTCTTTATTGCTTCCGATTCCTTCAAATCCAGCCTCTAATGTAGAAGCGGAAACGAGTGTTACACCTGCTACATCGTCAATTATCTGACAAGAAATGTTCTTGTTTGAACGATAAACACAAAGACGAGGACGCTCGCTTGTTCCGGAGATCTTTCCACGAACTCTTGCGTGTCTTTTAAGACGTTGTGCGTTACTATCTTTTCTTGAAACCATCTTTTTTCTCTCCTTTCATTATTTACCGGTTTTTCCGGCTTTACGGCGAATCTTTCGCCTTCATATTTAATTCCCTTGCCCTTGTAGGGTTCAGGAGCTCTCTTCGAACGAACAACTGCGGCTGTTTCGCCAACCAATTGCTTGTCGATACCCTTGATTATGATAGTATTTGCATCGGGAGTCTCAAATGTGATTCCTGCGGGTGCATCTACTACTACGGGGTGAGAATAACCGAGTGTGAGGTTGAGTGCCTTGCCTTGCATTGCAACTCTGTAACCTACGCCGTTTACTTCAAGCTTCTTTGAATATCCTTCTGTAACACCTATTACCATGTTGTTGATAAGTGTTCTTGTAAGACCGTGAAGCGATCTGTCTTCCTTCTCGTCAGAGGGACGAGCTACGGTGATAACAGCTCCGTCTTTGGATATTGCCATTCTTGAATGATAGTTTTGTGTCAATGTACCTTTAGGGCCTTTTACGGTAATTACGCAATTTGCAGTATCGATCGATACATCAACGCCGGCAGGAACATTTATTGGTGCTCTTCCTATTCTTGACATATTTAATACCTCCTGCTAATTACCAAACAAAAGCGAGTACTTCGCCGCCGACATTTTCTTGTCTGGCTTTTTTGTCTGTCATGATGCCCTTTGATGTTGAAACGATTGCGATGCCGAGTCCGTTCATAACCTTAGGCATATCTTCGCAGTTTGAATAGATACGAAGACCGGGCTTTGAAACTCTACGGATTCCGCGGATAACTTTCGCTTTTCCATCATATTTGAGTGTTATTCTGATTACGCCTTGCTTACCGTCCTCGATTACGGAAACTGCCTTGATGTAGCCTTCCTCAAGAAGAATGTCGGCAATAGCCTTCTTCATATTTGAAGCGGGAACGTCAACTGTTTCGTGCTTCGCATTGCTTGCGTTTCTGATTCTGGTGAGCATATCTGCGATTACGTCTGATATTTGCATTTTTATTTCCTCCTTATATGCAAGTAAATTAGTCTTGCTGCCACCGTTTCGGTGACGGCCTTTCGGTGGTTAAACATTTCGTTTCCTTCCGATAGATTGGAGTGAATACTTCTGTATTCCTTTTACCTTACCAGCTTGCTTTCTTTACGCCGGGGATCTCACCTGCGTATGCAAGTTCACGGAAGCAAATACGGCATACGCCATATTTACGAAGGTATCCGTGAGGTCTGCCACAGATCTTGCAACGATTGTATTCTCTTGTGGAATACTTTTGCTTTCTCTGCTGTTTAAGTACCATTGCTTTCTTAGCCATTTTTTAGCCTCCCATTATTTCGCAAACGGAGCGCCCATAAGTGTGAGGAGCTCTTTTGCTTCTTCATCGGTAGTTGCAGTTGTTACAAATGTGATATCCATACCACGGATTTTGTCAACCTTATCGTACTCGATTTCGGGGAATATCAACTGTTCACGAAGACCCATTGAGAAGTTACCGTGTCCGTCGAAGCCGTTTCCGTTGATACCTTTAAAGTCACGTACTCTGGGAAGAGCGAATGTGAAGAGTCTATCCATAAACTCGTACATTTTGTCTCCGCGAAGTGTTACCTTAACGCCGATCTTTACGCCTTCACGAAGCTTGAAGTTAGCTACGCTCTTTCTTGCGTATGTCGGAACTGCCTTCTGACCTGAAATAAGTGTAATCTCGTCAATGATGCTGTCGATAACCTTTGAGTTATCCTTTGCATCGCCTGCGCCAACATTGATTACGATCTTGTTAAGCTTAGGAATTTGCATAGGGCTCTTGTAAGCAAATTTGGACATAAGAGCCGGAGCAACTTCTTGTGTATATAAATCTTTCATTCTAGACATATCAGTTACCTCCTATTAAAGCTCTTCGCCGCACTTTGCACATACACGGATCTTCTTTCCGTCTACTTCCTTATGCGCAATTCTTGTGCCCTTGTTATAGCTCTTGCATTTTGAATTCTGGCAAACTATCTGTACCTTTGATGCGTACATAGCGCCTTCAACCTTTACGATACCGCCTGCTTCGCCTTGTCTTCTGGGCTTTGTGTGCTTTGTAACAATGTTTGCACCTTGTACAATTACCTTGCCTTCTTTAGGGCTTACAGCCAATACCTTTCCCTTTACACCTTTGTCATCTCCGGAGATAACAATAACGGTGTCATCACGTTTTACATGAACATTTTTCATTATTACTTACCTCCAATTAAAGTACTTCGGGTGCGAGAGAGAGAATCTTTGTATATTCTTTTTCACGGAGCTCTCTTGCTACCGGGCCAAAGATACGTGTTCCTCTGGGTGTTTTATCTTCTCTTATAATTACAGCTGCATTCTCATCAAATTTGATGTAAGATCCGTCAGGACGGTGAAGTCCTTTTACGCTTCTTACGATTACAGCCTTAACAACGTCGCCTTTTTTAACAATTCCACCGGGAGTTGCTTTCTTAACTGCGCATACTACTACGTCACCGATGTTGGCATATCTTCTGCCTGTACCACCGAGGACTCTTATGCACATAAGCTCTTTTGCTCCTGTGTTGTCGGCAACCTTCATATAGCTTTGTTGCTGAATCACTTTTATATCCTCCTAATAAGGTTTCCCTGAATTTCGGCACATACTTTTTGATGTACCCTCATAAAGGATTATTAATTATTTAGCCTTTTCTATGATTTGTACGAGGCGCCATCTCTTTGTCTTTGAAAGAGGTCTTGTCTCCATAACCTCGATCTTGTCGCCTACGTTACATTCGTTCTTTTCGTCATGAGCGTGGATCTTTGTTGTTCTCTTGATGATCTTGCCGTATGTCTTATGCTTTACATTATCCTGAATAGCAACTACTACGGTTTTGTCCATCTTATCGCTAACAACGATACCAACTCTTGTTTTTCTCAAGTTGCGTGTTTCTGTCATAACTCTTCTCCTTCACTTATGCGTTTTTCTCATTGAGAATAGTCTTTACGCGTGCGATGTCTTTCTTAACATCTGCGATTTTGTGAGGATTTTCGAGCTGGTTGATAGCATGCTGGAAACGAAGATTGAAAAGCTCAGCCTTAAGCTCTTTGAGCTTTGTTTCCAATTCTGCTGAAGACATATTTCTGATTTCAGTAGTTTTCACAGCTTATTCCTCCACTTCCTCGATTTGCTCCTTCTTAACAAACTTGCATTTGATAGGGAGCTTGTGCATAGCGAGACGCATAGCCTCTTTTGCAATTTCTTCGGATACGCCGTCCATCTCGAACAATACTCTGCCCGGTTTAACAACAGCTACCCAAT
>JAFTXO010000045.1 GCA_017461765.1 Clostridia bacterium | reverse complement strand
GTCATTGACCAAACTATTTATTACTACAATTACATAAAACCTATGCGTAAACTAAATGGAAAGCCACCTGTCCAATTCCGCATTGAACAGGCAGCTTAATTATTTCGCTTTTTTAGTGTCTACCATCTATTGACTTTTTCATGGATTACAAGGTGCTTTTTCTATTGACAATTACTATAATGTATGTTAAAATAGTTGCATATGCAACTGTTGCGTTTGCAACCTTTATTCAGGGGGAAGAAATGCTTAAATTTATGAAAAGCCTTAACAACATAAGCCGAGCCCAGGCAAGCTACAGAAATTCAAGGATAAGCTGTGACGGTATATGTGCCGCAAATCACGCGTTTGTTTTAGCAATATGCAAAAATCCGGGTCGCTCTCAGGAGGAGCTTTCAAGGGAGCTTTGCCTTAATAAAAGCACCGTTACAAGAGCGCTTTCGCATCTTGAGGAAAACGGATATATAACCCGAACTCAGTCAAAGGAGGACAAGCGTCAGAGCGCTGTCTATCCTACAGAAAAAATGCTTGATATATTTCCAAGAATAAAGGAAATATCGATGGAATGGAATGTCCTTGTATCTCAGGACATACCCGAAAACGAGCTTGAGATATTTTATTCCGTGCTTAACAGAATGGAAGCGCGCGCTAAAGAAATAAACGAAAAAGAGGAAAAATAAATGAAGTGGATATTTTCTTATCTTAAGCCGATGAAGGGAAGAATGGCGCTCGGCTTTACAATAAAGGTGATAGGAACTCTTGCCGAGCTTGTTTTACCGTTAATTCTGACTTACATTCTTGAAAATGTAATAAAAACACAGGATATAGGAAAAATAATATTTTTTGGTGTAATAATGGCAATATGCGCGGTGATCTCGAGCCTTGGCAACATAATAGCAAACCGCATGGCGGCAAGGGTCACAATGATATTTTCAAGCGGAATGAGAAGAGATCTTTTTTCAAAGACACTGCTTCTTTCCGCAAGATCCACAGACCGCTTTACCGTTCCGTCGCTTGAATCGAGAATAACCTCGGATACATATAACGTTCAGAATTTCATAGAAATGATGCAAAGAATGGGCGTGCGTGCACCGATATTGCTCCTTGGCGGAATTGCGATAACGCTTATTATGGATAAATTTCTCGCTCTCATTATGATAGCGACGCTACCTCTTATCTTCATCGTCGTATACGGTATTTCAAGAAAGGGCGTACCTCTTTATACAAAGGTTCAAAGATCAGTTGACGATATGGTAAGAGTGGTAAGAGAGGACGCTCAGGGAATAAGAGTAATAAAGGCTCTTTCCAAAAACGAATATGAAAACGAGCGATATGATAAGGTAAACCGCAAGCTCTGCAAGCATGAAACATATGCGGGCACAGTTATGGGAATTGTAAATCCCGTAATGACAATGCTTATGAACCTCGGTATCGTTGCCGTCGTTTTAGCGAGCGCATTTTTAGTATCCGACGGCAAATCATCAGCCGCTACGGTTATTGCCTTTATGCAGTATTTTACGCTGATCTCCATGGCAATGATGTCGATATCTCGTATGTTCGTTATGTACACAAAATGTGCGGCTTCCGCAAAAAGAATATCATCTGTTATGGCGGCTGAGGACGAGCTTAAAATAATAGATGATGACAAAAAGGGTAATGGCTCCTTCCATATAAGCTTTGAAAACGTATCCTTTTCCTATCTTGGCAAAAAGAAAAATCTTAAAAACATTTCCGTTTCGCTCAAAAGAGGGCAGAGGCTCGGCATCATAGGAGCTACGGGAAGCGGAAAATCGACGTTTGTGAAGCTCCTTCTTCGCTTTTACGATGCCGATGAGGGGGTAATAAGAATAAACGGAAGGGATATCCGCTCATACAGTAAAGAGGAGCTTACCTCAATGTTTGGCGTTGTGCTTCAAAATGATTTTATATACGCTGATACTATCGAGGAAAATATAAAATTCGGAAGAGATATTTCAGACGAAGCGGTAGTGCGCGCCGCCAAAATAGCTCAGGCACACGATTTTATAAGCGCAATTCCCGACGGATACTCGCATCACGTTTCCGCAAAAGGAACAAATCTTTCTGGCGGACAGCGACAGCGTGTTCTTATATCACGAGCAATAGCGGCAGATCCGGAGATACTCGTGCTTGACGACTCGTCATCGGCTCTTGATTATAAGACGGATGCAAATCTTCGGTCGGCACTTCAGAGAGAAATGTCGGATTCAACTGTAATAACTGTAGCACAGCGAGTAAGCTCGGTAAAGAGCTGTGATCTTATACTCGTTATCGACGAGGGTGAGATAATAGGCAAGGGAACGCACGAGCAGCTTCTTGAAAGCTGTGCGGAATATAAGGAAATAAGCGATTCACAGATGGGAGGTGCTTTCGTTGACTGATAAAAATAAAAATACCGTCACAAAAAAGAAGCGCGGCGGAATATTTTTAAGGCTAAGTAAGTATGTTCTTGCTCAGTGGCCGCTTTTTGTCCCTGCGGTTATACTTACATTACTGTCAAATCAGCTATCGCTCCTCGGACCTCTTTATTCGGGCGCGGCGATAGATGCGATAAGCAGCCCCGACGGAGTCGCCTTCGATACCGTGTTTGAAAATGTTATCAAAATGATAATATGCTATGTCGGCTCGGCAGTGCTTGGATATGTTCTGGCTGTGATAATGATACATCTGAGCCAAAGAATTATATTCAAAATGAGGAAGCAGGTGTTTGAAAAATTAAACACTCTCCCCGTCGGATACTTCGATACGCACGCAACGGGAGATATAATAAGCCATCTTTCATACGATATAGATACTATAAACAGCACGCTCTCACACGATCTTATACAGGTAATGACGAGTATATATACCGTTGTCGGCTCGCTCATCTTCATGTGGCAGATATCAAAGCCGATGACGCTTGTCGTTCTTATAACCGTACCTGTGTCTGTAATATTTACACGTTACCGCTCAAAAAAGTTAAGACCTCTTTTCAGAGCGCGCTCAAAAAAATACGGAGAGCTAAACGGCTATGCTGAGGAAATGCTCTCAGGCTCGCGAAGCATAGCGGTATACGGAAGACAAAAGATCATATCCTCGCGCTTTAACAAGCACAATGACGAGGCTATGAACGCATTTTACAATGCTGAATATCAAGCGTCTATGCTTTTTCCCGCGATAAACCTGATAAACAATATATCTCTTACTCTTGTCGCAATTTTCGGGGGAATACTTTATATGTATTCGCAAAACGGAATTATTCTTGCTGGCTCGGTGATGTTTATAACACTTGGCGGAGTTGCGCAGTTCGTTCAGTATTCAAGAAAGTTCGCAGGACCGATAAACGAGTTTTCAAATATCCTTCACGAGTTTCAATCGGCGTTTTCAGCGGCTGAGCGCGTATTCAGAATATTGGATGAGAAGCCCGAGGCTGCTGATAAGGAAAATGCAATAGAGCTTAAAAATGTCGAGGGACGTGTCGAGCTTGACGATATAACCTTCGGATATGTAGAGGGAAAAACGATACTTAAAAATGTCTTTGTGAAAGCCGATAAGGGACAGACCGTAGCAATAGTAGGTCCGACGGGTGCGGGAAAGACCACGGTTATAAATCTTCTTATGCGCTTTTACGATCCGAGCTCGGGTAAGATAATAATGGACGGTATTCCCGCTATGGATATAAAGCGCACCGATCTTAGAAAAGCGTATACGATGGTGCTTCAGGATACGTGGCTTTTCTACGGAACGATATACGATAATATAGTCTACGGAAAAGAAAATGCAAGCGAAGAAGAGGTATATCGTGCGGCAAAGGCGGCAAGGATAGATTCTTACATAGAAAGCTTGCCCGACGGATATAATACCGTTCTTTCCGATGACGGAGTAAATATATCAAAGGGACAAAAGCAGCTTATCACGATCGCACGTGCCTTTTTATCGGATGCTCCTATGCTTATTCTTGACGAGGCAACGTCCAATGTCGACTCACGAACCGAGATAAAGATACAGGATGCCATGAACGAGCTTATGAAAAACAGAACGTGCTTCATTATAGCTCACAGACTTTCAACAATTCAAAATGCCGATACAATTCTCGTAGTAAAGGACGGAGCTATAATAGAACAGGGAAATCACGACGCTCTTATACGCAAGGGCGGATTTTACAGCTCTCTTTATAACTCTCAATTTTCGTAACAAAAAATGCGAGAAGATAACGCACTAATAGAGCTGAAAAATTCGTTTTTTTGAAAAAATCGTTCGTAAATAGGTTGACATTGTATTTTCTATAATGTAAAATAAAAATAGCTATAAAATAAAACTTTGGAGGACTCATTATGGCTAAAAAAGATAGTATGAGCATTATGAATGAATTTAAAAATGCTCCCGAAAAGGAACAGGTTAAATCGGTAAAGAAGCTTAAGGTGGGCATTATCGGCACAGGCTGGATCGCGGATGCACACGCAAGCAAATACAAGGAGATGGACGACGTTGAGATCGTTGCTCTTGCAGATCTCGTACCCGGAAAGGCAGAGAAATTTGCTGAGAAGTGGGATCTTAAGGACGCAAGATGCTACCTTTCGCACAAGGATCTTCTTGATGCAGAGGAAGGACTTGATGCGGTTTCTGTTTGTACATATAACAGAACTCACGCAGAATGTACGATATACGCGCTTAAAAAGGGCGTAAACGTTCTTTGCGAAAAGCCAATGTCAGTAACTCTTGACGAGGCTATTGAGATGCGTAAGGCGGAAAAGGAAAGCGGAAAGCTTCTTTCTATCGGCTTCCAACCGAGAATGGATCCTAATATGAAGAAGATAAAAGAGATCGTTGAATCAGGAATACTCGGCGATATCTATTATATTCAGACAGGCGGCGGCAGAAGAAGAGGAATTCCCACGCCCTACGGCACAACTTTTATTGAGGATAAGACAGCAGGTATCGGCGCAATGGGCGATATCGGATGTTATTCTCTTGATATGGTTCTTAATGCAATCGGATATCCGAAGCCCCTTACCGTAAGCGGATACAAATCCGACTTCTTCGGAAAAGATCCCAAAACATATACCTGGCATCCCGAGTATGCAGAGGTATTCGGAGTTGAGGATTTCGCGGCAGGCTTTATCCGTCTTGAGGGTGGAATTATTCTTGACTTCCGTATTGCATGGGCGATGAACCTCGATACCCCCGGTGACACGATCATTATGGGTAAAAAGGGATCGCTTCGTATTCCGTCAACTGAGTGCTGGAACGGCTCTGTCGGCGGTCCTATGAAGATATACAGCGAAATGGCAGGCTCTCAGGTATGCACGGAAATACCGATCCTTAAATCTCCCGATATCTTCTACGAAAAGCTTCGCTCCTTCCTTGATGCTATCATTAAAGGCGGCGCTTCACCCGTACCGAGCGAGCAGATCGTTATAAACCAAGCAATAATCGACGGTATTATAAAATCCGCAGAGCTTGGCAGAGAGATTGAGATAAATATCCCCGAAGTATAAATAATAAGAAAAAGCCTTGAGCTACTGCTCAAGGCTTTTCAAATATACAACTTACACAAACTTGTTGACATATCAACAAGTTTGTGGTATAATAGCTTAATACTTGTTGAAACTTCAACAAGCTGAAAGGAGCTAATGATGAATGAACGCTTCGAGACATTTACGGTATTGATAGCAAAAATCAGCCGAAACATCAGAAAAATAAAAAATCAAGAAATGTCGGAATATCACTTAAGAAGCGCGCATATTTCTTGCTTGTATTATCTTTATTCGGCAAATACTCTGACCGCAACCGAGCTTTGCGAGCGGTGTGAGGAGGATAAAGCAACGATCTCGCGTTCGCTTGATTACCTTGAAAAAAACGGATATCTTATCTGTGAGGCGAGGTGTGCAAAACGATATAAAAGCCCGCTTATCCTCACCGAAAAGGGAAAAGAAATCGGCAAGCGCATTAGCGATAAGATAAAGCGCGTGCTTGAAGAAATAAGCGTAGGGCTTACGGAAGAAGAGAGGATATCCTTTTACCGTAGCTTGAGCGTTATAAGCGACGGTCTTGACGCTATCGGGAATCGCTTTAATTAAAGGCTCGGCTTCATATTATAACAAAAAGAGGTAGATTTATGTTTATACTTAAAAAAATCGGATGTCGTATCTTTCAGATATGCTTTCGCGCGGCGTTGCCGCTTCTTCCGTACAGAGAGCCAAAGATAGTATCCTCCTGCTCGGAGCTTCCTTGTGTATTCGAAAAAGAAAAAAGCCAATCTGTGCTTATCGTAACAGATGCGGGCATTGTGAAAAACGGTCTTGTAGCTCCTCTTGAGGAGGTACTCAAGAAGAGTAATATTCATTATGCGATATACGATAAAACACAGCCAAATCCTACGGTAAATAACGTAGAGGAAGCATTTTCGATCTATTGCGAAAACAAATGCGATACGCTGATCGCTATCGGTGGCGGCTCGTCTATGGACTGTGCAAAGGCACTCGGAGCGCGTGTCGCATATCCGAAAAAGCCGATAAACAAAATGGGTGGAGTATTGCGCGTTCTCCGCAGGCTTCCCACACTGATCGCTATTCCCACTACGGCAGGAACGGGAAGCGAAACGACTCTTGCGGCAGTTATAACCGACAGTGATACGCATCATAAATACGCGCTTATGAGCTTTCCATTAATCCCGCATTATGCGGTGCTTGATGCGTCACTGACGTATTCATTGCCCCCTCACCTTACATCTACGACGGGAATGGACGCATTAACTCACGCCGTAGAAGCTTATATAGGACGCTCCACGAGCAAGGAAACGAGAAGGCTTGCGCTTGAAGCGACAAAGCTCATCTTTGAAAACATTGAGAATGCTTACAAAAACGGGCACGACCATGAGGCAAGAGAAGCCATGCTTCATGCCGCATATAAAGCAGGCGTTGCATTTTCAAAGTCTTATGTTGGATACATTCACGCCGTTGCACATTCGCTTGGCGGAAGATACGGAACTCCACACGGACTCGCCAATGCCGTGATCATGCCGTATGTATTAGAGGAATACGGTAAATGTGCTTATAAAAAGCTTCACCGTCTCGGTATTGCCGCAGGCGTATGTAGCGAAAACGACACCCACGAAAGCGGGGCTAAAAAGTTCTTGGAGGCTATAAAGGAGCTTAACCTTAAAATGAACATACCCGATAAAATATCGGGTATCAAAGAAGCGGATATTCCCGAAATGGCAAAACACGCAGAAAAGGAAGCAAATCCTCTTTATCCCGTACCAAGGCTTATGACAAGAAAAGAGCTTGAGGGCTTCTATTATAAGATTTCAGATCGGAGTTGAAAATATGACAAATCAAGAAATACAGCTTTTGCTTGAAAAGCAAAGAAAATATTACAGAAGCGGAGAAACAATTCCCGTAAAATTTCGCATACAACAGCTCAAAAAGCTGTATAATACCGTAAAGAAATACGAAACCGAGATAAACGATGCACTCAAGGCAGATCTCGGAAAGAGTCATTATGAGGGCTTTATGTGTGAGAGCGGACTTGTGCTTACCGAGATAGGCTATATGATCAAGCACACAAAAAAGTTTGCTAAGAGAAAGAGAGTTCCGACTCCTCTTGCGCAGTTCCATTCTCATAGCTTCAAGCAGCCCGTGCCTTACGGAAATACCCTTATTATGAGTCCTTGGAATTACCCCTTTCTTTTGACTCTTGATCCTCTTGCCGATGCTATTGCCGCAGGAAATACTGCAATCGTTAAGCCAAGTGCATATTCTCCCGCAACGAGCAGAATAGTTGAGAAGATCATTAAAGAATGCTTTGATCCCGAATACGTTGCTGTAGTAACGGGCGGCAGATCGGAAAATACAGCGTTGCTCGATCAGAAATTTGATTTTGTGTTCTTTACAGGCAGTCAGGCAGTCGGTAAGGAGGTTCTTCGTCACACGGCAGAGCATCTTACTCCCGCAGTTCTGGAGCTTGGCGGTAAAAGTCCGTGTATCGTAGATTCAAGCGCTAATATCAAGCTTGCCGCGAAGCGTATCGTGTTCGGTAAATATCTCAACTGCGGTCAAACCTGCGTAGCTCCCGACTATATTCTTTGCGAACGTTCGGTAAAGGACGCCTTTGTCACCGAGGTTGTAAAGCAAATAAAGAAGCAGTATGGAGAAAATCCCCTTGAAAACAAGGATTACGGCAAGATAATCAACGAAAAGCACTTTAACCGCCTTTGCGGACTTATTGAGGAAAGCAAGGTCGTTATAGGTGCCACGACCAATGCCGAAACCTGTCAGATCGCTCCTACGGTTATGGACAATGTAACTTACGATGACGCTGTTATGGGCGAGGAGATCTTCGGCCCGATCATGCCTATTTTGACCTTTGACGATTTTGATACCGTGGTTGATGAATTGAAAATCAAGGATAAGCCCTTGGCACTTTATTTGTTTACAAGCAATAAAAAGCATATAAAGAGAGTGACCACCGAGCTTTCTTACGGCGGCGGTTGCATAAACGACGTGGTTATTCACCTTGCAACGAGTGCAATGGGCTTCGGCGGTGTTGGAGAGAGCGGTATGGGAAGCTATCACGGAAAGGACGGCTTCGATGCCTTTTCACATTATAAATCAATAGTAGACAAAAAAACATGGCTCGATCTGCCTATGCGCTATCAGCCCTATAAGAGCAAGTTTTACGAAAAGCTCTTGCATATTTTCCTGAGGTAATATATGAATATTTCGAAAAAAGCAATGTTTGCTGTAAACGGCTTTATCATTGCATCCATCTTCGTTCTTAATTATTTTTATCAGATAAGAGGCTTTGATTTTGTTCTGAAATGTGTTTGCAGCGGTGCATTTGCATTACTCGGACTTATAAATCTCGCTTATGCGCTTGTAACAAAGCAAATGAATAAAAGATTTTATATCGGAATGGCTTCGGGACTCGTGCTTGCAATGCTCGGAGATGTGATACTCGGATACAGCTTCATATTCGGTGCAGCTGTCTTTGCGCTCGGTCATATATGCTTTGTTGTATCGTATTGCTATTTACAGAAGCTTAAGAGGCTCGATTATATAATCAGCGGAGTGTTGTTTATCGGTGCAGCTTCATTTTTGCTGTTTTGTCCGCTTCTTAACTTTGAAGAACCGATATTCAGGGCAGTATGTGTCGTATATGCGCTGATCATTTCCGTAATGCTCGGCAAAGCGGTCGGTAATTTTATAAGAGAAAGAAACGCGGTAACAGGCATTATAGCCTCAGCAAGTATACTTTTCTTTTTCTCCGATCTTATGCTGGTGCTTGATTGGTTTATCGGATTTTGGGATTTTACAGATCACGCCTGCATGGGAACGTATTATCCCGCACTGTGCTTTTTGGCATTTTCAATGTTTGTCAAAGCATCAAGTATCTTTGATAAAAATGATATTTACACCATATGAACAAAGAGGTTGTCGTTAATGCGACAACCTTTTTCTATTTTGACCGCTTATATATTATTTTATTTTGGAAACAATAATTTGAAAGATATATTGGAGGTTTTTATGGAGATAATCAAAGTAATACTAACATCGCTTTTGTCGGTAGCGGCTTTATTTGCTATCGCAAAGATAATGGGACATAAGCAGCTTGCACAGCTTGACTTTTTCGATTATATAAGCGGTATCACTATAGGATCGATAGCGGCTGAGCTTGCTACCGAATTGGAAGCACCGATAAAGCCGCTTATAGCGCTTGTGATTTACGGTATCGTTTCTGTATGCTTAAGCCTTATAACTCATAAGCTGCCAAGAATGCGTAAGTATATAAACGGCTCTCCCGCCATTTTAATGAATAACGGAAAGCTGTACCGTGAAAATATGAAGAAAGCCAAGCTCGATCTGAGCGAATTTATGGTCATGTGCCGTGAGCAGGGATATTTTGATCTTAACGATATTCAAACGGCAATTTTAGAGCATAACGGAAAGCTTTCTGTATTACCCGTCAGCACTAAGCGTCCCGCTACACCGGAGGATATGAATATGCAGCCAAAGCCTGCTCATATAAATACCGAGGTGATAATGGACGGCAGAATTCTTGAGGATAATTTAAAACGAATGGGACTTGATGCAAAATGGCTTGATAAGCAGCTTAAGGAGCAAGGCTACAAAAGCGCAAAGGAAATATTTTTAGGCATATGCGATAACGATAAAAAATTATCTCTGTTTGGAGTTAATTGATACGGTATATATTTTAAATATTGAGAAACACCTATATCATTTCTTCAACATATAATGTAAAGAGTCCTATTCAAAATAAAGGACTCGGAAAGGAAGATATTATATGGGTGTAACAAACTCAAACAAGGAGCTTAATGTTACCGAGATCAATTGCGGAGGCTCGTTTAAGATAAAATTATCCTTGACCGCAGAGCCGGATATCACGTCAAATCCCACGGATATTGTGTTGATACTCGACCGATCGGGAAGTATGGCGGGAAGTCCTCTTGCCAATCTTAAAAACGGTGCTAAGGCCTTTATCGATATTATTGATGAAGCGACCGATAGCTCGCAGAACGGACAGATCGGTTTTGGCAGCCGTATAGGCGTTGTAAGCTTCGCAGATACCGCAACACAGGACACACAGCTTATAACCTCTGTTGCAGATCTTAAGGCGGCTGTTGACGCGCTTTCCTCGGGGGGCTCGACCAACCACGCAGATGCCTTTACTAAGGCGCTTGACCTTTTTGATCCCGCATCAACAAATGCTAAGGTGATGGTAATGTTTACAGACGGAGTAACCACCGCAGGCGGCAATCCCAACACAGTGGCAACCTTGGCTAAGTCACAGGGTGTTATCATATACAGCATAGGACTTTCGGGCAACGGCGGAATTGACGAGCAGGCGCTTCGCGATTGGGCCTCCGATCCCGATTCGGCTTATGTGGCAATCACACCCGACGACGAGGAGCTTGAGGAGCTTTTTGAGGATCTTGCGCGAAATATCGCAAAGCCCGGAGCGACAAACATCGTAATTACCGATACGGTAGCGCCGTGCTTCCGTATTACCTCGCTTTCATCTCCGACGAAGGGTACTGCAAGTATGGTAGATACAAATAAGGTTGAATGGAAGATCGACGAGCTTGGAGTAACTCAAAGCGAGGGCGCAACCTTTGAATTTACCGTAGAGCATATCGGACCTTGCTCAGGCACGGTAGAGGTGAACGAAAGCGTAACCTATCAGGACACTGAGGGTAATACGGTCACATTCCCATCTCCTACCGTAGAGGTGGATTGCGGAACCTCCGTATGTGCCGAAGGCTGTCCTGAGCCTGTTGAGCTAACGGTTGACGGTTGCAGTGACACTGTGGAGTTCGATGCGGGAGATATCAGCATGAGCAGTCTTGGACGTATCGTGCAACTTGATGTTACCTTACAAAATGTCTGCCCGAATAAGCGTGTAGCGTTGGCTGTACTTCTTAGTGAGGTCGATTTGTGCGGATGCGAGCATAAAAGAGGTATGAAGACACTGACCGTTCCCGCGCACACACGTCAAGGCTGCCAGGACGTTACGGTAAGGTGCATTAAATTTGTGCTTCCTGAGGATCTTGATATTTCTGGCAGTGCAGGCTCTCTCTGCAATACACGTAGTTTCAGAGCAAGATTTATAGCAAATTATATCGACAGCGATTTTGACTGTTGCTGCTGCGATTCGGAAGCTTAATTTATTATAAAATATTATAAAAATCATGGATGCTGTCGCAGGATGGCATCCGTAATTTTTATACGCATAAAAGTAATTGTCTTGATTTTATTGTCACGGTCAAACTATTTTGTCCGATAAAAGTGCATTGCAGAGCAGACTGCACTTGACACAAGGAGAGTGCCGTGGTAAAATTATAAAAGATAAAAATACTCGAACGGAGAAAATATCAATGAGAATTACTATCGGCGGAGATATATCAGTTAAAGAGGATTGCGAAAAATTATTTGCGGAGTGTAAGGGACAAGAGCTTTTTAATGATGTTATAGATGTATTTAAAGCATCTGATAGAGTGCTTGTCAATTTGGAGTGTGCCGTTACCGATAAGGAAACACCTATAAAGAAAATCGGTCCTAACCTTAAAGCGCCGCTTAATACCGTTAAAACACTTAAGGAAGTAGGGGTTACGGATTGCGGACTTTCAAACAACCATATTTTCGATTTTGGAAAAGCAGGAATTGAAGATACCAAAGAGCAGCTTGAAAGGTTTGGAATAAATTATACGGGCTTCGGTGAAAACGAGCAGGACTCAAGAAAAAATATGATCATGACCGACGGCAAAATCAAGGTCGCGATTATTGCGGTTTGTGAGCATGAATATTCTTACGCTCTTGAAAACCGAATGGGAGCAAGAGCTTACGATCCTTACGATACAAACGACGATATTGCAGAGGCTAAAAAGAGCGCGGATTATGTTATAGTCACATATCATGGCGGAAAGGAAGAGTGCAGATATCCTTCGCCGAGGCTTATGAAGGCTTGCCGTTCAATGATCAAGCATGGAGCAGATGTCGTCCTTTGTCAGCATAGCCACTGCATAGGCTGTTACGAAAAATTTATGGAAGGGCATATCCTTTACGGTCAAGGTAATTTTCATTTTATTTGCAAGGAATATGAAAGTAAAGAGGACGGCGGATATATGTGGAACACCGGGCTTCTTGCTCAAATTGATATCGATGACAGCTTGAAACTCAAGCTTATTCCTTGCATCGCAGACGGAAAAGGCATCAGGCTTGCCAATAAAGAGGAAGCGGAAAAAATGCTTTATGAGCTTGATAGCCGCAGTGAAGATCTGAAGGACGGAGCTTGGTATGAGCGTTGGCGCGAGTTTGCCTTGAGTAACGACAGATACCGAATTATCCCTGAGGAATTGAAGCAGGAAATAGCGCACTTCTTTGATTGCGAAGCTCATACCGATGTGTGTAAGGAGATATATAAAACCTATAATGAAACCAATGAGTAAAAGTCCGTGGCAAACGCCACGGACTTTTACTCTATTACAAAAATCAAAAGTGGTTACCGTACGATAAGTAAAGCATTGAGAGGGGGAGCCTCGTAGCTTTCGTTTCCTATACAAAAAGTAACGGGATTATTTTCGGGATTGACTACAATATAAGCAGTCTTTCCGTCTTCCGCCTCCCAGCAGGATGAAAGCAAGCGCGGAAGCGTTGCAAAATCGCTACCTCTGAAAAGTGGAATGGTTATTTCCTCGCACTTTATTTCGGGCGAATTGCTCATTCTGCCCGAATAGAGATATTTCTTTGCACCTTCATTATAAAATTTCAACATATTTTTAATAAAGGTTAAAGTAAGCTCCATATCAGGAGCGTTTTCAAAATCGTGAGTGCCCCAATGTGTCATAAGCTTGCCATTTGGTGCTAATATAAGCGTCATAATATCTCCGATAGAGAAGGAATAGCCAAGACGGTAGCGTAACGTGTCGTACCTTGGCTCAAACGGACAGCCACATTGATTTCCCATAAAGTTTCTTACATATTCGTGGTAGAGATAAGCATAGAGCGGAACGGGCGTTCCAAAGGCATAGTTTAACTCAAATCTATTGTCACTCATCAAAAGATTTCCGATAAACGGCTCTGCTGCTGCGCTTTCACATCCGAATATCATATTCGGTGCGGAATTATTCCATTCTGAAAGCAGCTGTTGCATATTGAACGTCATCCATTCACCCGGCATAGGCGGATGTCCGTGCTCCCTTGCGTAGCACATATACTGTCCACCGCCGTGGTTTTGATCGAGTATCTGAGCATAATCGACTCCGCTATCAAAAAGAGGAGTATATGCCTCGTCAAGAATTTCGCGGCCGCGCCCAGAGACAGGACAAATGTCGTAGCCATAACGCTGATACGGAGAGCAAGTAATGCCAAGCTCGGGCTTGTTTTGCGGAGAATGACATACACCCTCAAGCACATTTTCCTTCTTGATTTTTTCTTCACAATTATAGCTTTTAATCAAATTACTTTGCAGGGTATAGCCAAAGCCTGAGCAATAAACTCCGATTAAATCACCGTTTTTGTGAAGCGCATCCTTAAATTCATTGAACAGAGCTTCACCGCCAAAGGGAGGCCAAACGTAAGGCGGCGCCCAAGGAGCAGTTCCCTCCCAATGCATTAGCAGTGCCATAATGCGACTCTGCGTGCTTTCCTTGATCTTGTTAAGAATAGGAAGAGCATTGGTGTAGGGAAACAGAGCATTCGGCTCCATCTTGTCCATATCGTGTATTCCGCGCACAGGATAGGTTACAACTACTGGCGATTCCTCATACCATTTTGGAAGAGTAGTGTTTTTACTTGTCGGCACTACTCTTGGCGGAAGATTTTCTTCAAACCACTCCCTGTAAATGCTGGCAGGAGATTTCCATTCTCCCGAGCAAGCCTTCCACACAATAGGATAATGAGTTTCAAATCGTTGACCAAAATCTGCGCCGGAATAAAGACGCATTTGCATAGCAATACCGCCATTTTCGGGATAAAAATCGACGCATTTAAGTGCTCTTTTAGGGTCATGAGCGCCAATATAAAGCCCGATATCCTCAAAAAGATAAGCCATAAATTGTGAGCAAACCATATTCGGGAACATAAAATAAGCTCCGGACGACGGATATTCAGGCTCGTAGCGTGGCAAGAGCATTTCGTTTGTAACAATCATACCCTCGTTGTACGGAAAAAGAATTTTACCGCCGTGCACATCGTTGTCTATAAGACGCGGAAAACATATTTTAGGGAATTCTACCCATTCAACTGCGTATTCGCAAGGGACGGAGTCTACGGCTATTTGCCATAAGATTGCTTCATCAGCCGTTATCGCTATTTTCACGCAAAGCTCAGAGAGCTCCTTGCCGAAGTCTTTATATACGATACCGTTTGCGCTCGTGCTCGTGATTTTTGATTTTGTTGAATCGATATAAAAGCACTCTCCGTTTTTGTCCCGAAGTCTTGCGGTGAAAATAGGACATTTTTCAATACAGCATTCCTTTTCACCGATTTTTAAAGAAGAAATAAATCCTTCATCTGCGTTGATCGACAGTTCGATATTTTTCGCAAAAAGCTTATACATTTTTCTCCTCCGTTATTGCTTTAAAAGAAGCGTGGCACAGTTAAACTGTAAGGATTCGCCAATCATCCTTTCGTTATATACAGTCGCTTAAAAATATTATACCATTATAAAAAACGCATGTCAATTAAAACACAATAGGAAAAATCGATCTTGTAAAAATTCGTTCGGAAATATGTTTTAAAATGCGTTGCTTTTTTAAAATTCTATGTTATAATAAACATAAGAAATACTCGCATTATATTTTAAGATTGTTAGAAAAGGAGACTGTATATGAAAAAGTTTTATATTGGTGCGGCATATTATCCTGAGCTTTGGGATAAAAGCGAGGTTGACAAGGATATTGCAAAAATGAAGGAATACGGCATGAACTGTATGCGTATCGGCGAGTTTGCATGGAGCGCTATGGAGCCTAAAGAGGGCGAAATCAACCTTGATTTCTTTAAATATGTCGTTGATAAGCTATATGAAAACGGTATATATTCCATAATGTGTACTCCGTCCTGTACACCGCCAAGATGGGTATTTGAAAAATATCCTGATGCAATGCGTGTAAAATCAAAGGATTATATTGAATATCAAGATAAGGTGCACGCAAGAGTTCATCCTTGTAAATCGCACGAAGGAATGAGAGAGTTAAATGTTAAGATTGCAAGATAAATGGCAAAGACATTTGCGAATCATCCCGGCGTTATTGGCTGGCAAATAGATAATGAGGTTCATCCTTATGATCACGGATGCTATTGCCCAAAATGCAAACAAAATTTCAGAAATCATTTAAAAAATAAATACAATAGTGATATTGAAGCATTAAATAAAGCATGGGGAACGTATCGTTGGTCTTTAAATTATACAACGTTTGACCACATTGAACCGCCGGTTTTGTACGCTTGGGAAAATCCAAGCTTAGTCGTTGAATGGGTGGAATTTAACGAGGCGTT
>JAFTXO010000044.1 GCA_017461765.1 Clostridia bacterium | reverse complement strand
TGCTCACTGCCGCCGTGCAGAATATGAAGAAGATCGCCAACCTATGCTGGAAGGATACCTCCGTTTTCTTCGCGTTTTTCTTCTTTCTTAGCAAAAAACAAAGCCTATCTCGTGTCTGAGATAGGCTTTGTCAGTAATCTGGGGGGCTGTCGAAGCAGCCCCTTTTTATTTTTAAAAGAATATGAAAAAAGTCTTTATTTTTTTGTAATTATATGTTATAATATAAGATATGAGCATAATCGACTAAAAATAGAGGCTTTATAATATTATGATTGAAAATAATCGTGAGATAAAATATCTTAATAAAATAAATTCTCCCGAAGATTTTAAAGCAGTTCCAAATGAGGAAATGCCTGCGGTTGCCCAAGAGATAAGAAGCGAGCTCGTTGAGATAGTTTCTCAAAACGGCGGACATTTGTCCTCGAATCTCGGTGTTGTTGAATTGACTATGGCAATTCACAAGGTTTTTGACAGTCCTCGGGATCACATAATCTTTGACGTTGGGCACCAAAGCTATGTTCATAAGCTGCTTACGGGACGTTATCAAGATATGCGTGACACTCTTAGACAATCCGGTGGTATTTGTGGATTTACCAACAGAGCTGAGAGTGAACATGACTGTTTTGGCGCGGGACATAGCTCTACCTCATTATCCGCGGCATTGGGATTTGCCGTTTCAGATAAGCTGAATGGCTCTGACGCTTATACCATTGCCGTAGTCGGTGATGGTGCGTATACGGGAGGTATGATACATGAGGCGCTCAATAATTGCAGAAAAGATTTGAACATGGTTATCATCCTCAATGAGAATGAAATGTCCATTTCAAAGAATATAGGACGCTTCGCAAAGAATCTTTCAAAATTGAGAACAAGCCCGGGATATTTTAAAACCAAAAAAGCTACGGGCGCTTTCTTAAGAAAAATTCCGTTTATAGGTAAATATCTGTTCAGATTTGTTCTTGGAATCAAGAAAGCGGTAAAAAACACTTTATATGGTTCAAATTATTTCGAAAGCATGGGATTAACGTATCTTGGACCGATTGACGGAAATGATTACGAGCAGGTTGAAGGTCTTCTTAAGGAAGCTAAAAAACTTGGAGAAAGTGTAGTCGTACATCTTAAGACCGTGAAAGGAAAAGGGTATGACCCTGCGGAAAAAGCCCCCGACATATACCACGGAATGTCTCCAAGCGCGTCTAAAAAGCAAGATAAACGTACGTTTTCGGCTACTATGGGACATATCGTTACAGAAATGGCAGAGAATGACGATAGAATATGTGCGATAACGGCAGCAATGTGCGATGGAACGGGTCTTTGCGAATTTCGAGATAAGTTCCCAAAAAGATTTTTTGACGTTGGGATTGCCGAGGAGCACGCGCTTACCTTTGCGGCAGGCTTGGCAGCGAACGGTATGAAGCCTTTGGTTGCTATATATTCCACGTTTTTGCAAAGAGGCTTTGACAACATAATTCATGACATAGCATTACAAAAGCTTCCCGTAGTCATTTGCGTAGACAGAGCAGGGCTTAACGCGGCGGACGGAGCAACGCACCACGGATTGTTTGACGTTGCGTTTCTTTCGGAGATTCCCAATCTCAAAATTTACACACCGATAACCTATGAGGCTCTCAAAATAGCTATAAAGCAAGCATTTGACGAAGGAATACCGTGCGCTATAAGATATCCTAACGGATACGAAAGCCAAGATATCGTTGATGAGTTTTACAGCAGTAATGTACATTCTTCTTTGGGTGCGGTAAGTAACTTTTCCGTAGATGATAAAGTGGACGCAGTAATCGTCACTCACGGCAGAATTGCTCTTGAAGCCATCAAAGCTTGCAAGGCTTTGAAACAAAAGGGGATTAACGTAGGTATAATTTTATTGGAATTTTTAAAGCCGTACGGCGAATGTGCTGAAAACGTCGCTTCACTCATGCCAACTATCGCTTGTCCTGTAATACTTTACGAGGAAGAAATAAGAAGCGGAGGTATGGGAATGAATCTATACGATAAGCTTGTAAATTTGGATATTATGAAAAATAAAAATATTCAAATTATGGCAGTAGACGATAGCTTTGTTACCGACAGAAAAAAGGGAGAAGCAATTTATACCTCGGCAAAAATAGACGCCGACAGTGTTTGTCAAAAAATTTCTGAGCTTATAAAATAATAAAAAGTACGTGTAGCCTTTAAGACTATACGTACTTTTTATGTTACTGTATGATTTTCCTCATGTATCTCCATATCTGACATGACGTTGCTGGTTAGCATTATTCCGCGCTTGAGCGCCGATCTTCCAAATTGATGTCTGATATTATCGGTAATACTTTCTATTTTTTCGTATTTATCAAATTTATCAACCGTTGGAGATATCGTTAACTGAGAGCAACTTCCATTTGTCAAATTAGTGGCTCTGACACCGAGTGCTCGTATCGGCTTATCTGAATTATGATTTTGCTTATACAGCGTAAATGCCGTATCAAAAAGGCAAGCGGCAGTTCTGTTCGGCGTATCGAGAACAGCTTGTCTTTCATAAGAATTAAGCTGAAAATCACGCACCCAAATTTGAACAGTACCGCATACGAAATCAAGCCGTCTCAGTCTTTCGGAAACCTTTTCGCAAAGCGCTATCAAAACGGCTCTTACGTCCTCATCTTCGGTTATATCGTACGGTAGAGTAATACTGTTTCCAACAGACTTTACAGTCGTGGGAACATCAATACTTGAAACAGGGGAATTATCTTTTCCGTTAGAATTCAACCAAAGAGAAATACCGTTTTTACCAAAAATAAATTCCAAGCTTTTTGCATCTGTATTCGCAAGCTCACCTATAGTGTGTATATTCATTGAGTTTAATGCTTTTACCGTAGATTTTCCGACGTAAAGCAAACGGTCAACGGGAAGATTCCAAACCGTCTCCTTGAAATTTTCTTCGCTTATCAATGTGGTTGCGTCAGGCTTTTTCATATCCGAACCAAGCTTTGCAAATACTTTATTAAAAGAAACACCGCATGATGCCGTTATTCCGATGTCCGATTTTATACGTTCACGCAGCTCGTCAGCTATTTTACAGCCTTCGTCAAAGTCCTTGGCAATGTCTGATACGTCTAACCAACATTCGTCTATTCCAAAGGATTCGATAAGATTACTGTATTCCTCATAAATCTTGCGAACCTTTTTAGATATAACAACATAATCCTCGTGATTAGGGGGAACGGTAACAAGAGAGGGGCATTTTCTTTTTGCCGCCCATATAGGTTCTGCGGTTTTAACACCGTATTTAGCCGCAAGCATATTTTTGGCAAGTATTATACCGTGGCGCATCTCGCTATCTCCCGCAACAGCCATGGGTACTTCCTTCAACCAAGGCTTTTTCAGACATTCAACGGACGCAAAAAAATTATTAAGGTCGCAATGTATTATTATTCTCATTAATGCCTCCGTATCTGCTTGTATATTACATATTAAATTATACTCTCAGCACGAAAGAATGTCAATATAAAAAAGAATAAAATAATTATCTCGTATACTTTATTTTTTAATAATTTTGTGTTATAATTATATGGAATATTTGTCATAGGAGGAATACCGTTAATTATGAAGGAACAAAAATTCAAATTGCGTGCGGATTTTTCGCCGAGCGGTGATCAGCCCGAAGCTATAAAGGGGCTTGTTGACGGAATAAATGAAGGTAAGCGGTATCAGACCTTACTTGGAGTTACAGGCTCTGGTAAGACCTTTACTATGGCAAATGTTATCGCTCAGATAAATAAGCCTACGCTTGTGCTTGCGCATAATAAAACTCTTGCCGCGCAGTTATGCACAGAATTCAGAGAGCTATTTCCCGAAAATGCCGTGGAATATTTCGTGTCATATTATGACTATTATCAGCCTGAGGCATATATTCCCGGAAAAGATATGTATATTGAAAAGGACGCAATGATAAACGATGAGATCGATATGCTTCGTCACAGTGCTACGTCGGCTTTGTTTGAACGCAATGACGTCATTATAGTAGCGAGCGTATCATGCATATATTCCTTGGGTGATCCGATGGAATATAAAAAGCTCGTTTTGGCTCTTCGTCCGGGAATGGAAATGAGCAGAGAGGAACTTATCAAAAAGCTTGTGAAGATAAGTTACGACCGCAACGATATAGCGCTTGAAAGAGATAAATTTCGTGTTCAGGGGGATACTATTGATATTATTCCTGCCAACATAGAGGATAAGGCGCTGAGAGTTGAATTTTTTGGCGATGAAATAGAAAGAATATCAGAAATAAATACGGTAACGGGAGAGGTTTTGAAGGTGTTGAATTATGCCGCAATCTATCCTGCTACGCACTATGCTGTTTCCGATGATAAAAAAGAGAAGGCGCTTGATGAGATAATGCGTGAGATGATTGAGCGACGGGAATATTTCAGAAGTGAGGGGAAGCTTCTTGAAGCTCAAAGAATAGAGGAGCGAGTAAAATACGATCTTGAAATGCTAAGGGAGGTAGGCTTTTGCTCAGGTGTTGAGAACTATTCCCGTGTGCTTGCGGGCAGACCAAAAGGATCGACTCCATATACGTTACTTGATTATTTTCCAGAAGATTTTATTATGTTCGTAGACGAATCTCACGTAACGCTTCCTCAGGTCAGAGGAATGAGCGGAGGAGATACAGCAAGAAAGAAAAATCTCGTAGAATACGGCTTCAGATTGCCCTCAGCTTTTGATAACAGACCACTTTTCTTTGAGGAATTTGAATCAAAGCTCAATCAAGTAGTTTTCGTAAGCGCAACCCCGGGAGATTTTGAGACGGCTAACTCCGATGGTGTTGTTGAACAGCTTATAAGACCCACCGGTCTTGTTGACCCCGAGGTAGATGTTCGCCCCATCGAAGGGCAAATTGACGACCTCATTGGTGAGATAAGACTAAGAGTTGCTAAGAATGAGAGAGTTTTAGTTACTACTCTCACTCGTAAAATGGCAGAAGATCTCACGGAATATCTTGAAAAAAATAATATTAAGGTAAAATATATTCATTACAATATCGATACCATTGAAAGAATGCAGATAATTAGGGATCTCCGACTTGGAGAATTTGACGTTCTTGTTGGAATAAACCTCCTCAGAGAGGGACTTGATATCCCAGAGGTATCTTTAGTTGCTATACTTGACGCAGATAAGGAAGGTTTTTTGCGAGCGGAACGAAGTCTTATACAGACTATAGGAAGAGCCGCAAGAAATGCCGAGGGAAAGGTAATTATGTATGCGGATATTATGACGGGTTCGATGGAAAGAGCAATAAACGAGACTAACCGACGCCGTAAAATACAGCAGCAGTTTAACGAGGCTCATGGAATTATTCCCCAAACCATTAAAAAGGATATTCGTGATATTATTGAGATAGGAAAGTCGGAAGAAAAGACGGTTAAGAAAAATCAGGCAAAGAAAAAGCTTACAGCCACTGAGAAGGAAAAGCTTATTACAGAGCTTACGAAGCAAATGAAGGATGCCTCACGTCGTCTTGAATTTGAGCAAGCCGCGTTTATCAGAGATAAAATTAAAGAAATCAGAGAAAGTTAAACAGAGGATATATAATGGCACAATCAATAAAAATAAGAGGAGCGCGTGTAAACAATCTAAAAAATATAGACGTGGATATCCCCCGAGATAAGCTCGTTATACTTACGGGACTTTCAGGCTCGGGAAAATCATCGCTTGCTTTTGATACCGTTTATGCGGAGGGGCACAGAAGATTCGTGGAGTCTTTGTCATCGTATGCGAGACAGTTTTTAGGACAGATGGACAAACCCGATGTGGATCTTATAGAGGGCTTGTCCCCCGCGATATCTATAGACCAAAAAACCACGTCTAAAAATCCGCGTTCTACAGTCGGAACAGTTACGGAAATATACGACTATCTGCGTTTGCTATACGCAAGAGTCGGAATACCTCACTGTCCCGTCTGCGGAAAAGAAATTCGCAGACAGTCAACGGATACCATCATAGATAAGGTAATGCAGCTTGATGAAGGTGAGCGTTTCATGGTCCTTGCTCCCGTAGTGCGCGCTCAAAAGGGAATGCACGAAAAGGTTTTTTCAAACGCCAAGAAAAGCGGATACGTCAGAGTAAGAGTAAACGGAAGCATTTATGAGCTGTCGGAAGAAATAAAGCTTGACAAAAACAAAAAGCATAATATAGAAATAATAGTAGATCGCCTCGTTATGAAGGCGGATATCAGACAAAGACTTGCGGATTCTATAGAAAACGCATTAAGAATAGCAGACGGACACCTTCTCATAGTTACCGTTCCGCGCAACGGTGAACCCAAAGAAATGGAATTTTCTCAAAGCTACGCTTGTGAAAAGCATAATATTTCTTTTGGGGAACTTGAGCCGAGAATGTTTTCCTTCAATAATCCCGCGGGAGCTTGCCCGCATTGCGCGGGACTCGGAGATATGCGTCGTATAGCGATTGACAGACTTATCCCAGACGACAGACTTTCATTGCGTGATGGAGCTATCTGCGTAAACGGCTTTAAAACTATGGAGGAGCAGAGCTGGAACGGACCGCTCTTTATCGCGGTCGGAAAAAAACATGGGTTCAGTATCGACACTCCAATATGCGAATATTCCGAGGACGCTTACAACGCGCTGATGTATGGTACGGGAAATGAGTTCTATGAGATAAGACGTTGGTTCGGTGGTGTTGAGCATCATCAAAAAACTCGTTTTGACGGTCTTATAGCGATGATAGAAGCGCGTGTACAACAGGGTGGCAACGACGACTATTACGAGCAATTTATCGAAGAAGCTCCTTGTCCTCAATGTAACGGACAGCGCCTTAATCCAAACTCCCTTGCAGTAACCGTAGACTCTAAAAACATTGATGAGTTTTGCCGTCTTTCCGTTGCTGCCGCTCTTGAGTTCATTGAACGCTTTGAGCCCGAGGGAATGGAAAAGGTAATTTCCGCCGAGATAATCAAAGAGATAAAAGCGAGATTAGGATTTTTAAAGAGTGTTGGACTTGAATATTTAACGCTGGCAAGAAAATCAGGAACGCTTTCGGGTGGTGAAGCGCAGAGAATACGCCTTGCAACTCAAATAGGCTCAGCGCTTGTCGGAGTACTTTATATCCTTGACGAGCCAAGTATTGGCTTGCATCAAAGGGATAATTCCAAACTTATTGCAACTCTAAAAAAGCTTCGCGACCTCGGAAATACAGTTATAGTTGTAGAGCACGACGAGGAAACCATGCTTGAGTCGGATTATATCATCGATATTGGGCCGAGAGCGGGTATCCACGGAGGAAGTATAGTTGCAGCGGGAACACCCGATGAGGTCATGAAAAACGAAAAATCTATAACGGGTGCTTATCTTTCCAGAAGAAAGGTTATTAGTGTGCCTGACCAAAGAAGAAAAGGCAACGGTCTGTCACTTAAGGTCATAGGCGCTTATGAGCATAACTTGAAAAATATTGACGTCACTATACCGCTTGGTTGCTTTACTTGTATTACGGGAGTATCGGGATCAGGAAAATCCTCGTTAGTTAACGGAATAATAGGTCCTGTGCTTTCCCGTGAGCTTAACCGTGCAGTAAGAGGCTCGGGAAGATATAAACGTATAGAGGGCGTTGAAAATCTTGACAAGGTCATAGTTATAGACCAAAGTCCTATCGGAAGAACTCCTCGCTCCAATCCCGCAACGTATACGGGCTTATTTACCGATATACGCGAGCTGTTTGCGAAAACCGCAGACGCTAATGCGCGAGGATATAAATCGGGACGTTTTTCCTTTAATATTAAAGGCGGTCGATGTGAAGAATGCGAGGGCGACGGCGTTAAAAAAATAGAAATGCATTTTCTTCCCGACGTTTATGTTACCTGCGATGTTTGTCACGGACACAGATATAACAGAGATACGCTTGAAGTAAAATTTAAGGACAAAAATATTTCCGATGTTTTGAATATGACGGTTGAGGAAGCATTGCTGTTCTTTGACGGAATTCCGAAAATAAAGCAAAAGCTTCAGACCCTGTACGACGTAGGGCTTGGATATATCAAAATAGGACAGTCATCTACAACTATTTCAGGCGGAGAAGCTCAACGTGTTAAGCTTGCGACAGAGCTTTCTCGCAGAGGTACGGGAAAAACCATGTATATCCTTGACGAGCCTACTACGGGACTTCATACCGATGATGTTTCAAAGCTTATTGACGTTTTACAGCGCCTATGTAATGCGGGTAATAGCTTGCTCGTAATAGAGCATAATCTTGATGTTATCAAAACCGCCGACTATATTATAGACCTCGGTCCCGAGGGTGGAGACAAGGGCGGTACGATAGTAGCGCAGGGAACTCCCGAGGAGGTAGCCGCTTGCCAAAAGTCATATACGGGTCAATATTTGCATAAAATATTGAATAAATCATAAAATATGCATAATTATTAAAATAAAAATGCTTTTTTAAGATTTTATAAACATTTTCTATTGACAAAACGATTGATATGCGATATAATATCAGTTGTATAAAATATTTTACTTTGGAGGAAATACAAGATGAAAAAGATTATTTCTTTAATACTTGCAGTTCTTATGCTTACCGTTGCATTGGCTGCTTGTGGAAAGAAGAACAGCGATTTCGTTGCTATGGACGCAACAGATCTCGTTCAAGAGGATTTCGGTATAGCTGTACAGAAGGGCAATGATGAGCTTCTTAATGCAGTAAACAAGGTCGTTGATGCTTGGGTAAAGGATGGAAAAATGGCTGAGTACGTTGATTACTACACCAATCTTTCCGATTACGAGGCAGGCAAAGATGGCGTAGACAAGCCCGATGCAGGAGAGCTTGCTACAACTTGGGATTTCGGTTCTGCAACGGAAACTATCACCGTTTACACCGAATCAGGATTTGCTCCCTTTGAATTTATCTCAGACGGCGAGATAATCGGAGTTGATATCGCTATTATGAGCCAGGTCGCAGTTGATATGGGCAAAAAGCTCGATATCAAGGATGTTGCTTTTGATACAATTCCTACTTGCGTTGAGCAGGCTACCGGAGACGCTGTCGGCGCTGCGGGAATGACCATCACCGATGAAAGAAAAGAAACTGTTGATTTCTCGAATATCTATTACAGCTCCACGCTCGTTATAGTTTCCGCAAAGGACGCATCGATTTCCAGCGTTAAGGATCTTGACGGACTTAAGGTTGCTGTGCAGGAAGGAACGAGCGGTGACCTTATTATCTCCGCAGCAGCAGATGAGGGATATAAGTACACTGTTGAGGAAGACGACGGAGAAGAGACTGAGGTAGTTGTTAGCGTAAGCTCCGACACCGAGGTTGCGCGCTATAAGCAGTACGCACTTGCTCTTGAGGATCTCAAGTCCGGAAGAGTTGACGCAATCCTTATGGATAAGCTTCCCGCGCTTACAATGCTCGCTGTTGCTGACTGATTAATTTACACATAATGAATAGAGTGAGAGAGCCGCAATGTGCTCTCTCACTTATTCTGCTAAAAGGAGAATGATTTAATGGAAGTCCTGCGCGATTTTTTTATAAAATTATGGGAAAGATTTGATAGATCCTTCCTTGAGCAAGACCGTTGGAAAATGTACTTTGAAGGCTTGGGTAATACTCTTATTATTGCGCTTATAGCTACTATTATAGGTACGACGATAGGCGTTATCTTTGCTATGATAAAGTACGTTAATAAAAGAACGGGACGACTGAATATATTAAATAAGATAGCAAACGTTTACATAACGATTATCAGAGGAACTCCCGTTGTCTTGCAGCTTATGATCCTGTACTTTATCGTATTTTCCGGTTGGGATAACGGTATTCTTATAGGTGCTATAACATTTGGACTTAATTCGGGAGCTTACGTTGCGGAAATTGCAAGAGCGGGCTTCGAAAGCGTCGACGACGGTCAGATGGAAGCAGGAAGATCCTTAGGAATGTCTACGGCGCAGACTATGTTCCATATTATTATACCTCAGGCTATAAGAAATTGTCTGCCTCCACTTTTCAATGAGTTTATAACTCTCGTTAAGGAAACAGCAATAGTAGGTTATGTTGGAATTATGGACCTTGGAAAGATTCCCGGTCTTATCCAATCCAGAACCTTTGACTATCTGTTTCCGTTGCTTATAGCGGCAATACTATATCTTGTAGTAGTTATGATACTTACGAAGATTCTTCACATAATCGAAAAACACTTTTCAAAATCCGATAGAAGAAATGGAGGTAAATAAAATTGGATAACAATTCAACGCCTTTGATTCAAGTAAAAAACTTGAGTAAGAGCTTCGGTACAAATTTAATTTTAAACGATATCTCCATGGATATTAATAAAGGAGAAAAAGTTGTTGTTATAGGTCCGTCGGGTTCAGGAAAAAGTACGTTTTTAAGATGTCTTAATCTTCTTGAAACACCTACGGGCGGAGATATTTTGTTTGGTGACGCTAATCTTACAGATCCTAAAACAAATATAAATCTTCACAGACAGAATATGGGAATGGTATTCCAGCAGTTTAATCTCTTTAACAACAAGACCGTATTGCAAAATATAATGCTTGCTCCTATGACGATATACGGAAAAAACGCTAAAAAATCAGGAAAAAGCAAAAAGCAATATGAGGAAGAGTGCAGAGAAAAAGCTATGTCGCTATTGAAGCGCATAGGACTTGAAGATAAGGCAGACGTTTATCCGTCAACTCTTTCCGGCGGTCAGAAGCAGAGAATTGCTATTGTGCGCGCATTGGCTATGGAACCTGACGTTATGCTTTTTGACGAGCCTACGTCAGCTCTCGATCCCGAAATGGTGGGCGAGGTGCTCGATCTTATGAAGGAGCTTGCTGAAGAGGGAATGACCATGGTTGTCGTTACTCACGAAATGGGCTTTGCAAAAGAGGTTGCGGACAGAGTTGTATTTATGTGTGACGGAATTATCGCCGAGGAAGGCGCTCCCAATGAATTTTTCAGCAATCCTAAAAATCCTCGTCTTGCTCAATTTCTTCAAAAGGTTCTTTAAATATAAAAATGGGATTTTCATTTTGAAAATCCCATTTTTATATTATTCTTAATCAGTCCTGAGCATCTTCAGCGTGTACGTCTACACAACGAACGGCACTGCGAAGAATTCTTATTTTAGCGCGGTCGTGACCTGTCTCTATCATAAGAGTCTCTTCCTTGATGCTGACGATTTTACCAATGATGCCTCCGATGGTTGTAATTTCGTCGCCAACCTGAAGATTGTTTCTCATGTTCTGAACCTCTTTTTCCTGCTTCTTCTGAGGTCTGATCATAAAGAAGTAGAGAACGACAAACATTACGACAATTATAAGGATTGAGCCTATAGATTCCATAATTTTACTCCTTCATATTAACAATTCGATATATTATAACATATATTATTGTCATTTGCAATAAAAGAATTGTGAATAAATTGTTTAAAATTTGCTATAAACAATTTTAATTAGCAAAAGTGTTGAAAAAATGCAATTAATGTGATATAATACTATAATAGGTACATCTTAGAAGTGATTTTTCGGAGGTCATCTTATGTCTGAAGAACGTAAATATATAGAATGTGCAAAAATAATTAATACTCACGGCTGTCACGGTGGATTGAAGCTTGAACCTTGGTGTAATTCTCCAGAGGACTTTACAGAGCTGAAAAGAGTATTTTTATTTGATAACGGTAAATACATTGAGCGAAAAATAAAAAAGACTTCGATTTTTAAGCAATTTATCATAGCGGAGCTTGACGGTGTAACCGACATGGATAACGCTATTGCATTAAAAAATAAAATCCTATACGCAAATAGAGATGATTTTTCACTTGAAGAAGGCGAATTCTTTATTGCCGATATTATTGGTATTAACGTTATCGATGCCGAGAACGGGATGATATACGGAAAAATTACAGATATCATAAACCGTGGCGCATCTGACATATATGTTGTTGCAACTGAAAACGGCGAAAGAATGATTCCCGCCGTTGACGAATTTATCGTTCGTACAGATATAAACAGCGGAGTATACGTCAACACAATTCCCGGACTTTTGGATTGAGGTATTTATGATTTTTGATATAATGACATTGTTTCCCGAGCTTGTGGATTACGTTCTGGGAGAAAGTGTGATTGGCAGAGCGCAAAAAAGCGGTGCTATAGAGGTGGCTTGCCACAACATAAGAGATTACTCTGAGGACAAGCATCGCAGAGTTGACGACACTCCGTATGGCGGCGGCAAAGGAATGTTGATGATGGCGCCTCCTATTTATAATTGCTATGAAGCTATTCTAAATAAAAGAAAAGACGTCGTCGGAAAAAGAAAAGTAATTTATATGTCTCCCGCAGGAAAGCTTCTTAATCAAACAATTGCTGAAGAGCTTTCTGAATGCGAGCATCTTGTTATTCTTTGCGGACATTATGAAGGGGTAGACAGAAGAATAATAGACGAGATAGTTGACGAGGAAATATCCATAGGAGATTACGTTCTTACGGGGGGAGAGATACCTGCTTGCATACTCGTTGATAGCGTATCAAGACTTGTTGACGGTGTTCTGTCTGCGCCGGAATGTTATCTCGACGAAAGTATCACGGGTGGACTTCTTGAATACCCTCAATATACAAGGCCGTATGAATTTCACGGTATAAAGGTTCCAGATGTGCTTATTTCGGGACATCATGAAAATATTGATAAATGGAGAAAAGAGCGTTCTATCGAAATTACAAAAGAAAAACGCCCTGACCTTTATGAAAAATACGAAAGGAGATGATAAGCTGTGAGAAAAAAGAAAAAACTCAAGTCCAATACGGAAGAAGAAACATCTTCCAGGCGAAAAAGACATGGCGAAATCGCAACCATGAGCTTGATAGTTTATTTGTTTGATAAGCTATCAAATGCTATTTATAACGCTTTGGTTGACGGTTTTTTCGGCTATATTTTTACAGCGTATTCATCTGAGCTTACGGCGTATGAAAACGGTTACTTCGTGTCATATTTCAAAGGCAGCAGTAAAACCAGACGTTTTTTCAGAAAAGTCAGGGAATATTTATCCGGACATTTTGAAAACAGCTTTATTTTAAAAAAGCTCAGAAAGAAAGTTTGTGGCTTTGCTTTTATTCCGTTGAAAACTTATGCGAGCTTTTTCCTGTCATTTGGCATATATACTTTATTAGTATATTTTATAAAAACGCTGTTACCAATTACGGGTGTTGCGAATATCAATAATCTTTATATAGGTTTAGGAATTTGTATCGTTTCGTTCCCGCTATATTCTTCTAAGCTTAATCTTGCCGAAGCGGTACGCCAAGGACGTATGTCCTCATCACTTTTCGTTGATAGCTTTGGTTACAGAGAAGAGATTTTTGAGCGTTACAGCGTAAAGCATACAGGACGCTCGGGCCTGTCAATTCTTCTGGGACTTATCTGCGGAATGCTTACTTTCATCATTTCTCCGCTGATAATATTGATGGTTATATTGATATTCGCCATAGTTACGCTTGTAATAATTACCCCCGAAATCGGAATACTATTATGTATTTTTGGATTACCGTTTTTCTCATTTGTTTCAAATCCAACGTTTTTGTTGGTTTCTTTAGTTCTCGTGACCATGTTTTCATATGTAATAAAGCTCGTCAGAGGTAAAAGAATTTTTAAAATCGAGCTTATTGATCTGTTCGTTATGATATTTTTGCTTATAGTTCTTTTTGCAGGAGCTATAACGGTAGGCGGTCTGGATTCATATTATGCGGCGCTTATATCTTGTTTCTTGATATTCGGATATTTTTTAGTGGTAAATCTTATAAGAACAGAAAAATGGCTTCACAGATGCGTGCTTGCGCTGATAAGCTCTGCTACCGTAGTTGCAATAATAGGAGTTTTTCAATACGCTTTCGGTATTGCAGTAAACGATTGGATAGATAAATCCTATTTTACGGATATCGAAGGAAGAGCAACTTCACTATTTGAAAATCCAAACTATCTCGGCGCATATTTAGCAATGATTATTCCGTTTGCCGTTTATCAGACTATCGTAGGCAGAAATAAAAAAGAAAGATTACTTGGCTTTATTTCTTGCTTATTGATGCTTTTATGCGCAATATTTACCTGGAGCAGGAGTGCATGGCTTGCAATATTGATAGGCTTGCTTGTATTATTTATTATATATACGAAAAAGACTATGAGATTGATATACAGCGCAATTTTTATAATTCCGTTTTTACCGTTTGTTCTTCCACAAAATATCGTTACCCGTTTTATGAGTATCGGTGATATGGCGGATTCCTCTACGATGTACCGCGTTTATACGTGGAAGGGAAGTCTTGGAATGGTTAAGGACTACTTTTGGGGCGGCATAGGTTACGGTACGGAAGCATTTGAAAAGCTTTATCCCGCGTATGCATATGCGGGGATTGAAACGACCCCACATAGCCACAGCTTATATCTTCAGATACTGATAGGTATGGGAATTGGCGGATTGCTGATTTTTGCTGTTCTTATGTTTTTCTACTTCCAGAAGTCACTTGAATATATTAAGAAACCTTCTAATAAAGACAGCTTTCTTATAACGGTCGCAGCATTCGTGTCCATCTGCGCAATGCTGATAATGGGATTCTTTGATTACGTTTGGTATAATTACAGAATTTTCTTCCTATTCTGGATAGTGCTTGCTATAGGCGTTGCTTGTATTAGAATAGGCAAAAAGGAAATTTCAAAATTAAATGCTTATGAAGAATCAGATGATTGCGCCGCTTCTATTGATGTAGAATGGTAATCATTTGAAAGGAGTAAAAAATGAACGGAAATAATAATTCATCGGCAGCGCCTAAAAAGCGTATGGCAAAAAAGAGAGGAAGATTTAATCTTATAGACTTTCTTCTCGTTCTCGTATTGCTTTTAATAATAGGTGCTTTGGTATACGTATTTCTTCCTTCGTCAGTTATAAAAAATATAACCGCGGATAAAAGCGAAGAAATACAGTATTCAATTGAAATACTTGGTGTAGATAAAGAATTTCTTGACAATATCAAGGAAAACGACGTGGTGCTCGACACCGTAAGCAAAAGTAATCTCGGAACGGTAACCGCTGTAGACTACAGTATTCAGTACACCAAGCTTGAATATAATGAAGAAGAGAATGCAGGCGTGCTTTCACCGATACCTGATAAATACAATGTAATTGTTACGATTTCAGCTACTGCAAAATTCGAAGAAGGTGAAGGCTATACCGTAAACGGAGTAAGAATAGCCGTTGGCGAAAAAATAAACGCAAGATTTCCCGAATACGTTTGCGAAGCATACTGCATAAGTATTCCTCGCGATTAAATAGTAAGGAGAAGCTATGAAAAAAAACAAAGCAAAAGCAGAAAGAACGTCACCGCGATTTGGTGTTCTTGATGCCGTAATAATACTTTTAATTATAGTTGCCGTCGTTGGCGTATATTTTCGCTACAATATAATTGAATTTGTCTCGAGTATGCGAAATCTTGAGGATTATTCGGTCAGCTATTCTGTTGAAAACATAAGATATACTACACCTACTCCGAACTTTATCAATATAGGAGACGAAGTATATTTTGCAGATGACGGAGAGCATTTTGGAACGCTTACCAATGTTTCTGAAAATGCAGGCGTTATGAACGTAACTCCTGCATCCGAGTATTTCACAAAATCCAACGGAGAAGTAGTGGAGATAATGTATCCCGACAGCCAATCAAGGGTTGACGCGGTTGGCAGACTTATTTGTACGGGTAACTATTCCGATGAAGGCGGTTTTCTTGTAAATGGAAAAACATTTATTGCCGCAGGACAATACGTTGCTGTTCGAACAGAGTACGTTTCTTTAACTATAAGAATCGAAGAGATCAGCATTTTGGAAGAAGAATAATTCGAAAAATATTGCGTTTTTATCCATAATTTTCCTCGAAAACAGCAAAAGTGTATAAAATGAAGGGGAAATCGCTTATTTTGAGCAAAAAGTTTATTAAATTTAACTAATGTTTATCTATTGATTTTAAACGCTTTTTTTGATATACTATTTATAAGAGATTTTGCGAGGATTTTTTATTTCCTTGCTCGGTATGCAGATGAACAGGAGCAAACATTATGACTAAGAGAGATGTAACAATAACCAATAACATAGGCTTGCATGCAAGACCTGCTACATTCTTTATTCAAAAGGCTAATTCATATAAGTCTTTGATATGGATAGAAAAGGACGATCGTAAGATCAATGCAAAGAGTCTTTTAGGCGTGTTGTCACTCGGAATAGCAAAAGGAATGACCGTTACTATTATCGCAGACGGACAGGATGAGGCTGATGCGGTTAACGGTTTGTCCGACCTTATCAATACGGGGTTTGCTGAATTTGAATAATCAACGTTTTGCGGGGTTGTCGCGCCTGTGGTGTGACAGCCCCGCCAAATTTAAATCAAGGAGCGTTTTTTAACTATGCCCCAAACATTAAAAAGAACAGATGAGTTATTGGAAAAAGCCAATTCGCTTCCGCTTTGCTCAGGCGTATATATAATGCGAGATAAAAACGGAAAGGTAATCTACGTAGGTAAATCGCGCAAATTAAAAAATAGAGTTTCACAGTATTTTCAAAATTCTCGCAAGAATCTGAAAACCTCGAGAATGGTATCTTGTGCCGAGGACTTTGATTATATAATATGCAACACGGAAATTGAGGCTCTTACACTTGAAAATACACTGATTAAACAATATTCGCCAAAGTATAATATAAAGCTTAAGGACGCCAAAGCTTATCCTTATATAAAAATTACCGACGAAAGCTATCCCAAAATAGTATTTACTCGCTCGAGAATTGCCGATAAAGGAAAATACTTTGGACCGTTTTCAGGAACAGCTACTGTATATTCGGTGCTCGATATTATTCACAAATCTTTGGGAATACCACGTTGTAAAAGACAGTTTCCCAAGGATATTGGGAAAGAGCGCCCGTGTCTGTATTATCAGATAGGACAATGCTGCGGCGTATGTACGGGAAAAGTTTCGGAGAAGGAATATTCTGCGCTCATAAAATGCGCTGCGGATATTTTAAAAGGAAATACTGCGGAAGCCAAAAAAAATCTAACCGAACAAATGCTGCAATTTGCCGAAAACGAGCAGTTTGAGGCAGCCGCAAAGTGCAGAGATACTTTAGAATCTCTTGACAAGCTACATCAAAAGCAAAACGTTGTTGCGTCTCCCGATACGGAAATGGATGTTTTCGGACTTTGGCAGGACGATTATTGTTCTTGCATTTCTTGTCTATATATCAGAGGTGGCGCGGTTGTAGATAAAAATGACTATATATTTAATTCCGAAACAGAGGTCGACGAAAGTGCTTTGTGTGCATTTCTCGTTGAGCATTATCAAAGGCACGGAGAAATTCCCAAGGAAATTATAGTATCATTTCAGCTTGATGTCCAAGATAAAGAAATGCTTGAGCAATTTTTCTCAGAACGTGCAAAACGAAAAATCACCGTAAGACGTCCTGAAAGAGGAAGCACTCGACAGCTTTGTGATACCGTAGTTGCCAACGCTCAGCAAAAAGCTTTGCAAAACAAGCTTGAAGCGCAAAAGGATGAGGAGGTACTCGTTGATCTGGCGCAGCTTTTACACTTGGAAAGCATACCGACGAGAATTGAGGCTTATGATATATCAAATATAGGAACAGAAAATATTACCGCCGGAATGGTGGTATATATAAATGGTAAACCGAGCAAAAAGGATTATCGGGTATTCAATATAAAAACCGTAGACGGTACTGACGATTACGGTTCAATGCGTGAAGCATTGAGAAGAAGAATGACGCACCTTATAAATGATACCTCAGGCTCGTTTTCCGAATATCCCGATCTTATCCTTATAGATGGAGGTAAATCTCACGTTAGTATCGTACGCGACGTCATGAGAGAGTTTGACGTCGACCTATCGGTATTTGGAATGGTCAAAGACGATTTTCACAAAACACGAGCACTTTGCACCGATACCCAAGAAATCAATATTGCTAAGCAACGTTCAATATTTACTCTCATATATAAAATTCAAGAAGAAGTTCACAGATTTACGGTGGGCAAAACTACAAACGCCAAAAGATCTACCTTAAAACATTCTTCGCTTGAAAAAATTCAAGGAATCGGTCCATCAAAAGCCAAAAAGCTTTTACAGCATTTTGGAACACTGTCTGCGTTAAAAAATGCGTCTGAGCAACAGATAGCTAACGTGGTGGGAATTACCGCCAATGATGCGCATAACGTATATTTGTATTTTAATAAAACGGAGAACTAAGCAAATGATGAGAATAATAACGGGAAAGGCAAAGGGAATACGTTTGAAAACGCTTGAGGGAGACGCGACTCGTCCCACATCGGAACGAGTTAAGGAGGCGGTCTTCTCGATGATACAGAACGATATTGAGGGCAGAGAAGTGTTGGATTTATTTTCAGGCTCGGGACAGTTAGCGTTGGAAGCGCTAAGTAGAGGCGCTTCTCATGCGGTTGCCATTGATAAAGCTCTTCCCGCAATAAAAATAATAACTGAAAACGCCGAAAAAACCAAGCTTATATCTCAGTGCACTATTGTACGTGATGAGTATATGGGATATATAAGAAGAAATAAGGGAAGAAAATTTGATATAATTTTTCTTGACCCACCTTATGCCTCGGGATTTTACAGCATTGCATTGAAAGCGTTGCTTGAAAACGATATTCTCAAGCCATCGACGATTATCATATGCGAAAGCGGTGAGGACACCATTTTCGCAGGCGATAAGACGCTTGAAAGTCGCTTCCTCATTGTCAAGCAGTCAAGATACAGTAAAACCTTCATAACTATTCTTTCTCCCGCAGAAAGCGAGGAAAACGAATGATAAACGGAAAAACTGTAGCAATAGTCCCGGGTAGCTTCGACCCAATAACCTACGGACACATAGATATTGCCAAGCGAGCAGCAAAAGATTATGATATAGTATATCTTGCGGTAATGATAAACGACCAAAAAAGGTATTTATTCACGTTGCAGGAACGTGAGGAAATAGCGAGGCTTGCTCTTTCGGGCATTGAAAATATAACCGTCATATCCTCGGACGGAATGCTTTGGAAGCTTGCTGAAGAGCTTGGTGCGGACGCAATTGTAAAGGGATACAGAAACAACGTTGACTATGAATACGAAATGAAAATGGCTGAATTTAATTCAAGGCACAATCCCAAGGCAAGAACCGTACTATTAAAAGCAGATCAATCACTTACCACGTTAAGCTCAACGCTTCTGAGAGAAAAAATCGCAAAATTCGAAAGCATTGACGCATATCTACCCAAGCCTGCCGCTGACAAAATAATAGACATCTTGAAAAAAAGAGAGACTAAATAACATAATATTCTTTGTCCTCCCATATAATTTAGCAGAAATAAATTTTTGTTAAATCATTGGGAGGATTTGATTTATGGGTGAGCACTCAATTTATCGGGATATAGCCGAGAGAACGGGGGGAGACATTTATATTGGTGTTGTAGGACCCGTTCGCACGGGCAAATCCACATTCATTAAAAGATTTATGGAGGCACTTGTCCTTCCAAACATCGACAACGGATATTCAAGGGACAGAGCAAGAGACGAAATGCCGCAGTCGGCTGCTGGAAAAACAGTTATGACCACAGAGCCTAAATTTGTACCCGATGAAGCGGTTACCATTAAGCTTGACGATTGCGCATCTCTCAGAGTAAAAATGATAGACTGCGTAGGTTATATAGTAAGCGAGGCGTTAGGTACTATTGAAAACGGACAGCCGAGAATGGTCCATACGCCTTGGCAGGAAGAGCCCATGCCTTTTGTAGAAGCCGCAGAAATGGGTACTGAAAAGGTTATAAATGAACATTCAACAATTGGTATGCTTATTACATCCGACGGAACTATAGGAGATATTTCAAGAGAAAGCTATGAGCCTGCTGAGCAGCGAGTGATTAACGAGCTGAAGGCTATCGGAAAGCCGTTTGCGATGATACTGAATTCTGCCGAGCCTACGTCAGAAAAAGCAATCGCCTTAGCGTATGAGCTTGAATCCAAATATAAAGTTCCCGTAGCTCTCGTAAGCTGTATTGACCTTGACTCCGAGGATATAAAGAATATACTTGACCTTGTTTTACATGAATTTCCCGTAACCGAGTTAAGAATTAAAACGCCTTCTTGGATGAGCGCAATTGACTCAACTCACGAGATAAAAGCATCTATTTATGATACCGTTCGCGCTTGTGCTGATAAAATAAGCAAGGCAGGAGACATAAAGGATGCCGTCAGCGTTCTTGGGGAGAACGAGTATATTAAGTCTTATTCACTCGATGAAATCAATCTTGGTAACGGTAAGGCGCATATCAGCATAGAGCTTGATAAAGCTCTGTATTTCGACGTAATAAGCGAGCTTACGGGCTTTGAAATAGACAGTGACGAAGCGCTTATTTCTTTGTTGAAGGAGCTTTCTATAGCTAAAAGTCAATACGATAGGGTAGCTGAAGCGTTGGCAACAGCGGAAGAGAAGGGGTACGGTATAGTTATGCCTACGATCGACGAGCTACATCTTGAAGAACCGCAGATAGTCAAGCAATCGGGTGGATACGGTGTCAGACTGTGCGCGTCCGCTCAGTCTATACACATGATAAGAGCCAATATTGAAACAGAGATAAATCCCATAGTTGGCACTGAACAGCAATCCGAGGAGCTTGTCAAATATATGCTCAAGGAATTTGAAGGTGAGCCTGAAAAAATATGGGAGTCTAACGTATTCGGCAAGAGCCTCTACGAGCTTGTAAACGAAGGCTTGCATACCAAGCTTGACCATATGCCCGAGGAGTCCAGAACTAAGCTTTCAGAGACGCTGGAGCGTATCATCAACGAGGGAAGCGGCGGACTTATTTGTATTATACTTTAATTTTATATTCAAAAAAGCAGATAGCCCCAAAATTTGGCTATCTGCTTTTTGCTTTATTCGTCATCAACTCCGCCTTGGCTCGCCAATGGATTTTTAGACATTGCCTCTTCCATGCTTCTGTTGCTGACGTGTGTATAAATTTGTGTAGTATTGAGCTGCTCATGTCCAAGAATATCTTTAAGAACACGGACGTCAACGTTGCCCGTCTGATACATCAGAGTAGCGGCGGTATGTCTGAGCTTATGTACGGAATAGTGTTTAGACTCAAGCCCCGCCAAGTCAAGATATTTATAAACCATCCATTGAACAGTTTTGACGCTTATGCGTTGCTCTCGGCTGCTTAAAAATAGCGCTCGGCTCATGCAAGCCTTGTGCTGCTCTCCAAGTCTTTCCTGAACGTAATCGGCAAGAGCTGTTTTACATGCTTCATTCAGATAGATTATGCGTTGCTTATTTCCTTTACCCGTGACCGTCATTGAACGAAACTGACCGTCAACGTCTTCGATATTTATACCTACAAGCTCGGAAACACGCATTCCGCAGTTAAGAAAGAGTGTAATTATAGCGTAATCTCTTACGGTTGTTTTCGAGTCCTTATCGTTCTTTACCGCATTCAATAAATCGAGACTTTCTTCCAAGGACAAAAATTTGGGCAAGGCTTGCTTTTTCTTCGGTGCTTCAATATTGATAGCGGGATTATCCTCAAGCATCATGCGCTTAGTGGTAAGATATTTAAAAAATCCCTTTATTGATGACAGCTTTCTTGACTTTGCCGCCGCCATATTTCCTCGGATATTATCTGTATACATAAGAAATTCATATATATCCTCGGTGGTTATGTTTTTTATATATTCAAGGTCTATACCACGAATATCAATTTTTTCAAACTCCTCTGAATCAGGGGATATTTTTTTATCTCTCGCAGTCAAAAATCTGAAAAAGGTTCTCAGATCAAGCAAATATTCCGAAATAGTTTTTTCGGAAGCGTTCTGTATAACCGATTTATATGAAGCAAACTCTTTAACGAGTGGGGGAAGCGTTTCTAAGGGAACACTGTATGCCATTGTTTTCTCCTTGTCTTTAATAATTGATTGTGTTATATCAGTGATAATTTAATTGATAAAATGTAAATTTTTGAGCATTGATATTGCAAAAAAAACGATGATTGTATATAATATCGAGTGAGGATTACAGTTTTTCTTGCACGGAGGTTGATTGTGAAAGAATTCTTTAGTAAGTATTCATATGGAATGATTAAAATGTTTGTAAATCAATTCGCAATTTCCATTTTCGGTTCGGTTCTTGCGATGGCAACCGCAACGGCGGGGAATGATACGTTAACGTTGGTCGTAAGCGGCTTTTCCATACTGTTCTATCTATTCCTTATTTACACGATGACTTGGGAAATTGGCGCTAAGGATAAAATTACGGTCGACGTTGGTAAAAAGGAATACCGTCCGTTCACGGGATTGTGGATGGCTTTGATAGCCAATATTCCAAACTTTATTATCGCAATTATGCATACGATTGCCTTTCCTATGATGGCAACGGCACAATGGGCAGGAAATCTTGGCGCGGTCTCAAGATTCGCTTCAGTTATAATTCAAGGCATGTATCTTGGATTAACATCTACGGTACAAATTGCGGGAACGCAAATGAATCAGCTTTGGTGGACATATTTCGTTATTATTATCCCTGCGCTTGTTACATCGTGGCTCGCTTACTATCTCGGACATAAGAATTTCAGGTTTTTCGCAAGATTTACACAAGCTAAGACAAATAACAACACGAATAAATAATTTATTCATCCCCTGCATTTTGCAGGGGATTTTTTTAGTAAAAATTTTTATAGTTTATTTTTTTTACGTTTTTTCGGTGAAATCTGAATTCACTGAAATAATAGTAAGAAAAAAATATAATTACGGCAAAAACAATGCAAAGCCAAAATAATCTATCGGAGAAAAAATTCTTTAGCCTATCTAAAAAGAGCAAGATCCCTTCTGCTTGAACCTCATTTGAGGTAACCAAAACCGCCGTTCCAATGATTTCACCGTTGTAAAGTATATCCACGCCTCCAACTATCATCCCCGCGCCGATAGGCGCATTAAGGATATCGTTATGAAGATAGTAGCGATACGTCAAATCCTTTTCAATATTGATATCGGAATACGTCAGAGCAAATATGTCGTTCTTTATTACGCAAGAAACGCCTCTGTTTTCAACGTTGCTTTGCGTAGCCACAAAACGTGTGTCTGCGTAGCATATATGCTGTCCTTGCGTAGCAATACGCTGATACGTTAAATTGTTGAAGGCATACGACAAAAGTGAATTTACAAGTTTATAGGAATAAATATTCTCAGAATCGGCTTCTGCACCCATCACCGCGCAAATGTAATGCTCGTTATTTTTCTCGGCATAAGCTACGGTACAATATCCGCCAAGCTCGGTATTACCTGAAATCAATCCATAAACATTGTCATTTTTATAACCGTATGCGTAAAATGTGCTTATAAGAGCGTTTCTATTAAAAAATTTTATTTCATCAGATGAATTTAACGGTTTGTAGCTATATGAGGAAGTAGAACTTATTTCCACATATAAATCGTTTTTAGAAGCATATTTTGCGAGTATCATTATATCGCTGAGAGTGGAATACATCTTGGCATCATCAAGCCCCGTAGGATTAGTAAAATGAGTGTTTTTCATTCCCATTTCAGCTGCCCGCTCATTCATCATAGCTACAAAGCCGTCAAAATCTCCTCCACAGAGATTTGATATAGCAAGCGCAGCATCATTACCTCCACCGCATAACAAGCCGTACAGCAAGTTTTCGGCGGTTACAGACATACCCGAGCTCAGCTTAACGTTGAATCCTTGAGCTCCGCTCAGCATTTTGTTGGTAATAATAACTTGTTCATCAAGTCTGTTTCGAAGAATTTCGCAAGCAATTATTCCCGTCATCATTTTTACGGCGCTAGCGGGGAATATCTTGTCTTGCATATTTTTAGAATACACAATCGTGTCAGCGTCGATATTGTAAAGACATATATTTTTTGCCTCATCCGTATTCGGAAACTCCTTAGAAGCAGAAGCTGAGGAAAAAACGGTAAGCATTGATATTAAAATCACGATAAAAAGAAGAAAAGAAGTGATTTTTAAACGCATATTTTTTCTTTCTATAAAAAATCAAATTTCGCCTTGTTCAATTCCCAAATAGCCGTCAATTAATATTTTAAGAAGGTCATCTCTGTTAATATGAGATATTTTTCCTCTCGCGTTTTTCCAATCGGTAATATATACGGGGTCTTCAGAAAGAATGTATCCCGCAATCTGCTTGGTAGGATCGTATCCTTTTTCACATAATGCTTCATATACCTCAAAAAGAATTTTTTTGGTTTCTTCAATACTTTGTTTTTTTGTATTATCAATCATAAAGACCTCCGCTCAAGTTGAGCTTATCAATTATTGGTTTTAGCCTTGCCGAAATTAGCGTGGCAATTAAAATTTTTAATAGGTCGGGAATAACGAACGGGATAACGCAAATACTTATAGCACTCAAAAATCCGACTGGAGAGACAGAATAGTATACTAAGCAATACCATGTAGTTCCAAACAGATAACATACTAAAATGGCAATAATCATCGATACGGCAAGTATAAGCTTATTGAATTTTCTTCTGATGAAAACATTCATGATAAAAGGGATAAATATAAATCCTATAATATATCCTCCCGTCGGACCTACTATAGTGGCAATCCCAGCACCGAAGCCTGAAAAAATCGGAACGCCGCATATGCCAATGAGTATGTAAACAAGCACGGCCAATATGCTTTTTTTTAATCCAAACACTGCGGATATAAGAAAAATAGCTAATGTCTGTAATGTGAAATTGACCGTAAAGGGTACTATTATCCAAGAAGAAACGGCAATTATGGCAACGCACATTGATATTATAGCCATGCTCCGTATACGCAATCGTTTATTAATATTTTTGGACATCTGTTATTCCTTATAAAATCGTTTAATAATAGTATAGCATTTGCTATGTGTTTTTTCTACAAACTATTTGTTAATTTTTATCTTTTACATTCAAAAAATTTATATAATCACTTGATTTTTTTCCTTATATGGTGTATAATGTTTCAAGAATGAAAATTAAAGGAGATACAAAAAATGTTGGTTTCAGCAAAAGAAATGCTTCAAAAAGCAAAAGCAGGCAAATATGCCGTAGGTCAGTTTAATATCAACAATCTTGAATGGACAAAGGCTATTCTTCTTACCGCACAGGAGTTGAACTCTCCCGTTATTCTCGGTGTTTCCGAAGGCGCAGGAAAGTATATGTGCGGATATAAGACCGTTGTTGGTATGGTAAACGGAATGATTGAAGAGCTTGGAATTACCGTTCCCGTTGCTCTCCACCTTGATCACGGTTCTTACGAAGCATGCTATAAGTGCATTGACGCAGGATTCTCTTCGGTAATGTTTGACGGTTCTCACTATCCTATTGACGAAAACGTTGCAAAGACCACCGAGCTCGTTAAGGTTTGTAACGAAAAAGGACTTTCTCTCGAAGCTGAAGTTGGTTCTATCGGTGGAGAAGAAGATGGCGTAATCGGTGCGGGTGAATGCGCTGATCCCGATGAATGCAAGATGATTGCTGACCTTGGTGTCACTATGCTTGCGGCAGGTATCGGTAATATTCACGGTAAATATCCTGCAAACTGGAAGGGACTCTCTTTCGAAACTCTTGATGCCGTACAGCAGAAGACAGGCGATATGCCCTTGGTGCTCCACGGCGGTACAGGTATTCCCGAGGATATGATCAAGAAGGCTATCTCTCTTGGCGTAGCTAAGATCAACGTTAATACCGAGTGCCAGCTCGCATTTGCCGCTGCCACGAGAACTTATGTTGAAGCAGGCAAGGATCTTCAGGGTAAGGGATTTGACCCCAGAAAGCTTTTGGCTCCCGGTTTTGATGCAATTAAGGCAACCGTAAAGGAGAAGATGGAGCTTTTCGGTTCTGTAAACAAGGCATAATAGCGTATTATTTTGGTTCTATAATAAATGTTGGGGTGAAGCCAACATATATTTCAAACAAACTGTAAAAAAGTAAAAAAAGAAAGAGCATATCTGAAAAAATCTGA
>JAFTXO010000043.1 GCA_017461765.1 Clostridia bacterium | reverse complement strand
CATTTGAAAAGGAATATCCGCAAATTCCTGTTATATCCTTCAATTTTTCGAATACCGAATCAAGTGACGGCTTTAAATTTACACTTCCAATGATCTTTGGAATGTTAAATGCCGTTTTCTACGGAGATCTTATGATGGCTCTCTATAATCAGTGTAAGCCGTATGAGATAAATGAGGGCGAGAGCGATAGAGTGCTTGATAACTGTCAGAAAATGCTTGCCGATAAAATAGTAAACGGCGGTTTTGGCAAAAGAGGCAAGAATTATAAATATATACTCGAAGCATTCTCAAAAATACAAAGAACAGAAAGAAATAAGCCGAGAGTCGGCATAGTAGGCGAGATATATGTAAAATATTCGCCCCTTGCCAATAATAATCTTGAAAAATTCCTTCTTAAAGAGGGCTGTGAGCCCGTTGTACCCGGCCTTATGGATTACCTTCTTTACTGCGTAATAAATAATGTAAATGACGGAAAGCTTTACGGCTTTAAAAATAAGATGACGCGAATAAGTGCTCTCCTTTATAAAATTCTTATAAGAATGTACAGAAAGCTCGTTAAAAAGGTAGAAAAGTACGGCTTTGGCGGAATGCACGATTTTGAGGAGCTTCGTAAGGAAGCTGACGAGCTCATCCATCAGGGTGTAAAGATGGGAGAGGGCTGGCTCATCACCGCAGAAATGGGATGCCTTGCAAGCTCTGGAACTGAAAATATAGTTTGCACTCAGCCCTTTGGTTGCTTGCCTAATCATATAGTTGCAAAGGGAATGTCCCGCAGAGTAAAGGAAAAATATCCTGAAGCAAACATAGTAGCAATAGACTACGACCCCAGCGCTACGAATGTAAATCAGGAAAACAGATTGAAGCTCATGATCGCCAACATAAAGGACAACGCAAAATCATAAAAATATATAAAAAATGCGATTTTGAAAGAAGTATTTTTATACTATTGACAAGCTTGTAATTATGTGGTAAAATTAAAGTATCAATCAAAAGGAGCATATATATGAAGATTTCTATAATAGTTCCGTGCTATAACGAAGAGGAAGCATTACCGCTTTTTTATGCCGAGCTTGACAGAGTCACAAAAGAAATGAGTAATTACGAATTCGAAATGCTTTTTGTCGATGACGGCTCTAAGGACAAGACACTTGAAAGGCTTATAGAATTCGCAAGCAAGGATGAGCGCGTAAAATATATATCTTTCTCCCGAAACTTCGGAAAAGAAAGCGCAATGTATGCAGGATTTTGTAACGCAACAGGCGATTATACCGCGGTTATGGACGCGGATATGCAAGATCCACCCGCACTTCTTCCGGAAATGGTGGAAATACTCGAAAAAGGCGAATACGATAGCGTCGCAACAAGACGTGTTAGCCGTAAGGGCGAGCCAAAGCTGCGCTCATTGTTCGCTAAAATGTTCTATAAAATAATGAATAAGGTTTCAGATGCCGATGTTGTTGACGGAGCGAGAGATTTCCGTCTTATGAAGCGTGAAATGGTAGAAGCTATCGTGAATATGTGCGAAAGCAACCGTTTCTCAAAGGGAATTTTCGGCTGGGTAGGCTTCAAGACTTATTGGATGGAATATAAAAACGTCGAAAGAGTAGCGGGAAAGACGAAATGGAACTTTTTCGGACTTTTCAAATACTCAATGGACGGAATTACAAACTTCTCAAACGCCCCATTGCGTATAGCGACTATTTCTGGATTTTTGTGTACATTTTTGGCATTTGTTATGCTTATTTTCGTATTCGTTAAAACAATCGCCTTCGGTGACTCAGTTGCAGGCTGGCCATCACTTGTGTGTATAATACTCTTTATAGGTGGACTTCAATTTTTCTGTATCGGAATAATAGGACAGTATATATCAAAAATCTATATGGAAACCAAGCATAGACCTCACTATATAGTGGCAAAGACAAATAAAGAAGACGTGGTTAAAAAATAATTATGAAAAACGCTTTGTTACACGAAGGACACAGAGAGAGATTAAAGAACAGATTTCTTTCCGAAGGACTTGATAGCTTTGAAACGCATAACATATTGGAGCTGTTGCTTTTTTATTCTATTCCGAGAAAGGATACAAATGAAATAGCACACGCACTGCTTGATAAATTCGGCAGCTTGTCAGGAGTTTTCGATGCAAGCTTTGAAGAGCTTATTAAAGTAGATGGTGTAAAAGAGAATACCGCTACGCTTTTGAAGCTTATCCCGCAATTAGCTCAAAAATATGTTCTTGACGATCATAGGGATCTGGAAATCTTTGATACAGCTGATAAGATCGGAAGATATTTCAGAGATATCTTTATAGGCGAAACGACAGAGGTCGTTTATGTAATGTTATTAAATAACCGTTACGAAAAGCTTGCTGTAAAGAAGGTGCATACGGGAAGCGTAAATTCCGCGCAACTATCAACAAGAGCTATAATGAACGAGGTAATACGGTATAACGCATCAATGGTAGCGATAGCACATAATCATCCAAACGGAAGGACAACGCCTTCATCTGAGGATATTGATACCACAAATTCGCTCACGGAAATGCTTCGACAAATGGAAGTGTGCTTAATTGAACATTTTGTCATAGCAAATAACCAATATGTGCCGATAATATATAATACAAACTCAAGCCAAAAGCTTCAGGAACGGCAACAAACATTTTTTGAAGACACAAACTTCAAGTTTATGTAAAAACTAAAATAAAACACTCTTGAAAGCAAGTCGCACTTGCTTTCAAGAGCTAATATCCGCCTGCATAGTTAAATGGATATAATAAACCCCTCCTAAGGGTTAGTTATGGGTTCGATTCCCGTTGCGGGTGCCAAAAGCCACCTAAACCGATTTTTCGGTTTAGGTGGCTTTTCTCATCCTCACGGTGAAACATCTTCGTGCTTGCACGAATTGGGTTCGGATTTTTACCAAGACTGAGGGGAGCATGCACACGTAAGATCGGGCGAAAATAGCTCGCATAGTGAGCCTTCCCAAATAGTTTCGTGTGAAATACTAACTTTTATTTTATGGAGACAATTAACAGAGATCTAAATTAATAAAATTAAGGCAGTATCAGACTGCCTTTTCCTTTATCAAAATGTTGTTTTGTCACTTTGGCAAAGCCGTTTCGACTTGTATCAAGACAAGCACACGTCATAGTGCAATTTTAAGAAAATCTGTTTCTAATTATAACAATACGATGCAAAGAATAAATAAAAACTCAACTATTGATACGCTATTGTATATCTTTGTGGCGAACTGTTTTTGTCCTTTGCACAAATTGAGTTAGTAAGATTATTTATGTACCTCATTGATTTAGTTACGATTTTGTGTTATAATCAATTAAAGTCTTGATAAAAGCCTAATACGGCGAAGATAGAGAAAATTATTATCTAATTGGAGTTTAAAATGGATATAAATTCGATTTTGCTTGGAGTAAAATGCTCTTGCGGAAAAGAGCATAAATGTGATATAGAATATATTTACGTGGAAAATGGCGCAATTGCACATTTAAAGGAGCTTTGCGCTGATTTTAATAACATACTTATAGTTGCGGATGAAAATACATATTTCGCGGCAGGAAAGGAAACGGAAAAAGCTCTTTTTGATAAAAGCCTGAAAAGCGTTATTTTCAGCGGAAAAACAGTTTTGATACCGAACGAAGATTCTATTAAGAGGGTAAGGGAAAAGCTTGATGGCATAGAGCTTATAATAGGCATCGGCTCAGGCGTTATACAGGATCTTTGTAAATACGTAGCTCATTTTGCCAAGCTTCCTTATATGGTCGTTGCAACAGCACCGTCAATGGACGGATACGCATCGAGCGGAGCAGCTATGATATTAAACGGCATGAAGGAAACCGTTCCCGCAGGCTTGCCAAAAGCGATCGTTGCCGATACCGCAGTTTTGAAAAACGCGCCTCTTGAAATGATAAAAGCGGGCTACGGAGATATAATAGGCAAATTTTCCGCCCTTAACGATTGGAAAATATCGTGCTTGATAAACGGCGAATATTTTTGTCAGTATATATATGATACTACATATGATATGATAAAAAAGACTATCGACACCGCAAACGGACTCCTCGCCAGAGACGAAGAAAGCATAAAAGCTCTTACCCAGGCGCTTATGGCGGTCGGTATAATGATGAGCTTTGCCACTACCTCTCGTCCCGCATCGGGAAGCGAGCATCATCTTTCGCACTTCTTTGAGATAATTGGAATAATAAACTCAGAGCCCTATTTTGTACACGGAATAGATGTAGCATATTCAACCGTTATAACAGCCGAAATACGGGAAAAGCTCATTAAAAGACCGTTTCCCGAGGCGCAGTATAGGGAAGATCACGAGGAAAAGATAAAGAAAATATACAGCACTGTTGCAAACGGCTGTATCGCACTTCAGAAAAAGGTAGGCAACTATCAGAAGGATCGCATTTCTGTATATAAAAATAAGGAAAAAGAAATAAAAGCTATATTGTCGGAAATGCCAACCTCGGAAAAAATAAAAGAGCTTCTTTCGCTTGTGGAGCTTGATATGACGGAATTTTATCAAATGTACGGCAAGGAAAAAATCAAAAACGCAGTGCTTTACGCAAAGGACTTAAAGGATCGTTATACTGTACTTTGGCTTAATTACGATCTTTTCGGAGGCGAAGAAAATGATTGAAATAAAAACTCTTGGCGGAGAAAAAAAGAAGATCGATAAAAGTAAGATAAAGCTTATAGCTATGGATCTTGACGGCACGCTAACTCAACATAAACAGCCTCTTGATGCGGAGCATAAGCGAGCGCTCGATGCACTTTCAAAAAGATATAAGCTTTTAATGGTGGGAGCAGGTCAGGCAAGAAGAATTTTTAATCAGATGGAAGCATATCCTATCGATATTATCGGCAACTACGGCTTGCAGTACGCTGTGTACAATAAGGATAAAAAGGATATCGATATTTTGCGTGATGAGATTTTTGAAACGAACAAAGAAGAGATCGAAAGCAAGGTAACATATTTTAGAGAAAAATACAACTTTAGCGAATACAGAGGCGAAAACGTCGAATATCATTCCTCGGGCTGTATTACATTTCCGATACTCGGAACAAAGGCAATACAGGAGGATAAGCTTGCATTTGATCCCGACAGAAAAAAGAGAAGACTTATCTATAATGAGGTATTGGAGGCATTTTCGGATTATAATGTTTTCGTCGGCGGTTCGTCCTCGTTTGATATGTCACCGAAGCCCTATAATAAATATTACGCCTTGGAGCTTTATTGTAAGGAAAACGGCATAAATCACGAAAGCGTCGTGTATATAGGTGATGATTACGGCTATGGCGGTAATGACGAGTCGATATATAATTCAGATTTTAATTATCTCACGATCGATAACTATGAAGATTTTCCGGTGATTATAAAACCTCTTGTGTATTAACAAAAGCTATTGCTAATGAAGTGAACCCAAAAGTTTAGACAAAAATTAAATATTAAATTGTTTGCGAATGAGCTCGGTATTGAACTGGGCTCATTCCTTTTAAATTCATTGAAATTCTTTCATTGTTGTAGTAATCTGTGTATTCTTCAACTTTTCAATGAATCCCCGAGGGCATTCAAATTTTTCGCCATAATACATCTCGACCTTAAGTCTGCCGAAGAAGTTTTCCATTATGCCGTTATCCATAAGCTTCCCTTTCGGGACATACTTTGCGTAATGTTATGCTCAGCAAGTAAGCGCTCTTTATTGAAATTGTATAATAAAATCATGAAAAATATCATTTTTATGTACAAAATATTCAAAAGTTAGAAGGAAATGGATGACTTGTTTAATAATTTAACAAATTATCTACAATTTCATAAGTCAAATGTGATAAAATAAAATAAAAAATGCATTTGGAGAAAAAATGGAGCAGTCTTATATAAAATTTGAAGATGTAGTAAAGACCTACGGCACAGAGGAGTCAAGCTTCAATGCGCTTGATAAAATAAATTTTGAAATAAATAAAGGTGAGTTTTGCATTTTGCTCGGAGAATCAGGAGCAGGAAAAACGACGCTTCTTAATATGCTTGGTGGAATGGATACCGTAACTGCAGGCAAAATCGAATTTGACGGAAAAGATATCTCGAAGCTTAATAAAAAAGAGCTTATTGAATATCGCCGTCACGATGTCGGCTTCGTATTTCAATTCTATAATCTTATTCCCAATCTCACCGCACTTGAAAATGTTGAGATCGCGGCGCAGCTCTGTAACGATCCGATATCGGCTCAGGACGCTCTTTCTATGGTTGGACTAAGCGAGAGAAAAAATAATTTTCCCGCTCAGCTCTCAGGCGGAGAGCAGCAACGCGTGGCAATAGCGCGTGCGCTTGCCAAAAATCCTCGGTTGCTTTTGTGCGATGAGCCCACGGGAGCTCTTGATTATATCACGGGTAAGGCAGTATTGAAGCTTCTTTACGATCTGAGCCGCGAAAGAAAAATGACAGTTATAATAATTACTCACAATCAAGCAATAGCACCTATGGCTGAAAGAATAATAAGAATAAAAAGCGGTAAGATAATTTCGAATGAACTGAATGAAAATATAATTCCTATAGAGGATATAGAGTGGTGATCTATGAGATCTGTATTTAAAATGACACAGCGCTCGATACGCGCATTTTTGGGACGCTATATGGCGATACTTTTGATCGTCGCACTCAGCGTAGGCTTTTTCGCAGGATTGAAAATAACTACCGATTCTATGATCAATACGTGCGATAACTATCTTCGCGAGTATAATTTTTATGATTACCGCATTTACTCAACAATGGGCTTTTCACCCGAGGACGTGTCTGAATTTAAAGCTCTTTCGGGTGTTGAGGACGCGGAGGGAACGGTCACTGCCGATTTATTGGCGACCTTTGATAACAGAGAACAAGCAATAAAGGTTTTCGCTATGCCTGAAAGAATTAATCTTCCATCCTTTGTTGAGGGAAGAATTCCAATTGCCGATAACGAATGTCTTGCCGATGCCGAAAGATTTGATAAGAACGATATCGGAAAAAAGATAACCATATCCGAAACAAATACGGATGCCGCATCCTCAATCATCAAAAATAAAGAATATACGATAGTGGGTCTTGTTGACTCACCCCTGTATCTCGGTATTGACCGCGGAACAACTAATATAGGAAACGGCGCGATAAGCTTTTTCATATACATACCAAGCGAAAATTTTGCCTCGGAGTTTTATACGGAAGTAAGCGTGACCTTAAACGCTACAGCCGAAATATATACCGATGAGTATGAAAAAAATATCGAGGATCATAAGTCTGATGTTACATTGCTTGCAACAAGACTTGCAAACAAAAGATATGAAGCAATACTTTCGTCAATTTCGATATCTCCTCAGCTTTCGGGGATCTCTCAGCCGAGCGTGTATGTTCTTACAAGATCCGAGAATGCAGGCTATGTAAGCTTTGAAAACGATACCGCAATAATAAGCGGAGTTGCAAATATTTTTCCCGTGTTCTTTATACTTATAGCAATACTCGTCTGCATAACCACCATGACTCGTATGGTGGACGAGGAGCGCACACAAATAGGTGTTTTAAAGGCGATAGGCTTTAGTAATTCAAAAATAATGGCGAAATATCTTTTGTATGCAGGAAGCGCAACGATAATCGGTTGGGCAGTAGGATTTTTCCTTTGTAAATGGATTTTGCCTAAGATATTCTGGTTTGCATACGAAGTACTTTACGGCTTTACGGAGCTTCTTTATTTCTTTAGCCCGTCACTTGCCATAATAACGCTTGTTGTGGCTCTTATAGGAATTCTTGGAAGTACATATATATCCTGCAAAAAAGAGCTCTCAGACGTTCCTGCAAACCTTATACGCCCACGCTCTGCCAAAACCGGAAAGAGAATATTGCTTGAGAGAATATCACCTCTTTGGAAGCGCTTTAATTTTCTTCAAAAGATAACGCTTCGTAATATGTTCAGATATAAACGCAGACTTGTCATGATGATAGTCGGTATAAGCTGCTGTGCGGCTCTTGTCGTTACAGCCTTCGGCATACGTGATTCTATGGTGGGTATCGGCTCGCTCCAATACGGCAATGTACAGAAATACAATATCGAGGTCTCGTTTGAGGGAGAGGAAGATAATGAGCTTACAGAAAAGATAAAAAATATAAACGGAATATCCTCGTATATTTCCGCAAGAAACGACCGTGTCGATATCCTTGGAGAAAAGAATATGAGCTCGGTAAATCTCGTAAGCTTTTCAGATAACGAAAAAATAACGGAGTTCTGGGATTTTCATAATAACGACGATAAAGTATCGCTTCCGCAAAAGGGAGACGCACTGATAAACAATAAAATAGCCGACGAAATGAATGTTTCTGTCGGTGATACTATCGAAATACGTACATCTGATATGAAGACCTATAATGTAAAGATCGGCGGAATATTCGATAACTATATATATAACTATGTTATGATATCCGATGAAACCTATAACGAGCTTTTGGGTAGCTGGAGCGCTGATACATTATTCATAAAAGCTTCTGCGGATATTGAGTCGGTATCAAGATCCCTTACGGATATTTCAACCATAACGAGCGTTCAACAGCTTGATATGATAAGAGATAACGTAAACAGCGCGCTCTCGTGCCTTGATTATATTATATGGCTCGTTGTCGTATTTTCGGGAGCGCTTGCTTTTATAGTTATCTATAATCTCACGAATATAAATCTTGCGGAGCGGAGCAGAGAGATAGCAACCGTTGAGGTGCTCGGCTTCTATCCAAAGGAAACGAATAGCTATGTTTTGAGAGAAAATATAATCCTTTCAGTGATAGCAAGCCTGATAGGACTTCCGCTGGGCTGGCTTTTTCACAGAACGGTAATGAGCTTTGTTGTTATCGATACGTTTGCATTTAATCTTCAAATAACACCGCTCAGCTATCTTCTGAGCGTTGTATGTACGGTGTTCTTTGCAGGTATCGTTAATATTTTCATGAGACGTCATATAGCAAAGATCCATATGGCGGAATCCTTAAAAGCGGTTGAATAAAAGAAGAGGCTGTTGCACTAAAGCAGTTGAATAAAAGAACGAAAGAGCGAGAAGCTCTTTCGTTTTTTGATAGTAAATTTGTAAATATTTTTTTAATTATATTAACAAAATGTTGATATTTTCTTTATATAATGTTAAAATTTATTCTATAAAAATAAAAAGTAGGTGCATTTATGAATTTCTTTGAAAAGATACTCAAGGTATTGGACGCCGAAATGACCGAGCCTACCATGTACAGCTGGTTTCATATAATGTGGCTTGTTATAGTCGTTGCTCTTTGTGTGACAGTTTGCTTGCTCAGCTCCAAGCTCACCGCGAAGAGAACAGACCGTATAGTTTTTATAACCGGCTTGGTAATGATAGCCTTGGAAATATATAAGCAATTCAATTTTTCTTATACATACACAACAGATATATGGGATTATCAATGGTACGCGTTCCCGTTCCAGTTTTGTTCAACACCTATGTATATAATGCTTTTAGCAGCCGTTATAAGAAACGAAAAGGTGCGTCAGTATCTATATTCGTACCTTGCAACATTCTCGCTCTTTGCAGGCATTGCGGTAATGCTTTTCCCAAGCACGGTATTTGTAGATACGATAGGAATAAACATTCAAACTATGGTGCATCACGGCGCAATGGTCGTAATAGGAGTTCTTATGTATTCAAGTAAGCGTCTTGAAATCTCAAATTTCACTATCTTTAAAGCCATGACAGTTTTTGCGGTAACAATAACTATGGCTACTGTGGGCAATGTTCTTTTTGAAGCATTCGGAAACGGAGAAACGTTTAATATGTTCTATATCTCCAAAACCCACGGCTGCGAGCTTCCGCTTTTAAGCACGATATCTGAAAACGCACCGTATATAGTATTCTTGATGACATATGTTCTCGGCTTTTCAATAGTTTCGTTTATCGTGCTTACGATATCATCACTTCTTGCCAAAAAAATATTTGAAGCAAGATCAAAATTAAAAGCATAAAAATCTAACTCATAAAGGAATTAAAGCGGCGTAATCGATTTTGGATTGCGCCGCCTTTTCTAATTGTACCGCAAATTCTTTTGTACATTATATAAAACAGGCGAGAGGTCTCTCGCCTGTAAATTTATTATCTGTTAAGGATAAGCTTTGTAAGCTCAACGGGATCAACGATAGCTCCGTCCTTGTAAACACGCATATTTCCGGAAGCAATCTCGTCAATGAGTATAACCTCACCGTTATTATAGCCGAATTCAAACTTGATATCCCAAAGATCAAGACCGATAGTCTTAAGGTCGTCAGCAACGATCTTTGTGATCTTGAGTGTCTGCTCCTTGAGACTTTCGAACATTTCAGGTGTCATAACCTTAAGAGCAACAAGACCCTCACCTGTTACAAGTGGATCTCCCTTAGCGTCGTTTTTGAATGTACATTCAACGTATCCGCCCTCAAGAGGAGTACCGTCTTTTATGTATTCGCCGTATCTGCGAATAAAGCTGCCTGTAGCAACCAAACGGCAAATAACTTCAAGTCCGTTACCGCCAAGATCTTTACCGAAGCAAGTTGCAGGGAGAACTTCCATAGTAGCATTATCGACGTCAGCAGAAACATAGTGAGTCTTTATGCCTGCCTTTTTGCAAAGCTCAAAATAGTAAACAGATGTTTGAAGATTTGCTTTGCCAATACCTTCGATGGTCAAGCCAACCGAGTTTTCGCCCGGATCAAAAACTCCGTCCTTACCTGTACAATCGTCCTTAAACTTCAACAATACGTTTCCGTTATCAAGGCTATAAACGTTTTTTGTTTTTCCTTCGTAAATCTTTTTCATGATAGAACTCCTTTTTCATCTAAAAAAATGACACAATTATTTTATCATAAAAAAATTAAATTGTATATATTTTTTGTAAAAAAATTTAAAAAAATCTCAAAAAAAGAAAAAACAAAACGACATGGCTTTAAAAATTTATATACGAATATATAAAATGCACAAAAACTATAATAAAAAATAACAAAAAATAAAAATATTGACTAATATAAAAATATGTGATAAAATAGATGTATGTAAGATCATTTGAAAAATTACGGAGGTAATTAAATATGAAAAAAATCATTATAATGTTACTTGCGTTTGTTATGTTGCTTGCGTTTGCATCGTGTACTAAGGATGAAACGCCGCAAACAGAAACATCGTCAATCGATGAGACGACGACCGTAGGTGACCAAACCACAACAGATGAACAAACATCAACAGAAGATCAAACAAGCACCAATGATGATACATCTACATCAACGGGTGAGACCGATAAGCCAAAGGTCGAGGTCGAACGTATCGATTACGATATATCGATAGCTCAAACGATAAATACTTCTGTTTTTACACAGATAGACTCATTTAAAAATAACGGAACAGAAAAAACATATCAGGCAACAGCGCTTGATATAACAGGTGCTGGTGAAATAACTATTGAAACTGCCGGCGTTTATAAGATAAGCGGAACGACCTCTAAGGGACAGATCGTAGTCGATATCAAAAAGACCACTCCCTTAGCAGAGGTGGTTTTGATACTTGATAACGTGTCAATTACATCATCAACAGATCCCGTATCTACCCCCCCGATCTATTCAGAGGGCTGTAATCTTACGATAGTACTTCCCGACGGAAGCGTAAATACGATCAATGATACCAAAACCAACGCTCAAAAGGGCGCAATATACGTAAAAACAGGAACTCTTACGATAAACGGTAAGGGAACACTTAATGTAAACGGCAACTTCAAGAGCGGTATTACAAACACAAAATCAATGACCATAAACGGCGGTATCTTCAATATCAATGCCGAATATCACGGTATATACGGCGAAGAGGGCTTGACCATAAATAGCGGAGAATTCAATATAAACGCTAAAAAATCAGGCTTGAAGGTTGGAGATTACGAGGCTGCAACAGCCGTAGATCCCGAAAAAAATACAATAGGAAACCTCGCTGTAAATGGAGGTAAGCTTATTATCAATTCCGACGGCGACGGTATCAACGTAAACGGTGATGTTCAGCTTGCATCCTGCGGAGCTAATATATCTTCAAAGACCAACGGTATGGACGTTACGGGTAATATAACAGTAACATCCTCCGATGTAGCCGCAATAGTCGTTATTCAAAGTATAAAGCGCGGAATTAAATGCGATAGCACGGTTACAGTATCGGGCACTGCAAACCTTAAGGTCGAGGTAATTGTTTCCGATGAGGAAGCATATTCAACGACCGATATGTACGATTATAAAAAGGATTGCATCGCGGCAACCGATGTCGTAATCGATACAACGGGTACAGTATACCTTAAAACAAACGCTTCCTTTAAAGAGGATAAAACAGGCTCTTATATACTTGATAGCAAGCAGTATGTAAAGGTAGATACATCACTCTTCACAGGAAAGATAATATTCTCAATAGACGGTAGCAACAAGGGAATCGAAGCATCGAATTCGATCGTTATAAAGAACGGAACCGTTGCGGTTGACGCTTGTGAGGACGCTTTGAAGGCAAATACAGTTGTGATCAGCGCAGGAACAGTAAATCTTGCAACATATGAGGATGCAATTCAAGCCGATACATCTATTACAGTTTCGGGTAATACATCCTTGCATATCATAGATGCAAATAAGGGACTTAAAGCTCCCACGGTAACAGTAAATAGCGGTTCACTTTCAATAGTTACTGTTTCCGACAGTATTGATTCAGCAGCAGTTACCGTAAACGGCGGCGAGCTCTATCTCTTTGAAAAGGTAGATATAGGAGAAACAGGCACGTTTACTGTAAACGGCGGTAAGATAGTTTGCATATCCACAACCAATAATCCCAAAGCACCTACATCAACGCAAATGCCTATGCTTGCGGCATCTGTTACCGATTGTGCTGGGTATGTGTTCGGCGGATATATAGAGCTTAATGTTTCGGGAATGGGAACAACCGTTTTGAAGATCCCGAAGAGCTATGCTAAAAAGCTTTCCGTTCTCGTGATTTCGTCTGATATCACAAGCGGCACATCAAGCATTTCTGTTGGCTCGTATGTTGGCGGAACACCTAAAAATCTTGTTTGTACAGGCGGAACATTTACAGTTACGAAAACAATGACCGTAAACCATTAAACCAAAAAGAGTGTTGCTTAAACAACACTCTTTTTTTCTTTGCTTAAAAAACATCACCCGAATAGGTTAGCATCGGAAAACGCACATTTTTCCGCAACACAGAGAATAGTGGCATAATATAAAATATGATAGGTGATAAAGAAATGAACGTCAAGCAAGCTTGTAAAAAGCAATGCTGATACACAAAGAGCCGAAAACACCGAAAAAAGAGATTTTCTTTGCTCGTATAAAAATTTCAAGGTCTGATACCTGTGAAATAAATATCCACAAAGACCGATAACGCCGCAAGAAGCCAAAATTTGAATTATAGTGTTGTGACACATTATAGGTGTGGATATCGCAAAAAATTCAGGTGTTACAGGACCGATAGAGTATACATTTGCAAAGCCTGCACCGAATATCGGATGAGCAAAAAACGATTTCATACCGTCCTTATATAGCCCAAAACGACCGTTATCACTAAAGCCTCTTTCAAGATAATCAGTAAATACCGTTGATATTTTGCTCCAAAAAACGATAAATCCGATAAGCGCCAATAGAGCTGCAATAAGAGTGGCAATCCTGAACATCTTAACGTTTTCGCCCTTGATACAGCCAATGATCACACAAATAGCCGCAAGAAGCGTTGCTACGAGTAACGATGCGCGGGAAAGCGTAAGCGCTATCGCAAGATATGATATAATAGCCGTTATAAAGAAGATATATCCGTGCTTTTTCGTTATGGCAAGATAAAAATGAACAGGCAAGCATACGGCAAGAATAGCACCGATGCCATTCCATGTCGACCAGCCTAAAACGATATGCTCCTTTATGAGCGAGCCGTCATTTATAACATCACCGAACAGTATAAGAGCGAAAAGCTCTATCATAACTATAACAGACGTTAAAAATATGATAATAAGAAAATGATCCTTAAGCTCCTTGCTCGGCTTTATTCCCGCACCGAAAATAAATAGCGGAAAAGAGAACATAACTATCATCAGTGCAACAAAAAGAAACGCACCTATATTTTTATACGGTGAATTAAAAAGTCCGTTTAAAAGATATACAGAAAAAAGCACCATATATCCCGTAAAGAATTTGCTTTTTAAAGCAGGACGGAACGATTTTTTGTATTTTAAAAAATGAAATATCAAAAAGCCGATGAGCATGAGTACCATAACTATCGTCCATATGATGAAGCCTGTTTTTTGAAAAAGTCCGTTATTTAAGCTCTTTGAGGATATTGTAAAGTTTATAAACAGAATTGGCGACAGTATAAATTTCATATCCTCGCAAATACAAAGCCCTATAAAAACAAAAACAAGGCTTACAGAGATTGCCGCAACCTCACAGGAAAGAAGATTTCCGATAAGCGTAAGAGCAGCAATAAAGAGGGGAAAATAAAGACTGTCGATAAACAGAGAAAGGCGATTTTTTATTTTAACAAGATCCATAAAGTCCTCGCTATTTTAAAACCCTGTGTTTTGCACAGGGTTTTAAGATTATTATTTTTTAGATTTCTTTTCTTTTTCTTCGCCGTAACCGTAACCGTAACCATAGTTATTATAGCCGTATCTGCCGTATTTACCCTTAGAATATTTACCGTAGTACTTCTTATAGTATCTGTTGTAATAAGAAGAGGGCTTGTTGGAAACCTTGTTAAGGATAGCGCCAAGAACCTTGCATCCGCTCTTTTCAAGCTGACCCTTAACCTCGTTGGCAAAGCGATAACCGATCTCGTTTGCGCAGATTACGAGAATAGAACCGTCGCAAAATGCTGAAATAACGGAGGCATCAATAACCGCACCCAAGGGAGCAGCGTCTATTATAACGTAATCGTATTCTTCCTTTGCTTGAGCGAGAAGATCCTGGAATTTGCTTGAGCCGAGAAGCTCAACGGGATTAGGAGGAACAGCACCGGCAAATATTACATCGAAGCTGTTATACTGAGTAGAATAGAGTACATCCTCCAAAGATGCCTGAGAAGAAAGAAATTCGGAAAGACCGACAATATTTTTAGCATCGCTTGCGTATTTTGATACAAGAACTGATTTTCTAAGGTCAGCATCGATCAAAAGAACCTTTTTTTCGGAAAGCGAGAGCGCTTTTGCAAGCTCAAGCGAAACAGTACTTTTACCTTCGTTTTTAACACAGCTTGTGATAAGAACAGTTTTTATATCACTGCCCGAGAAAAGAAGATTTGTACGAAGTGTTTTAAAGGCTTCCTTAATGGAAAAGGAAAACTTGCCAAGTTCTTTAAGTGTAATGTTTTTCATTTCGGTATCCTCCATTAAAGATCGCTTTCAATTTCCGGAATGACACCGAGAACGTTGAGCTTAAGACGGTTTTGAATATCGTCAGGAGTCTTGATCTTGTCGTCAAAAATAAATATTACTATAAGAACCGCACAGGAGAGAACAAGACCTATAGCTGCAGCGATAAGAGTATTTCTTATCATGTTTGAGCTTGTCGGTGATGAGCTTACACTTGCGTATTCGATAATTTTGGGAGCAAAGGTAAGCGGAGAAACGTAGCCGTAATTTTTATCTTCAAATTTTAAATTTTCTAAGAAATAAACATAATGAGAAGAAATAGTATTGGCAATAACTGCGGAAATTTTTGGATCATCGGTTATAACCGTAAAACTTGCTATTATAGAACCGTCTTTTACATCGATGGAAACAGAATTGTATATTTCTTGATGTGTTATTTCAATTCCATAATATTCTTTGAATGTTTTGTCTGTGCCTGGAACTAAAGGAGATGAAGCTGGGTCATTGAGGATGTCTGCAACCTCAGTGCAAAATTTAACAGTTTTTACGATTTCTTCAGTTTCTTTAACAATAGCTTCACCAGATTGAAACTGACCAGTTGCTGATGTTTGAATACTATTTCCAGCAACAATCACTTTACTCGTGGATGAATATGTGGGCGTGACAAATAAGCTTGTGAAAAGAAAAGCAAAAAGCGCCAAGCAAACGGTTGCAAGAGCTATAATCCATATCTTTCCTAACAAGAAATTGCCGACGTCTCGTATATCAATTTCGGTTTCGTCTTTTACGTTTTCGTTAGAATTCATTTTTTACTCCTTAGAACATTTATTTAATATCGAGTTTGGATTTTCGACAAAAAGCTTTTTTGCGTATCCTTCGCCGTATTTGGCCGAGATCTTTTCAAAAGCCTCGGAAAGAATCGGCGTGCGGTGAGATGAATCGTGAGCGTCCGTTGCAATAATATCGACCAGCATTTTTTTGAATACCTTTTTAATAAAACGCGCAACCCTTCCGAACCTGATGTTTGTCACAGAACGCGCATTTATCTGGATAAGAGCGCCAAGCTCCTTAAGCTCGGTAACCCGTGCAGGCTTTTTTACAAGCTCCGAATACCTCTCGGCGTGTGCGATTATCGGAATAAATCCCTTTCTTGACAGCTTTGTGACCGTATTTTTTATATCGTAGAACGAAGCCTTAAAGTGAAATTCAATAAGCACGTAAGAAGTATTGGCGATATTTTTACAAAAATTTTCGGAAATCGATTCAGCAACATCACTGTGACACATGATCTCGCTTCCAAGAAAAAGGCTCATATCCTCATATTCAGCGCTCGCATAATTGCAAGCATCATTAAAAATACGGTTTATATGAGCATTATATCTTTCAATTTGCTCCTCATCTTCAAATTCATATAATTTGAAATGCGGAGTGAAGCATATAGCACGTATGCCGTCGTTGTACGCCAATTCCATCATTTTTTTCATTTCCTCGATATCCTTCGCTCCGTCATCGACAGAGGGAAGCATATGAGAGTGCAAATCCAAAAAACCGACCATCAGCGTATCTCCAAAAACATAATAATATATAATATTGTAACACTAAGTACCTTGTTTGTCAAGGGATATTGTCGAATTTTATTATATAATAAATGGCAAAGCACTTTTATCCTCGTATAGTCATCGTCAGCTTCTGTATTGAAAACGCAAAGCGATTTTGATAAAATATATACGAGGTGATGATATGAAGGTGCTGATATGCGCGCTTAATACAAAATATATTAACTCGTCCTTAGCTCCATGGTATCTCAAAGCAGGAATAGAAAAATATTCTCGCGATTCTGTTTGCGAGGTGTACGAAAGCACGATAAATGAAAAGCAGGAAACGGTAATTGAAAATATTATCTCAAAACAAGCCGATATGATCGGCTTTTCCGCATATATCTGGAACATAACCGAGCTTCTTTCAATATCCGAAAGGATAAAAGAAAAATATCCGAATGTAAAAATACTTTTCGGCGGACCGGAGGTCAGCTATAATGCAAAGGAGATCCTTGAAAATAATCCTTCAATCGACTTTATTATAAGCGGAGAAGGAGAAGAGCCGATTGCAAAGCTTTGCGACGGAGAATTGCTGTCAAAAATAGAGGGACTTTGTTACCGAGAAGAAAACAAAATAATTGAAAAGCCGCCATACATTTCAAAAAATGATCCCCCTTGTCCGTATAGCGACGATTATTTTAAAAATCTTGAAGGAAGAATATCATATATCGAAACGAGCAGAGGCTGTCCTTACAGATGTGCATTTTGCCTGTCGGGAAGATGCGGCGGCGTTCGCTTTTTCGATCTTGAAGAAGCAAAGAAAAATATACTTCTTCTCGCAAATAGCGGAACTAAAACCGTAAAATTTATCGACAGAACATTCAACGCCGATCGAAAAAGAGCGAAGAATATCTTTAGCTTTATAATTGATAATTACGGCGAAAATATCCCGGGGAGTGTCTGCTTTCACTTCGAAATAGAGGGAGAGATCATAGATGACGAAACAGTCGAGCTTCTTTCAAAAGCACCCCTTGGCGCAATACAAATCGAGATAGGACTTCAATCCTTCAATGAAAAGACCTTGGAATATATAAATCGAAGGACCGATATTCCAAAGCTGACAGAAAACATAAAAAAGCTTATAGCCATAGGAAATATCCATGTTCATATAGATCTTATAGCGGGACTTCCGTTTGAAGATCTTAAAAGCTTTCAAAACAGCTTTAATATGGCTCTGTCGCTTAAGCCTCATATGCTTCAGTTCGGATTTTTAAAATTGCTTCACGGAGCAGATATGAGAGAGGATGAAGACAGATATCCTTGCGAATATTCAAAAACCCCTCCATATGAGGTTTTATCGACACCCCACCTCACGAATGACGATCTTAAGCTGATGCATTCGGTCGAGGACGTGTTTGATAAAATGTATAATTCGGGCAGATTTGTAAGAACAGCCGAATATATAGCGAAAAGCTCCGAAAATCCATTTAAAACGTACACAGGGTTCGCTGAATTTCTAAAAAACAAAGAAAAAAACAACACTCTTGACGCTTTTACCCTTTTAATGTATGAATATTTCTCTGAGCTTGATTTTATAAATGCCGATCTTCTACGCGATAATATGGCACTTGACCGCCTGTCAAGCAACAGAATGGGTATGCTTCCGGACTTTCTTAAGCATCGCAGCTCGGAAATAAAAAAAGCTTTGAATGCTCTTGAGAAAAATGAGTCGACTAAGCGCAAGCAATGCGTAAAGAGAGCCGCAACATTTTTGAAAACAGAGAAAATTTTCGTTTACGTTGATTATGAAAACAAAAACCCTGTAACATCGCAATACCAAATAAAATATTTGAAAGAAAATAATATATTTTAACGAATTTTTTAACAAATATCAAAAAACCCTTGAAAAAAAACAAATATTGTAGTACAATATTAAAGGTTAACTAACTATTATAAAAAGGAAGAAATATAAATGTCAAAAGAATGCACACATGATTGTTCCTCGTGTAGCGCAAATTGCTCGTCAAGAGAAAACGCTATACCAAAGGAACAGCTCAATGAATTAAGCTCCGTAAAAAGAGTTATCGGTGTTGTAAGTGGCAAGGGCGGAGTGGGAAAATCTATAGTAACCTCAATGCTTTCCGTGCTTATGCAAAGAAAAGGCTATAAAACTTCCATTTTGGATGCTGATATTACAGGACCGTCTATACCGAGAGCTTTTGGATTAAAAGACCGTGCGCTTTCAAACGGACAGTATCTTTTGCCTGTAACCACAAAAACGGGAATAGATGTAATGTCTGTAAATCTTCTTCTTGAAGACGAAACCAGACCTGTCGTATGGCGCGGACCTGTTATAGCAGGAACGGTAAAACAATTTTGGACCGATGTTGTGTGGGACGAGGTAGATTATATGTTTGTAGATATGCCTCCGGGAACAGGAGACGTTCCGCTTACAGTATTCCAATCGCTTCCCATAGACGGAATAATTATAGTAACCACCCCTCAGGATCTTGTATCCATGATCGTGGAGAAAGCGGCTAAGATGGCACAGATGATGAATGTTCCCGTAATAGGAATAGTTCAGAATATGAGCTATGTTATCTGCCCCGACTGCGGAAAGGAAATGCACATTTTCGGAGAAGGAAAGATAAGTGAGGTCGCAACGAAATATAATTATGAAGTGCTCGGTAAACTGCCGATCGATGCAAAGCTTGCGGCGCTATGCGATAAAGGCATTATAGAGCTTTTGGAAAACGATTATCTTGATAATGCGATAGCCGCTATCGAGAAAAGATTTCCAATCAACGAATGATAAAAAATAATATTATAAAGGGAGATTTTTTATGAAGAAAAAAATGACAACCGTTTCCTTCAATGGCACAAAAGAGCAAGAAATTGCACTTGACAAGGTCATTGCGGAACACAAGGATCAAAAAGGCGCACTCATGGCTATTCTTCAAAAAGCGCAAGGCATCTACGGATACCTTCCTATTGAAGTGCAACAGCATATTGCGCTCGCCATGGACATTCCTCTTTCAGAGGTTTACGGAGTAGCATCCTTCTACTCACAGTTCATTCTTAATCCCAAGGGCAATCACGCTGTAAGCGTATGTCTTGGTACTGCTTGCTACGTAAAAGGCGCAGGTCTTCTTATGGACAAGCTTGAATCCGTTCTCGGCATAAAGAACGGCGAAATCACAGCTGACAGAAAATTCAGCCTTGATGCTACACGTTGCATCGGTGCGTGCGGACTTGCTCCCGTTCTTACTGTAAACGAAGAGGTTTACGGAAGACTCACACCTGATATGATCGCAGGCATTATCGCAAAATATAACTAATGAAAGGCGGAATAACGAAATGATTAACAATATAGCAGATCTTATTAAAATCAGAGACGCTTACGCAGGCAAGATCGCGTTCCGTCAACACGGTGCGGAAAAAGTTTCCGACGGTAAAATAGAAAAGCACGTTCTTATTTGCGGCGGTACAGGCTGTACTTCCTCAAAGAGCGTTCAGATCAAAGAAAAAATGGAAGCCGCAATCAAGGCTGCAGGCATTGAAGAAAAGGTACAGGTTGTACTTACAGGATGCTTTGGCTTGTGCGCTTTGGGTCCGATCGTTATCGTATATCCCGAAGGAACCTTCTATTCAAGAATAACACTTGATAGCGTTGACGAGATCGTAAACGAGCATCTCGTAAACGGTAATCCCGTTAAGAAATATCTTTACTCCGAAACAGTTAAGGGTGATCAGATCCTTTCTCTTAACGAAACAACATTCTACAAAAAGCAAAAGCGTGTAGCACTCCGTAACTGCGGTGTTATCGATCCTCATTGCATTAATGAATACATAGGAACAAACGGTTACTTGGCACTTGCTAAGGTCGTTACAGAAATGACTCCTGAAGATGTAATCAAGGAGATCCTTGATTCAGGTATTCGCGGTCGTGGAGGCGGTGGATTCCCAACGGGTAGAAAGTGGCAGTTTGCAGCAGCTCAGCCTAAGGGACAGAAATACGTTGTATGTAACGGTGACGAGGGCGACCCCGGAGCATTTATGGACCGTTCCATACTTGAAGGTGACCCTCACGCTCTTATCGAGGCTATGGCAATCGCAGGCTATGCTATCGGTGCTAACGAAGGTTACGTATATGTTCGTGCTGAATATCCTATCGCAGTAAACAGACTTCAAAACGCTATTGACGATGCAAGAAGAGAAGGACTTCTTGGAAAGAACATTTTGGGCACAGACTTCGAATTTGATATGCAGATCCGTCTTGGCGCGGGTGCATTCGTATGCGGAGAGGAAACAGCGCTTCTCACATCTATCGAGGGTAACCGTGGAGAACCCCGTCCCCGTCCTCCGTTCCCTGCAGTTAAGGGACTTTGGGGCAAGCCCACTATCATCAATAATGTTGAAACATACGCAAACATTCCTCAAATCATCTTGAAGGGTGCTTCCTGGTTCAGTTCTATGGGTACTGAAAGATCCAAGGGAACAAAGGTATTTGCTCTCGGCGGAAAGATCACAAATACAGGACTTGTTGAAATTCCTATGGGTACAACACTCCGTGAAGTAGTAGAAGAGATCGGTGGCGGTATTCCTAACGGAAAGAAATTCAAGGCTGCTCAGACAGGTGGACCTTCAGGCGGATGCATCCCTGCTTCCAAATACGATGTTGAGATCGACTACGATAACCTTATTGCTCAAGGCTCAATGATGGGCTCAGGCGGACTTATCGTAATGGATGAAGATACATGTATGGTTGACCTTGCTAAATTCTTCCTTGAATTTACCGTTGATGAATCCTGCGGTAAATGCGCACCCTGCCGTATCGGTACAGTAAGACTTCTTGAGATCCTTAACAAGATCACAGAGGGTAACGGCGAAATGGAAGACCTTGATAAGCTCGAAGAGCTTGCTAATTACATCAAGAGCGCATCACTTTGCGGTCTTGGACAGACAGCTCCCAACCCCGTTCTTTCAACGCTTGCTAACTTCCGTGATGAGTATATAGCTCATATCGTAGACAAGAAGTGTCCTGCGGGCGTATGTAAGAAGCTCTTTACATATAAGATAGACCTTGATAAATGTATGGGCTGTGGCTTGTGCGCAAAACAGTGTCCCGCTGACGCAATCAGCAGAACAGACTACGTTGCAGAAGGACATAAGCTTGCATCAATGCAGATCGACTCAACTAAGTGCGTAAAATGCGGTGCTTGTCTCCCCAGCTGTAAGAAATTCCAGGCAATTTATAAAGGTTAATCGAAAGGAGCTTCATATGGAAAACATGGTAAATATAAAAATTAATGATAGAGAATATGCTGTTCCTGCTAATTCAACAGTTCTTGAAGCTGCAAGATATGCCGGCGTAGATATTCCCACACTTTGTTATCTCAAAGATATAAACGAGATCGGCGCTTGCCGTCTCTGCCTCGTTGAAGTAAAAGGCGCACGCGGACTTGCCGCAGCTTGCGTATATCCCGTAAACGAAGGTATGGAGGTATACACAAATACTCCTAAAATCAGAAAAACAAGAAAAACAAACCTCGAGCTCGTTGTTTCCGCTCATAAAAAGAAATGTCTTACTTGTATCCGTTCCACAAGCTGCGAGCTTCAAAAGCTTTGTAACGAGTACGGAGTTGACGAGGATCATTTCCAAGGAAACAATAACGCATATGCAATTGACGATTCAACACCTTACATCGTTCGTGATAACGAAAAATGTATTCTTTGCCGCCGTTGCGTAGCTGCTTGTAAGAATATGCAGGGTATCGGAGTTATCGGTGCTAACGACCGTGGCTTTGATACACACATCGCATCTGCATTTGAAAAGACACTCGATCAGACATCCTGTATCGGTTGCGGACAATGTATTGTTGCTTGTCCTGTTGGCGCTCTTTATGAAAAGGACGATACTGCAAAGGTTCTTGCAGCTATCGCAGATCCTACAAAGCACGTTGCTATCTGTGCAGCTCCCTCTGTAAGAGCTACTATTGGCGAATGCTTTGATTACGAGCCCGGCACTGATGTAGAAGGCAAGATGGTTGCCGCGATGAAGGCGCTCGGCTTTGACGGTGTATATGATATGAACCTCACAGCTGACCTTACTATCATGGAAGAGGCAACAGAATTCCTTGAAAGAATGAAAGAGGGCAAGAATCTTCCTCTTATCACATCCTGCTCACCCGGATGGGTTAAATACTGTGAGCACTATTTCCCTGAATTCACAGATAACCTCTCAAGCTGTAAATCTCCTCAACAAATGTTCGGAGCTATGTATAAGACATACTACGCACAAAAGGTTGGTCTTGATCCTAAGGATATCGTATTTGTATCTGCTATTCCTTGTACAGCAAAAAAATTCGAAGTAACAAGAGATCATCAGAATGCAGCAGGCGTATGCGATGTTGACGTTGCTATCACAACGAGAGAGCTTGCAAGAATGATTAAGCAAGCAGGCATCAGCTTCAGAGCATTGCCCGATGCAAAATTCGACGATCCGTTCAGCATCGGTTCAGGCGCCGGCGCTATCTTCGGCGCTACAGGCGGCGTTATGGAGGCTGCACTTCGTACAGCTGCTGAAGTTATCGAAGGCAAGAAGCTTGAAAAGCTTGAATTTGAAGACGTTCGTGGTATCCAAGGCGTTAAGAAGGCAGTTTACAAGCTCGGCGGAAAAGAAATCAGAGTTGCAGTTGCAAGCGGAACGGCAAACGCTAAGAGACTTCTTAACGAAGTTAAAGCAGGCACAACAAAGGTTGACTTTATCGAAATCATGGCTTGTCCCGGCGGTTGCGTAAACGGCGGTGGACAACCTACACAACCCGCAGTTGTAAGAAATAACGTAAACTTGAGAGAGCTTCGTGCAAAGGTTCTTTACACAGCAGATAAGAATCTCGATGTAAGAAAATCACACGAGAACTCTGCAGTTAAGAAGCTTTATGACGAATTCTTTGAAAAGCCCGGAAGCCATAAGGCTCACGAGATCCTTCATACAAGCTACGTAAAACGCGGACTTAAATAATAACGCAAAATCACCTAAGATTTTCTTGGGTGATTTTTGTTTGCAAAATAAAAAATTACATTAAATTGACAAGCATAAATAAAAATGATATAATAACGTTAGAAAATTATATTATAATTGGGTGATTTTATGAATATGGGCGTATTTCTTATAATACTTCTGATAATATCCTCTTTTATGATTGCCGTATTTGGTGTTATAATAATTGTAAGGATTATTTCATTTATATTTCGTTCCAATTCAAGGGCTTGTCAGCAAAGAGCTACAGTTGTAGATAAGCGTAAAGAAAGAGTTGAATTGCCAAACGGTATTTTAGGCTCGTATTATTATGAATATTATATAGCATTTAAGACTATTGAAGATGAAATAGTTGAACTTAAAGCCTCAAAATCAATATATAAAAAAATAAATTTAGATGACAGAGTAACAATTCTTTATAAAGGAACTGAGCTTGTCAGCTTCAATAAATAAAAATACGCTCGAAAATTTTTCGGGCGTATTTTTTTACATTAAATAAGCAATAATACTATTGTTTCGATACAAAAATTTATAGCTGTTTTTTAGGAGGAACAATGGAAAAAGTCGAAAAGATAAAGGAAAAGGGAAGGATAAAAGACAAAATATTCGGCGTTTTGCAAAGAGTAGGAAGATCATTTATGCTCCCTATCGCCATTTTGCCTGTGGCGGGCTTGCTTCTCGGTATAGGCAGCTCGTTTACTAATCCCACAACTCTTGAAACCTATAATTTGACAGGTATAATATACGAGGGCGGTTTTTTATATACTGTCTTTGATATAATGAGTAAAACGGGAAGCGTAGTTTTCGATAACCTCGCGCTTCTTTTTGCAATGGGCGTAGCCATCGGTATGGCGAAAAAAGAAAAAGAGGTAGCCGCACTTTCCGGTGCAATAGCATACCTTATTATGAATACGGCTATAAGCGCTCTTATTACAGCAAAGGGCGGAGTTTCAGCAATGCCTGTAAACTCAACAACTCTCTCGCTTGGAATAACAACACTTCAAATGGGCGTTTTCGGCGGAATTATAGTCGGACTTGGTGTTGCCGCACTTCATAACAGATTTTATAAAATAAAGCTGCCGCAGGTGCTGTCCTTCTTCGGCGGAACAAGATTTGTCCCTATCATATGCAGTCTTGTATACCTTATAGTAGGAGTCTTGATGTTCTTTATATGGCCCGTCGTTCAAGGCTGGATAGCATCTCTCGGAACATTGGTATATAAATCGGGATACGCAGGAACATTTATATACGGAGTTATCGAAAGAGCACTGATCCCGTTTGGCTTGCATCACGTATTCTATATGCCGTTCTGGCAAACTGAGCTTGGCGGAGCTATGATAATCGACGGTGTTACGGTACAGGGCGCACAAAATATCTTCTTTGCAGAGCTTGCATCTAAGGCAACGGAGCATTTTTCAGTGTCGGCAACGAGATTTATGTCGGGAAAATTCCCGTTTATGATCTTCGGTCTGCCCGCGGCAGCATTTGCAATGTATAAAGCAGCGCGTCCCGAAAAGAAAAAAATAGTCGGTGGACTTCTTCTTTCGGCGGCACTTACCTCAATGCTTACGGGAATAACAGAGCCGATCGAATTTACGTTTTTGTTCGTAGCACCGATAATGTATGTCGTACACTGCGTTTTGGCAGGACTTTCGTATATGCTCATGCATATACTCAATGTCGGTGTAGGAATGACCTTTTCGGGCGGAATTATAGACCTCACTCTCTTCGGAATACTTCAAGGTAACGCTAAAACGAATTGGCTTTGGATAGTCGGAGTAGGTATCGTTTATGCAATAATCTATTATTTCGTATTCTACTTTATGATAACGAAGCTTAAGCTCAAAACTCCGGGCAGAGAGGCAGACGACGAGGAAACCAAGCTCTATACAAGAAAGGACGTAAACGACAGAAAAGCCGCGATCGATAAATCGTTTGACAGAGAAAGCGCACTTATATTGAAAGGACTTGGAGGAAAAGAAAATATTTCCGATATCGACTGTTGCGCAACAAGACTAAGAATTACAGTAAAAAATTCGGAAAAAGTCGATGATAGCTTGTTAAAGGAAAGCGGAGCATCGGGCGTTATCCATAAAGGAAACGGCGTTCAGGTGGTTTACGGTCCGCAGGTGTCGGTCGTAAAATCAAAGCTTGAGGATTTTATGGACACTAAGGAGTCCGATAATGTCGATCTTTTGCTTAACAGAGAGAAGGAAACCTCACTTACCGAAGATATTCCAAAAGGAATAAATATCTCCGAAACAGAGCTTTATGCTGCCCTTAACGGAAAGATAGTTCAGCTTGATGATATCGAGGACGAGGCATTTTCTCAAAGAATACTTGGTGACGGAATAGCAATAGAGCCAAGCGAGGGCAAGCTTTACGCTCCTTATGACTGCAAAATCGATAGCGTCTTTGATACTAAGCACGCAATAAATCTTGTAACGGAAAGCGGCTGCGAGATCCTTTTGCATATCGGAATAGATACCGTAAAGCTTGACGGAAAATTCTTCGATATGCACGTCAAAGAGGGAGATAAGGTAAAAAGAGGCGAGCTTTTGATCTCCTTCGATATGGAAAACATCAAAAAAGCAGGTTATAAGCTTACAACACCTATGATAATATGTAACACCGACGATTATAGAGAGATAACACCGTTAAAATCGGGGAAGGTAACAAAGGAAGATAAAATATTAAAGCTGAAGTGAGAAAAATATGAGGGAATTTGAGTATACAATAAAGGATGAGCTTGGAATACACGCGCGTCCGGCTGGACTCCTGGTCAAAAAAGCCAAGGAATACGAGAGCGAGATAATAATAAAAAAAGGCGAAAAAAGCGCAAATGCAACAAAGCTTATAGCAATAATGGGACTTTGCGTAAAATGTAACGATACGGTAAAGATCACGGTAAACGGTCCGGACGAAGAAAAAGCGGAAAAAGAATTAAAGGAATTTTTGAGTGAGAGCTTCTGATATGTTAAGATTTAAGGGCAACGGAGTTTACGGGGCTTACGCTATAGGAAAGGCAAGCGTTTTCAAAAGAAACGGAAAAAAGGTTTGCAGACGCAGGATAACGAGCGCCGAGAGCGAAATTAAGCGTCTTGAAAATGCAAAAAAGCAGGCAATATCACAGCTTAACAGTATATACGAAAAGGCGCTTCATGAAATAGGAGAGGCAAACGCACAGATATTCGAGATCCATATGATGATGGTAGAGGACGAGGATTATAACGAATCTATCTTGAATATAATAAAAACTCAGCTCGTAAACGCCGAATATGCAGTAGCCGTAACGGGCGAAAACTTTGCCGAAATGTTTTCCTTGATGGACGATAGCTATATGCAGGCAAGAGCTACCGATGTCAAGGATATATCAAACAGAATAATTGCGTGTCTTGTAAATAAAAACGATAAAAAGATTGATTTTAATGAAAAGATAATAATCTGCGCAGACGATTTAGCACCAAGTGAAACCGTATCGCTCAATAAGGATCAAGTAATAGCCTTTGTAACCGAGCAAGGAACGGGAAATTCTCACACCGCGATCTTGGCAAGAAATATGAATATACCCGCCGTTGTGAACGTGGGAGAGGGATTTCTTGAAACGGTAAAGGATGCGGATCTTTTGATAATCGACGGCTATAACGGAGATATAATAATAAATCCCGATAAAAAAACAATTGAAGAGTATGAGCTAAAGCAAAAACGTGATATAGAAAAAAAGGAGCTTTTGCAAAAGCTGAAGGGCAAGGAAAATATAACGCTCGACGGAAAAAGGATCAATGTTTTTGCAAATATAGGAAGCGTTGATAATATAGGCGCAGTGCTTTTAAACGATGCGGGCGGAATAGGACTTTTCAGAAGCGAATTTTTGTATCTCGAAAAGGATCGCTTTCCAACAGAGGATGAACAGTTTTATGCGTATAAAAAGGTTCTCGAAAGCATGGGAGCTAAAAAGGTAATAATAAGAACGCTCGATATAGGCGCGGATAAGCAAATAGATTATTTTAATATGGATAAGGAAGAAAATCCCGCCTTAGGCTTAAGAGCGATAAGAATATGTCTTTCAAATCCAGATATATTCAAAACACAGCTAAGAGCACTTTATCGAGCTTCAGTTTACGGAAATCTCGGCATTATGTTCCCTATGATAACGAGTGAAAATGAGCTTAAAACCGTTTTAAGCATCTGCGACGAGGTCAAAAAAGATTTAAAAAAATTAAATATAAAATATTCCCATAAAATAGAGATCGGAATAATGATAGAAACACCTGCATCTGCAATAATAAGCGATAAGCTTGCTCCGTTAGTCGACTTTTTCAGCGTGGGAACGAACGATCTTACTCAGTATACCTTGGCTTGTGACAGACAAAATCCCAAATTAGCGCCGTTTTGTGATATTCATAACGAGGCAATTTTCAGACTTATAAGATATTCTGCCGAAAGCGCTCATAAATACGGAAAATGGATCGGTATCTGCGGAGAGCTTGCGGCTGATACGACTCTGACCGAAGAGTTTTTGAAAATGGGTATCGATGAGCTTTCGGTATCACCGTCATATATCTTGAAATTAAGAGATACTATAAGAAATATAGATCTTAATTCGAACAAATCAAACTAAGGCATGGCATTTAAGAACACGGCGAACAGAGCCGTGTTCTTTCGCCTTTTTAAAAAGTTGACAAAGAAACCGCTTTGTGATATCATTATATAAAGAGGTGAAAGTATGGTTTACGACATCGTAATGGACATAGTAAGAAAATTATTTTTTATTACACCGATTGCCATAGTAGGCATTTTTCTTGTTTTGCTTATAAAAAATGCTCTTGTTACATATTCCAAAAGCGTTCAGCAGGATATATCAGAATATAAGCCGCATAAGACTGTCATAAGAGCCGAGATTGCAGAGAAAAGAGAAGAAAACGGAGAAAAATACATATCCTTTAAAATAAGCGACAGCGAAAAACGCGAGTTCAAGGTCTCAAGATCTTTATATAAAAAATCCCGAATCGGTGATCTTGGAAGACTCTCTCATACTGAAGAAAAGTTCCACTACTTTAAAAAATTATAAATAAATATTCCCGCAAAAATGAAAAGCCCCAAAAATTGTTCAACAAAAATAAAAGCTACGGATCCCCGTAGCTTTTTTAGTTATGAAATACCGAATTCTTTAGCGAATTTTGAGATTATTTCAATCCAACGCTCGCCCTTGAATTCTCGTTTAACATCGGACATATCCACATAAGCACCGCAACGGATGCATTGAATGATCGCTTCCGCAAGCAGAGCCTCGTATTTGTAGCTGTCGTGAAAATAATCCTCGAAATCAATATTCATTTTTGAATTTATTCCCTCAATAGCGCCAATATAAAACGCGTTATCCTTGCCAAGAAGTGTGCCTATTTTGTTAAAGCACTTAAGTGCCTCGCTCGCATCCTTTACAGTAAGCTTTCTTTTGTAAGAAACGAGTTTCAGATCTCCGCTTAAAATGTTATCGGTCGTTGTTTCCAAAATGGAGGCAAGATCGGTCAAAATGGAAATATCGGGCGCACTTTCGCCGCGTTCCCATTTTGAAACCGCTTGATACGAAATATTGAGCCTGTTTGCAAGCTCCGCTTGTGTTAAACCTTTATCTTTTCTTAATTCTGCAATTTGATTGCCAACCTTTGTAATATCGAAAGCCATAATCTTTCTCCTTTTAATGTGTATTTTTGGGCCCATATTTATGATACAACATAAATTTCGATTTTTCAATAACGAGATAGTTTTAAAAAATCATCTGAAATTCAACCGTCAGTTTAGAAGATGAGAAAAACCTCTCAAAGAGAGGTTTAAATTATAAATCCACCGTTTACCGAAAGAACCTGACCCGTTATAAAGCTTGCGTCATCAGAAGCTAAGTAAAAAAGAGCATCGGCAATATCCTCAGGCTTGCCTATCCTGTTAAGAGGAGTTTCATCGATAAGTGATTGCTTGTCCTCGTTTGAAAGATGAGATGTCATGTCCGTTTCTATAAGTCCTGGAGAAACGCAGTTTACGCGTATTCCCGAAAGACCGACTTCCTTAGCAAGAGCCTTTGTAAGACCGATAAGCCCTGCCTTAGAAACGGAGTAGTGTACCTCGCAGGAAGCACCGACCTCCCCCCACATGGAGGCGACATTCAGAATTACTCCGCTTTTTTTGTTTATCATATGAGGCAAAACAGCTCTTGAGGCATAAAATGCGCTTGAAAGATTGGTATTTATCATGTTTTCCCACATTGTATCACTTATGTCCGTGAAAAGCGAAAATTCGCTTATTCCCGCATTGTTTATAAGAACATCAACAGAACCAAAGTGTAAAATAGCTTGATCAATAGCGTTTTTTATATCACTTGAGCTTTTGATATCCGCTTTTATAGCAAGAACGTTTTCGTCCGTTAAAAACGGCAAAAGCTCCTTTTTTGTGTTAAGAAATGTATAAGCGACACAGTATCCGTTTTCAAGAAATTTTTTAACGGTCTGAGCGCCGATCCCACGGCTGCCGCCTGTAATAAAAACAGTTTTTTTCATAAATGCTCCATAAAGAAAATATCTTAAAAATATTCTATCATATTTTATTATAAAAGTAAATATTCTATTGACTAAAAAAAATCATTATGATAAAATATTAAATGATAGAATTTATAAAATCAAGGAGATTTTACATATGAGATTTTACGAAAACCCTCAGAAGACCTCTGAAAACAGAGAAAAACAGAGAGCTTATTATATTCCTAAAGGGAAAGCAACATATACTTCTCTTAACGGAGAATGGGATTTTGCATTTTTTGAAAATTCCGATATAGCCACCGAGCCTGAAAAATGGGATAAGATCCCCGTTCCGTCATGCTGGCAGCTCCATGGATATGAGAATCCTAACTATACAAATATAAATTTTCCATTCCCGTGCGATATGCCGTATGTACCCGATATCAACCCTATGGGTATGTATCAAAGAGAATTTGAGGTAAATGATCCCGAAAAGGAAACTTATATCGTGTTTGAGGGCGTTTGCTCATGTGCTGTTCTTTATATAAACGGAGAATATGTAGGCTTCACACAGGGCGCTCACCTGCAAAGCGAATTCAATATCTCCAAATTCGTAAAAAAGGGTACAAATACTATTCGCGTAAATGTGTATAAATGGAGCGTCGCTTCGTATCTTGAGGATCAGGACTTCTTCCGTTATAACGGTATCTTCCGTGATGTATATATGCTTTCACGTCCAAAAGGACATATAAAGGATATCGATATAAGAACACAAAAGAACAAGATAGTAGTTGTAAAAACAGATGAAGAGGCAACAGTAAAGCTTTACGACAAAGATACCAAAATCGGCGAAATGTCGGGCAAGGTATGCAGATTTGAAGTGGAAAATCCAAAGCTTTGGACTGCCGAAACTCCGTATCTTTATACAGCCGTTATCGAATGTGCAGGCGAGCTCATCGAGCAGAAGGTGGGAATAAGAAGAATTTCTGTTTCCGCTAAAAAGGAAGTTCTTATAAACGGCAAGCCGATAAAGATCAAGGGTATCAACCACCACGATTCAACGCCTCACGCAGGCTGGACTATGACCGAGGAAGAGTTTTTGAAGGATATTAAGCTTATAAAATCCCTTAACTGTAACTCGATAAGAACATCTCATTACCCACCTCATCCGAAATTCCTTGAATATTGCGATGAGATGGGTATCTATGTAACACTTGAGACGGATCACGAAACACACGGCTTCCTTCGCCGTTTCCCTGATGTTAATTACGATTACGACGTAACACCTAACGAGTGGCCTGCATCGCATCCCGCTTGGAAGAAGGAGCATATAAACAGAATGGAACGCGCTTATCAACGCGATAAGAACCATGCGTGTATCTATATGTGGTCGGTAGGAAACGAGTGTGGCTTTGAGCAAAATACGATTGCAATGATAGAATATATCAAAAAGCACGATAAAGAGCGTCTTGCACATTCTGAAAGCGCAAACTGGGGAGATAAGCCCGAGAAGCTTAAATATAGCGATGTTCATTCAAGAATGTACACAAAGCCAAGCGAGGTTGAAGAAATTCTTCAAAGCAAAAAATACGATGTTCCGTTCTTCCTTTGCGAATATTCACACGCAATGGGCAACGGCCCCGGAGACGTATGGGACTATGTAGAGCTTTCCTATAAATATCCCCAATATCTTGGCGGATGTATCTGGGAATGGTGCGATCATACCGCAATTGTTGACGGAGTTCAGAAATACGGCGGAGACTTCCCGGGCGAGCTCACACACGACGGTAACTTCTGCTGCGACGGCCTTGTTTTTGCAAACAGGGAATTCAAAGCGGGTACATATGAGGTAAAAGCCGCATACGCCCCCTTCCGTTTTGAATTTAAAAACGGAAAGCTTAAAATAACAAACCGTTATGATTTCTTAAATTTAAGCGGATTTGAATTCAAGTATCAGATAAGAGTAGACGGAATAACCGTTGAAGAAAAAACACTTTGCGTTGATGCAGAGCCGAGAAAGAGCGCTACCGTTTATACGGAAACAAATCCCGATTCTTGTAAGCTCGGTGCTAATATCGATGTTACCATGCTTGATAAAAACGGCAACGAAATAGCAACCCTTTCTCAAAAAATAGATTGCAGAATAATTAGCGAAAAAACGACACTCCCCCTCGCTAAGCTTGAGGAAAAGAGCGTCTATGTATATGCAAAGGGCGATAATTTCGAATATCGCTTCAATAAGCAATTCGGTAATATTGACAGCATTAAGGTGAACGGAAAAGAGCTTCTTAATGCTCCTATCAAAATAGGTGCATTCAGAGCGCTTACCGATAACGATAAGTGTATGGCTGATATGTGGACGAACAATAATATTTGGCAAGGCGAAAATCTTAATGTTCCATTTACGAACGTAAGAAGTGTTAAGGTCAAGGATAATGTGATCGTTGCAAAATGCGCTCTTGCTGGCGTCTCACGCGCACCATTCTTTAACTACGATCTTAAGGTATCAATATTTGAAAACGGAAAAATATCCTTTGATCTTAAGGGTGAAGTACGCAAGGATACAAAATGGCTTCCTCGTCTTGGCTTTGAGATTCAATTTAATAAGGATATTCAGAATTTTGATTACTACGGTATGGGCCCGTATGAAAACTATTCCGATATGCGTCACCATGTAAGAGAAGACTTCTTTGCAAGCGACGTAAGCTCCGAATACGTAAATTACGTATATCCTCAGGAGCACGGAAATCATGCCGAGGTAAAGATCGCGGAATTTGAAAATACCGTTCGCTTCATCGGTAAAAAGACATTCAATCTCAATGTTTCCGCATACTCCATCGATCAGCTTTATAAAGCAAAGCACACCGACGAGATCGGCGATTCTTACGCAACTCATGTAAGAATAGATTATAAGACATCAGGTGTCGGCTCTGCTGCTTGCGGTCCTCAGCTTGATCCTGCGTATCGCGTATCGGATAAGGATATCAAATTCGCCTTTGATATGGAGCTTGTTAAATGAAAAGAAAAAAGAAGATAATAATAGCCGCTTCCATAGCTATGGTAGCGATAACCGCTATACTTCTTATAAGCTTGTTTTTCCTCGGCGTAGGAGTAAATGCGTCATTGTCAGAAATAATAGTTGATGCTCCCTTTTACGATACGACAATAAAAGCAACAGAAATCGTAAAAATAGAGCTTTATAAGGACATAAATTACGGCATGAAGCTTGACGCAAACAGCTTCTTAGGCGTTGTTACGGGAAAATGCAAGAATATCGAATTCGGTACTTATATTTCGTGCGTTCATAAATCAAACACAACTTGCATCGCCGTTTTGAAGGATGACGGATTTTATACGGTGTTCAATCTTGAAAACGAAGAAAAAACCGTTGAGCTTTACGAAAAACTCCTTACCCTGTATCGATTAAACTGAAAAAACGAGGCTTTCGAGCCTCGTTTTTACTACCTCAAGCTTCAATCCTTCACTGTAAAACAATAAATATTCAAAAAGCGAGTTTATTCTTTATAATATTACTAAAAAATATTTTTAAATTTTATCCCAAAACATATTGACAACGCACATCCTTTGTGATAAAATCATTGTGCCGCATAATGCCGAGGTCGAAAACAGCGAAAGCTTACCCGGCTTAGCGAGATTAGTTGAAAGTGAGGTGCTTTTCGTGTTTGCAATAATCGTAACAGGCGGAAAGCAGTACAAAGTAAACGAAGGCGACATTATCTTCGTTGAAAAGCTTGGTGTAGCCGAGGGAGAAGAAGTTAAGTTTGAGAATGTTCTTGCAATTTCAAACGAAAACGGCTTCGTAGCAGGCGCTCCTTATGTTTCCGGTGCTTCCGTAACAGCTAAAGTTGTTCGTAACGGCAAAGCAAAGAAAATTTACGTTATGAAATATAAGGCTAAAAAGAACGAGAAAAAGAAAATCGGTCACAGACAGCCTTATACAAAGATCCAAATCGAAAAAATCGAAGGCTAATTCGGTAAAAAATCATGACAAAAGTCGTATTTTTCAAATCGGGTGATTCATACTGGGGATTTGAAGAGCAGGGTCACGCAGGATTTGCTGAGGAGGGACAGGATATTGTTTGCTCAGCGCTTTCTTCAATGACGATGCTTATCATAAATGCGATCGAGGTCGCTTATTCCGCTGATGTGGATTATCAAATTGACGAAGAAACCACGAATATTCGAGTAACATCTCGTAGCGCATTGCCCGAGTACGAGAATGATGAAAAGAAAAGATATGCAATATCCGGACTTATCATGGCGTATTTTTATCAGCTCAACGACCTTGTCGAGGAGTACTACGATTATCTTGATGTGGAAATTGTAGAAAAGAAATACGATGGCAATAAATAAACGTAAAATAGATTAACGGAGGAACATAAAATGTTGAGACTTAGTTTACAGTTCTTCGCACACAAAAAAGGTGTTGGTTCTACAAAGAACGGTCGTGACAGTGAATCCAAACGTCTTGGCGTAAAGAAAGCAGACGGTTCTGCTGTAATTGCCGGCAATATCATTGTTAGACAAAGAGGAACAAAAATTCATCCCGGTACAAACGTAGGTATCGGATCTGACGATACACTCTTCGCTTTGGCTGATGGCGTTGTAAAATTTGAGCACATCTCCAAGGATAAAAAGCGTGTAAGCGTTTATGCGAAATAATTTGTGAAAATATCCGCTGAGCTATCAGCGGATTTTTTCTTTATATAAAAAGAGCTATACCTACAAAATAATAAGAAAAATCGAAAAATGTCTTCACATATATAAAAAAGTATGATACAATAATAAGAATAATATTATTAAGTTAAATATATCGTGCATACGCGTGTAAGCACAAAGGAGGATTTATGCTTAAACTTGAAAATGTTTCTTTTGAAGTAGAAACCGAAGACTCTACGAAAAAAGAGATCCTTAAAGACGTATCACTTGAAATAGATGATAGATTTGTCGCTATAACAGGACCGAACGGCGGCGGAAAGTCTACGCTTGCAAAGATAATAGCCGGAATTTATACGCCTACGTCTGGAAAAATATATTTTGATGGCGAGGATATAACAGATATGTCCATAACCGAAAGAGCAAAGCTCGGAATAAGCTTTGCATTTCAACAACCAGTAAGATTTAAAGGTCTTACAGTAAAGGATCTTATCACACTTGCGGCAGGCAAAAAAATAAATGTATCCGACGCTTGTACCTATCTTTCAGAGGTAGGACTTTGCGCGCGCGATTATATAGACAGAGAGGTAAACGCATCTCTCTCAGGCGGCGAGCTTAAGAGAATAGAGATCGCTATGATAATGGCAAGAGAAACTAAGCTTTCTGTTTTTGACGAGCCTGAGGCAGGCATCGACCTTTGGAGCTTCAACAATTTGATACAGGTGTTTCAAAAGATGTATAAAAAGACAAACGGCTCGATAATAATCATCTCTCATCAAGAGAGAATACTTGATATTGCCGATAAGGTCGTTGTCGTAGCAAACGGACAAATAAAGCAGTACGGAAAGAAATCAGAAATATTACCTGAGCTTCTGGGCAGAAATATAGCGCCCTGTAAGGTTCTTACGGATAATCAGTGAGGTGCGATATGGATATTATAAAAAAGAATTTACTTATGCAGATAGCTGATCTTCACTCGACTCCGGAGGGGGCGTATAATATAAGAGCAAACGGTATGCTTGACTCGCGTAATACAACAAAAAATATCGATATTGTAACGAAGACCGATAAAAGCGGAATAGATATAATAATAAAGCCGAATACTGTAAATGAAAGCGTTCACATTCCCGTAATAATAAGTGAAACAGGGATACAAGAGGTCGTTTACAACGATTTTTATATCGGTGAAAATTCAGATGTCGTTATAATAGCGGGATGCGGTATCCATAACTGCGGAGATCAAAAATCTCAGCACGACGGTATCCATTCATTCCATATAGGCAAGAACGCAAAGGTAAAATATGTTGAAAAGCATTACGGCGACGGTGACGGAAACGGTGAAAAGGTAATGAATCCTACTACAGTTGTTGAAATCGACGACGGCGGATATATGGAAATGGAAACTACTCAAATAAAGGGCATTGACTCAACAAACAGAGTGACGACAGCAAAGCTCGGCAATGATGCCAAAATAGTAGTCCGCGAAAAAATAATGACACACGGCAAGCAGTTTGCAAATACCGAATTTACAGTTGATTTAAACGGAGAAAATTCGGGCGCAAACGTAATTTCCCGTTCAGTTGCCAAGGATAGATCTCATCAAGTTTTTAAATCAAATATAAACGGTAACAATAAATGCTCAGGACACACCGAGTGTGACGCTATCATAATGGACGAGGCAACGGTAAGCGCTATTCCCGAGATCACCGCAAACAGTATAGATGCAAGCCTTATTCATGAGGCGGCAATAGGAAAGATCGCAGGCGAGCAGCTTATAAAGCTGATGACCCTCGGGCTTACGGAAAAGGAAGCGGAAGAGCAAATAGTAAGCGGTTTCATTAAATAATTCCCATAGGAGATTTTTATGAAAGAATATCAGAAGATCGAAGATATACAGACTCTTGAGAAGGCATTTAAAAGAGTAAGAGCGGCGCAGGAGAAATTTGCGACATATACGCAAGAGCAGGTCGATAAAATATTTACAGCGGCGGCAATTGCGGCAAATAAGGAAAGAATAACCCTTGCCAAGCTCGCAGTTTCTGAAACAGGAATGGGTGTTGTCGAGGATAAGGTTATAAAAAACCACCTCGCCTCCGAGTTCGTATATAATAAGTACAGAGACGAAAAAACTTGCGGAGTTATTGAGGAGGATGTAGCGGGTGGATATCAAAAAATAGCATCTCCGATAGGCGTAATAGCTGCTGTAATCCCCACTACAAACCCCACATCTACGGCAATATTCAAAACGCTTCTTGCGCTTAAAACAAGAAACGGAATTATAATAAGCCCGCATCCAAGAGCTAAAAACAGTACGATTTCAGCCGCAAAAACAGTTCTTGAAGCGGCAGTTGCCGCAGGCGCACCTGAGGATATAATCGCTTGGATAGACGTGCCCAACCTTGAGCTCACGAACTTTTTAATGAGCACCGCGGATATAATTTTGGCAACAGGCGGACCCGGAATGGTGAAAGCCGCATACTCAAGCGGAAAGCCTGCCCTTGGCGTAGGAGCAGGAAATACACCTGCGATAATCGACGACAGTGCCGATATATTGCTTGCGGTAAACTCTATAATCCATTCAAAAACCTTTGATAACGGTATGATCTGCGCATCAGAGCAGTCGGTTATCGTGCTCGACGGAGTATATAAAAAGGTTAAGGACGAATTCAAAAGAAGAGGCTGTTATTTCCTTAATTCCGAGGAAACGGAAAAGGTAAGAAAAACGATCATCATAAACGGTGCTCTTAACGCTAAAATAGTAGGTCAAAGCGCATATACGATAGCAAAGCTTTCCGGTGTCGATGTTGATCCTAAAACAAAAATACTCATAGGTGAGGTCCATAAGGTCGATCTGAGCGAGGAATTTGCACACGAAAAGCTTTCTCCCGTTCTTGCAATGTATAAGGCAAAAAGCTTTGATGACGCGCTCGATAAGGCGTATCATCTTATAGAGGACGGCGGTCTTGGCCATACCTCGTCTGTATATCTTAATGAATATACGGAAAAAGAGAAGATAGATAAGGTTAAATTCACTCTTAAAACGTGCCGTATCCTTGTAAATACACCCTCCTCACACGGCGGAGTAGGAGATGTTTATAACTTCCGCCTTCCCCCGTCACTCACACTCGGCTGTGGCTCATGGGGAGGAAACTCTATCTCCGAAAACGTAGGAGTGAAGCATCTTCTTAATATAAAAACACTTGCAATAAGGAGGGAAAATATGCTTTGGTTCAGAGTACCCGAAAAGGTATATATCAAAAAAGGCTGTCTTTCAGTTGCACTTGACGAGCTGAAAACCGTTATGAATAAGAAAAAAGCCTTCATAGTTACTGACAAATTCCTTTTTGAAAACGGATATATAAAGCCTATAACCGATAAGCTTAATGAAATTGGTATCCAGTACGCAACCTTCCACGACGTAGAGCCCGATCCTACACTTGCGTGTGCAAAGGAAGGCGCTAAGCAGATGATCTCCTTCTCCCCCGATGTAATAATCGCACTCGGCGGCGGTAGCGCCATGGACGCAGCTAAAATAATGTGGGTACTTTATGAGCATTCCGAGGCAGATTTTATGGATATGGCAATGCGCTTTATGGATATCCGTAAAAGAATTTACGCATTCCCCAAAATGGGCGAGAAAGCATATTTTGTCGCTATTCCTACCTCAGCAGGTACGGGAAGCGAGGTAACGCCGTTTGCCGTTATCACCGATGAAAAGAGCGGAGTTAAATATCCATTGGCAGACTATGAGCTCCTCCCTAATATGGCGATAGTAGATACAGATTTTCATATGAGCGCACCGAAAGGACTTACTGCCGCATCGGGAATTGACGCTGTAACACACGCGCTCGAAGCGTATGCATCGATAATGGCTACCGATTACACGGACGGTATTGCGTTGCGTTCGCTCAAAATGATCTTTGAATATCTCCCAAGAGCATACGATAACGGTCAAAATGACATAGAAGCGCGCGAAAAGATGGCAAACGCCGCAACTATGGCAGGTATGGCATTTGCAAACGCATTCCTCGGCGTATGTCACTCAATGGCACATAAGCTCGGCTCGTTCTATCACTTGCCTCACGGAGTTGCAAATGCTCTTATGATAGATGAAGTAATAAGATTTAATGCAGAGGAAGCGCCTACGAAGATGGGAACATTCTCGCAATACGATCATCCCCATACCCTTGCTCGATATGCAGAGGTTGCCGATTATCTCGGACTCAAGGGCAAAACCGACGAGGATAAGCTTGAAACCCTTATTGCCCATATCGATGAGCTTAAGGAAAGAGTAGGAATTAAAAAATCAATAATGGAATACGGCGTTGGCGAGGAGGAATTCTTAAGTCGTCTTGACGAGATGGTAGAGCAAGCCTTTGATGACCAATGCACGGGCGCAAATCCGAGATATCCGCTTATGAGCGAAATAAAGCAAATGTATCTTAATGCATATTACGGAACGCATAAAAAAGTATAAGGAGGAACATTATGAAGCTTGAAAATATAATCGCAACGAGAAAAGCAAAAACGATATACCGCGAAGGAAATCAAACGGTAAAGATATACGACGAAGATTCCAAGGTCGATGTCCTTTCACAAGCCCTTACACACGCGTTAATAGAGGAAACAGGTATCAAAGTTCCGAAAATGCTTGATGTAACGACAAAAGAGGGAAAAATGACTATAATATACGAATATATAGTAGGAGAAACTCTTGACGTCCTTATGGAAAGATATCCTGAAAAGGAAGACGAATATCTTGACATGTTCCTCAAGCTTCAGATGTCCATTCACGAAAAAAGAGCTCCGGGACTTAAAAAGCTTAGAGATAAAATGCGCGCTAAGATATCAATATCATCGCTCAGCGACACGGTAAAATACGATCTTCATGTTCGTCTTACCTCGATGCCCAAGCATGAAAAGATCTGCCACGGAGATTTCAACCCCTCAAATATCGTTATCACCGAGAGCGGAGAAGCATACGTTATAGACTGGGCTCACGCGACACAGGGTAATGCTTCTGCCGACGTGGCAAGAACGTATCTCCTTTTCTGCCTTGACGGAAAGGAAGCGCTCGCTGAAAAATATCTCAATCTGTTCTGTGAAAAATCGGGTACAACAAGAGCATACGTGCAAAAATGGCTTCCTATAGTTGCGGCATCGCAATCTGTAAAAAATATACCCAAGGAAGCAGAGCTTTTGCATAAATGGATCGACGTAGTTGAATTTGAATAAAGAAAAAGCACACATTTTGTGTGCTTTTTCTTGTATTATAGCAATCAATATGATAAAATAACCATATAAAGATGCAATTTCAAAGAGGTACATATGAGAGCTTTAGAAGTAAGAAAATTATCGTCACTCGCTAACATATTTGAAAATAAAATATACGGCAAGGCGCTTGATAAGGCAGATACGCTTAAAGGTCAGGAGTTTTGCTTTCAGATCGCATTTCGCGGCGAAAAAAAGGAATATACCTTTGAGATAGAGTCTGCGTTCGGTGAACACTTAAATGTTGGAATTATCGGCTACGTGCCGAGCGAAATGCCATCCTACGGCGGTTGTGGAGATAATTATCTTCGCCAAAAGGCGGGTATGTTCGGAGATCCAATATTTCCGCTTGAAGAAAAGAAAATAACAGCCGATAAAAAATGGCAAACGCTTTTCGTTTCAATAGATATTCCAAACGACTTTGAGGCGGGGGAGTATCCGATTTCCGTTTTAATTTATGATAACGGCAAAAAAATACGCGAGCTGAAATTTGATCTTACAGTACATAGTTATGTTTTGCCAAAGCAGGAGCTTATACTGACAGAATGGTTTTACTGTGACTGTATTGCTGATTTTCATAAGGTCGATGCCTTTTCAAAGGAGCATTGGGAGCTTATTGAAAAATATATAAAAACAGCCACTTCCCACGGCGTAAATATGATTTTAACCCCGATTTTGACTCCGCCGCTCGATACAGTCGTCGGTGGAGAGCGTACTACCACTCAGCTCGTTGATATCACATACGAAAACGAAAAATATACCTTTGAATTTTCAAAGCTCAATAAATTTATAGAAATATGTAAAAGATGCGGAGTTGAATACTATGAGATAAATCATATGTTTACTCAGTGGGGCGCAAAATTTGCTCCCAAAGTAATGGCAGCATCGGACGGCGAATATAAAAAAATATTCGGTTGGGAAACTGATGCCACATCAAGTGAGTATGTATTGTTTTTGCAAGCGCTCATTCCTGAGATAATAAAAGCCTTCGAGCAGAACGAAATAAAAAAGGAACGGCTCTTTTTTCATGTGTCGGATGAGCCTTCGCAGGAGCATCTCGAAAGCTATAAAAAAGCATCTGCAATTTTAAAGCCATTAATTGAGGGATGTAAGCAGATAGACGCTCTTTCCAACTATGAATTTTACGAGCAGAAGATGGTCAAAACACCCGTCGTCGCAACAGATCATATAGAGCCTTTTCTCAAAAATAAAGTCTCTGATCTTTGGTGCTATTATTGCTGTGCGGAAACGGTAGATGTTGCAAACAGATTTTTCTCGATGCCCTCACACAGAAATAGAATAATAGGCGTGCAGATGTATAAGCACGACATCGTCGGATTTTTGCATTGGGGCTATAATTTCTATAACACTCAGTTTTCAAAAGCAAAAATAAACCCTTACGAAGTAACAGATGCGGGAAAGGCATTCCCTTCGGGAGATGCATTCTGCGTTTATCCGTATAAAAACGGCGTAATTCCTTCGTTCAGATTGAAGGTCTTTAAAAATGCGATCGAGGATATCCGACTTTTGAAATTAGTAGAAAGTAAGATCGGCAAAAAAGAGGCCCTTGCTCTTATCGAGCGTGTCGCAAAAATGGATATAACCTTCAGATCCTACCCCAAAACCAACGAGTTTTTCGATCAACTGTATAAAGAAATATTCAAAGTACTTGATTAAAAGTAATCCTGAATTCTCGTTGAATTTTATAAATTTTTAAAAATTTCTTGACAATAACACTTAAAGAAGATGAAAGTATCAATAATGAGGAAAACAAAGCTTACAAGTCAAAGCTCGATGAGATCGTAGCTGTTCCCGTAACGGTAGCTCCTGCCGTATCTGACGAGGAGTAAAACAATCAATAAAAAAAACACGGAAAATTCCGTGTTTTTTTATTTCATTTTGTTGAAAAAATTCAAAGGCTGTGCTAAAATAATATCTGTATTTAATTTTTGGGAGGAAGAGTATGAAAATAATAGATATAATAAATTCGGATAAGCCCGCGCTTTCATTTGAGGTGTTCCCACCAAAGACGGATGCCGCCTTTGATAGCGTAAAAAAAGCAACTGAGGATATAGCACAGCTAAATCCTTCATTTATGAGCGTTACTTACGGCGCAAGTGGAGGAACGAGTGAATTTACCGTTTCTGTAGCGCAAAATATAAAGAATATGGGCGTTACGCCGATAGCACACCTTACTTGCGTAAATTCCACAAAAGATGATATTCATAATAGACTTGAAGCTCTTAAAAATGCAGGAATAGAAAATATTTTGGCGCTAAGAGGCGATATAACTGACGAAAACAGAAACAAGATAAAATTTGATTATAAGCACGCAAACGAGCTGGTTTACGATATAAAAGCCTTTGGCGATTTTTGTATAGGCGGTGCGTGCTATCCCGAGGGACATCCCGAATCCTCATCGCAAGCCGAGGATATAAAAAATCTTAAGCTTAAGGTCGATGCAGGCTGTTGCTTCCTCACAACACAAATGTTCTTCGATAATAACATACTTTATAATTATATGTACAAAATAAGAGAAGCGGGAATTACAGTTCCGATCATAGCAGGAATAATGCCCGTCACCAACGCAAACCAGATAAAGCGTATCTGCACTCTATCAGGCACATATTTACCCCAGCGCTTCAAGGCGATAGTAGACAGATACGCATCAAATCCCGATGCTATGTGTCAAGCGGGAATAGCATACGCAACTGATCAAATAATAGATCTTTTCGCAAACGGAATAAATGCAGTTCACGTATACTCTATGAATAAAGAAAACGTAGCAAGAAAGATCCAGCAAAATATCTCGGAGATAATTAAATGAACGAACTCTACATGATACATGCAAATGCTCATGATATGAAAATAAATACCAATGCATTGCTTCGCAGGCTGAAGATATCGAAGCCCGATGAGTCGATGCAGCATTTGATAACGGAATGTATCAACATCGTATATGACAACGCAAACCTTCGTGCCGTTTACCGATCAAATAAGATAACGGTAGATAAGGAAAAAAATGAAATAGATTTCGGCTATATGAAATTGCAAAGCTGTAATTTGCGAGTAAATCTCACAGGCTGTAATGAGGCATTCGTTTTTGTTGCAACCTTGGGAGTTGAAATAGACCGAATAATAGAAAAATATTCAAAAGTATTGCAAACAAAGGCTCTCATATGTGATACCGTGGCTCTATTTCTTATAGAAAGCTTTTGTGATTATATAAATGAATTTTTGACAGGAAAAATGAAATCAAAAGCACGTTTTTCTCCGGGCTACGGAGATTTGAGTATATCCTATCAAAAGGATATTATTGAAAATCTTGACACCGCAAGACGAATAGGCGTAACTCTTACCGATTCTTATCTGATGGTGCCGACAAAATCTGTGAGCGCAATTATAGGAGTAACGAGAAGACATGGATATACTAAAAAAGCTTGAGAACGATTTTTTGTTCTTTGACGGAGCTATGGGTACGCTTTTACAGCAAAAAGGCTTGCTCCCGGGTACTTTGCCTGAAAGCTGGAATATAACTCATCCCGATACGATAACCCAAATACACAAAACATACTTTGAAGCGGGAGCAAATGTCGTTACGACCAACACCTTCGGTGCAAATCCGTTAAAGACGGATAATACCGAGGAGCTTGTTGCGAAGGCAGTAGAAAATGCCAAAAAAGCCGTTTATGCCCCTGAACAGTATGTGGCTCTTGATATAGGCCCAACAGGTAAGCTTCTAAAGCCTCTTGGAGATCTTGATTTTGAAAACGCCATAAAGGCATTTTCAGTGCCGATAAAAGCGGGAACAAAGGCTGGAGCAGATCTTATAATAATAGAAACGATGAACGATCCTTACGAGCTTAAAGCAGCAGTTATCGCAGCAAAGGAAAATTCCGATCTTCCGATCTTCACTACATTCGTTCTTGATGAAAACGGTAAGACCATGACGGGCTGTGATGTTAAATCAATGGTTGCTATGCTTGAAGGCTTGGGAGTTTGCGCCCTTGGCGTAAATTGCTCGCTTGGAGCTGATAAGCTCAAAAAATTCATACCCGAAATAGTTTCGTTTTCATCGCTTCCCGTCATCGTAAATCCCAATGCAGGTATGCCTGTTATAAAGGACGGAGAAACGTTTTTTGACTCAACTCCCGATAAATTTCTTGCAAGTATGCTCGAAATTGCAGAAATGGGAGCAAGAGTGCTTGGCGGCTGTTGCGGTACTACGCCGGAGCATATATCTAAGGTTGTTTCGGCACTTAAAGATAAGAAGCCGAAGAAAATAGTTAAAAAATCCATAACCGCCGTTTCCTCATATTCAAAATGCTGCGTTTTCGACAAAAAAGCCGTTTTGATAGGAGAGAGAATAAATCCTACAGGAAAGCCAAAATTAAAGGCGGCACTTCGTGAAAATAATATGGATTATTTAATCTCCGAGGCTATAGGTCAGGAAGAGAAAAAGGCTGATATGCTTGATGTCAATGTCGGACTTCCTGAGATCGACGAGGCAGAATTTCTTGAAAGAGCAATAAAGGAAATACAGTCAGTAACATCCTTACCATTACAGATAGATACCTCAAATACAGTAGCTCTTGAAAGAGCGATGCGCGTATATAACGGTAAGCCGCTTGTAAATTCCGTAAACGGCAAAGAGGAAAGCATGACGTGCATTTTCCCGCTTGTAAAAAAATACGGTGGCGCTCTTATTGCCTTGACGCTTGACGAGAACGGAATTCCCGAAACCTCCGAGGGCAGATATGAAATAGCCAAAAAGATAGTGGAAAGAGCCGAAAAAGAGGGGATAGATAGAAAGGATATAATCGTCGATCCTCTTTGCCTTACCGTAAGCTCCGACAAAAATGCGCCGAGCATAACGCTCAAAGCAATAGAGCTTATAAAGAGAGGTCTTGGAGTAAAGGTCTCACTAGGAATATCAAACGTATCCTTCGGGCTTCCAAAGAGAGATTATATAAACTCTACATTCTTCACCTTGGCGCTTCAAAACGGACTTGATGCCGTTATAATGAACCCGTATTCCGAGGAAATGATAAAAGCGTACCGTGCTTATAATGCACTTGTAGGTATTGATGAGGTGTGCGAGGAATACATAGCCTTTGCGTCTCAGCAAGCTACTGAGGTTTCAGCTGTACAGCAAAAGGAAGAAATGAGCCTTGAAAAAGCAATATTGAAGGGACTCAAAAAAGAAGCCTCGGAAATTACAAAATCGCTGATAACAGACACTCCTCCCCTCGAAATCGTAAATAATTATATAATTCCCGCACTCGATAAGGTTGGCGATAATTACGAAAAGGGAATATCCTTTTTGCCACAGCTCCTTATGAGCGCTGAAACGGCAAACGTAGCATTCGATGTTGTAAAGGAAAAAATATCTGTTTCCGAATCAAATAAGGGCGACATCATAATGGCAACCGTAAAGGGAGACGTTCATGATATCGGCAAGAATATCGTAAAGGTGATATTGCAGAATTACGGATACAGGGTCACCGATCTTGGCAAAGATGTACCTCCTGAAACCGTGCTTGAATGCGTAAAGAAAAAGAATATAAAGGTAGTCGGACTTTCCGCTCTTATGACAACTACCATCCCCTCAATGGAGAATACGATAAAGCTTTTGAAATCGTACGACGATAGCATAAAGATAGTCGTAGGCGGTGCGGTTCTTACTCCCGAATACGCAAAAATGATAAATGCTGACAAGTACGCCAAGGACGCTATGGATACTGTTCGCTTTGTCAAGGAATATTATAAAAATTAAGATGCTTTAAAAAGCAAAAAGAGACTGTCGTAAATTTGACAGTCTCTTTCTATTTTTAAACACAGGGTAAGCTATTTTGAGTTTTTTATCTTATCCCAATAAGCCTTTGCCGCCTGCTCGGTCTTGTTGTCACCGTATTCGTAATATACGGTGTTTTTTATATCATCGGGCAAATATTGTTGCTTCACGTAATCGTTCGGATAATCGTGAGGATATTTATACCCCTTGAAAAGAGGAGCTTGTAAATGAGAAGGAACAGTAGTCCCCTTACCCGTGTGAATGTCATCAATAGCTTTGTTTATAGCCGCATACGCTTTGTTTGACTTCGGAGCGGTAGCAAGCATTATAGCACAGCTTGCAAGCGGAATTCTTGCTTCCGGCAAGCCAAGCTCCTTGGCACTGCAGCATAAAGCATAAGTTATTTGCGCCGCCTGAGGATAAGCAAGACCAATATCCTCGGATGCTATGACCTGAAGCCTTCTGCAAGCAGAAATTATATCTCCGCCCTCTAAAAGCTTTGCAAGATAAAACACCGCCGCATCAGGATCGGATCCCCTAATCGATTTTTGAAGCGCAGAGAGCAGATTATAGTGAACATCCGAATCTCGGTCAAAAGCGCCTGCCGATACCGACGGAATAAATTCCTTTGCGTTTTCGAGCGTTATTTGGTTCTCGGATGCGTAATACGAAGATTCAAGAAGAGTAAGCGCGTGTCTTACATCACCGCCTGCGCATGATGCCAAGAACTCAAGAGCATCACCGTCGGCAGCTTTCTCAAGCTTGTTTTCTTTATTAAGACTGTCGATCGCGCGCTCCAAAACAGGCACGATGCTTTTTGCCGTAACAGGCTTGAACTCAAAAAGAGAGCATCTTGACAGCAGAGCATCGTAAATATAAAAGTACGGATTTTCCGTGGTTGAAGCAATAAGCGTAACGCGTCCGTCCTCTATATATTCAAGTAATGATTGCTGTTGCTTTTTATTGAAATATTGAATTTCATCAAGATAAAGCAAAGTACCGTTTGATGAAAAAACAGACGAGGATTGCGCAATTACCTCTTTTACATCGGAAAGAGAAGCCGTAGTTGCGTTAAGACGGTATAATTGCATATCGGAATTTCTTGCGATTATGTTGGCAACCGTTGTTTTTCCCGTGCCGGGAGGACCAAAAAATATCATATTCGATATTTTTCCCGAGCTCACCATCCTGCGAATGACACCTCGCTCCGAAACAAGATGCTCCTGACCGGCAATCTCGTCAAAGGATACAGGCCTTAATTTATCTGCAATAGGTTGATTGTTCATTTTAAACCTCTTTTTCAAAATCTTCAAGGATATTTTATCATAGAATTTTCTGAAAATCAATATAAATATACCGACATAACAAAGTAACCGTATTTTATTTGCAAGGAGGAATTTTGTGAATTTCGAGATAAAAAGGACAGATGATAGCAAGGATAAAGTAAAAGCGCCATTAAGCATCGTTTTTGCACTTTTTTTGTCTGTATGTATTTTTTCTTTTACACTGGCATTCCCGCTTTTTGAAATAATGTTTTCAAAAATGGAAGAAAAGGAAGCATCACAAGAAAGAGCAGAGGCTGTTTTTGCAGGAAAGCTTGATGAAATAATAGGTCTTGATAACCCAATCGAAACGGAGAGCGAAAGTGAAGCTCGGTGAGGCGGTAGGCTTTTTAGCCGTTTTTGTTACAATGATGAGTATATCCTCATCTCCGCATCCTGTGATACTGATACTTTGCTATCTTATACACGAGGCAGGACATCTGTTTTTCGTGAAGCTTACAGGTGCGAGAGTGAGAAGAATGAGCATTGGCGGCTTTAAGCTTTGCCTGCATTACGACTGCTCAATGATATCGTATAAAAAAGAGCTGCTGGTATGCGCAGGCGGAATAATATTTAATCTCGTATCTGCACTTCTTTTTATTGCATTACCTGTAAAAGATAGCGAAAGCGCATCATTTTTTGTCCTTTGTAATTTTTCCTTGGCTTTAATGAATTTGTATCCGGTGTCCACACTCGACGGCGGAGGAATACTGAAATGTATCTTTAAAAGCATTTTTGAAGAAGCAAAAGCCGAAAAACTCTGCAAAAGAGTGTCATTTTTCTTTGTTTTCATAATGTGGCTTTGTGCAGTGTATTTGCAGCTGATCTTTAATTCAAATATATCATTTTTATTTATTTCGGTCTTTTTGCTTATAGAGCTTTGCTTTTCATAAAATTTCACAAAAATATAATAAAAATCATATAAACTTTTATAAAATTTTTAACTTTTTTAATAAAACTATTGCAGAAAGCCCCCCTATCTGTTATAATTCTATTGATTTACGTTTTTCGCCGAGAAAAGAAGATTTTCGACGGGTAAGTCAATCTACGAAAGAACGGGGATAGAAATGAACGAAAAAAAGATCATTGAGCTTAAAAGCGTAGCAAAGTCCTTTGACGGAGAGATTATTCTCGACAACATTGATCTTGATGTTTATGAAAAGGAATTTATTACATTGCTCGGTCCTTCCGGTTGCGGAAAGACAACTACCCTGCGTATAATCGCAGGATTTGTTACTCCTGACAATGGCGATGTCATGTTTGACGGAGTTAAGATAAATGATGTGCCGCCATATAAGCGTTCCGTAAACACAGTGTTTCAAAAATACGCGTTGTTTCCGCACCTTAATGTCTACGAGAACATAGCTTTTGCTCTTCGATTGAACAAAGTATCAGAAGAAGAAATTTATGAGCGAGTAGAGGAAATGCTCGCGATGGTAAACTTAAGAGGCTTTGAGAAAAGAGACGTCAATCTTTTGTCAGGCGGTCAGCAGCAAAGAGTTGCTATCGCAAGAGCCCTTATAAATAAACCGAGAGTTTTGCTTCTTGACGAGCCCTTGGGAGCGCTTGATCTTAAGCTCCGTAAGGATATGCAGAACGAGCTTAAAAATATTCAAAGACGAACAGGCATAACCTTCATATACGTTACTCACGATCAGGAGGAGGCACTTAGTATGTCGGATACCGTTGTCGTTATGGCAAACGGAAAGATCCAACAAATAGGCTCTCCCACAGATATCTATAACGAGCCTCAAAACGCTTTCGTTGCGGACTTTATAGGAGAGAGTAATATAATTGACGGTGTTATGCTTGACGATTATAGAGTTAAATTTTCAGGACAGGAATTCAAATGTCTTGATAAGGGATTTGCTAAAAACGAAGCTATCGACGCAGTTATACGTCCTGAGGACGTTGACGTAGTCGAGCCCGAAAAGGGAATGCTTTGCGGAATAGTGGATTCCGTTACATTTAAAGGCGTTCATTACGAGATAATCGTAACCATCAATAACTTTAAATGGATGATACAGTCAACAGATTATGTAGCACCGTCTCAAAAAATAGGTCTTTATATCGAGCCGGATGCTATACATATTATGAAGAAATCCGAATTTTCGGATATGTTCGGTGATTATTCGTCATTCAGTGACGAGCTCGAGCATCTTTCTGACATAACCGAGGAGGAAGAGGAAAGAGAATGAACAACAAAAAGTCCTTGCTTCAAAGGGCGGCGGCTGCTCCTCATATCGTTTGGTCGGTACTTTTTATTATCGCGCCGCTTATCTTTGTTATTTATTACGCCTTTACCGATTCCGAAGGAAAATTCACATTCGAAAACATAGCAAATCTTTCGCAACCGAGTTATCTTGAGATATTTTTGCGCTCTGTCTGCTTTGCCTTTTTGGCAACAATAATATGCTTGGTAATAGCATATCCTATTGCTTATTTTATAACCAAGGCATCGCCTAAAACGCAAAAAATACTTATAATGCTCGTTATGCTTCCTATGTGGATGAATTTCCTTATAAGAACATATTCGTGGATGGCTCTTTTGGAGGATTCGGGAATTATAAATACGGTCCTCGGCTTTATCGGTCTTGGACCGATACATATGATAAATACCGAGGGCGCGGTAATTCTCGGTATGGTATATAATTTTTTACCGTATATGATACTTCCGATACACTCAGTCCTTTCCAAGATAGATACAAGACTTTTGGAAGCGGCATCGGACCTCGGATGTAATCATTTTCAGGTCATTACGAAGGTAGTATTTCCACTTAGTATTCCGGGCATAATATCGGGAATAACGATGGTGTTCGTGCCTTCTATCAGTACCTTCTATATTTCACAAAAGCTTGGTGGCGGAAACTTTGATCTTATCGGTGATACGATAGAGCGTCAGTTCCAGACCGCATATAACTATAACCTCGGTGCGGCAATGTCGTTTATACTTATGATCCTTATTATCATCAGTATGACGATAATGAATAAGTACGCCGATGATGACGGAGGTGTAATTATATGAAAAGAAAAACAGCGGGAAATATCTATACGGTTCTCGTATTTATATTTCTTTATATGCCTATTGCCGTTCTTATACTTTTCTCGTTTAACTCATCGAGCAGTACGGGCAGATTTGATGGCTTCTCGTTAAGATGGTACAAAGAGCTGTTCAGCGATGCCGCAACCTTGGAGGCACTAAAGAATACCCTTATTCTTGCCGTCCTTTCCGCAGCTATAGCTACCGTTATAGGTACTCTTGCGGCATACGGCATAAATAAAATTAAAAATAAGCACCTGAAAAACGGTATAACCTCGGTAACAAATGTTCCTATGATGAACCCCGAGATCGTTACAGGTATTTCAATGATGCTCCTGTTCGTTTTTGTCGGCGGGCTTGTAAACTCAAAGACAGTGCTTGGCTTCGGTACGGTTTTGATAGCACACGTAACATTCAATCTTCCGTACGTTATTCTTTCCGTAATGCCGAAATTCAAGCAAATGGACAAGCATCTTCCCGAAGCGGCACTTGACCTCGGCTGTACACCCGTACAATCCTTTTTAAAGGTCGAGCTTCCTCAAATATTGCCGGGTATAATTTCCGGCTTTATAATGGCTTTTACTCTTTCGCTTGACGATTTTGTTATAAGCTATTTCACCGTCGGCAGCGGCTTCGAAACATTGCCTATAAGAATTTACTCAATGACCAAAAAGCGCGTAACACCCGATATGTACGCACTTTCAACATTGATATTTGTTGCTATCCTTGTTCTTCTTATCCTTTCAAATATTTCGGGAGACAAGGAAAAAAAGACGCTTACTCTTAAACAGAAGAAGAGAAGAAAAATAGTCCTTGTATCCACATTTTCTGTTATAGCGGCAATAACGCTCGGACTTTTTATAGGAACATCATTTGCAGAGGTTGTAACGGTAAACGTATATAACTGGGGCGAATATATTTCTGACGGAAGCGAAGACGAGGACGGAGTCGCATCGGTAGATACGAATAAGGAATTTGAAAAATATTATTCTGAATATCTATCAGAGCAATACGGAAGAAAAGTAAAGGTCAAGGTAAATTATACGACCTACGCAAGCAACGAAGACCTATACGCCAAGCTGAAAGCAGGCGCAGGCGGTTACGATGTTATAATTCCGTCCGATTATATGATAGAGCGACTTATAAAAGAGGAGCTTATTCAGCCGATAGCATCCCGAGAAGAGATAACTAACGTAATAAAAAATTACGATTATCTCTTAAGAGCTCCGAGTGAGGGTAAAACTCTTACGAAGGAGGAGGCTGAAATATTCCAAAAGCCGTTTTACGATAACGGAGACGATGTATATTCTGTAATGTATACCTACGGAGTTATAGGTATTGTGTATAACGCCGATCACGTATCCGAGGAGGATATCGGCGGCTGGGATCTTCTTTGGAATGAAAAATACAGCGGTAAGATACTTCAGTTTAATAATGCAAGAGATGCATTCGGAACTGCAATGTATAAGCTCGGTGTCAATGTAAACGATCCGACTGCAGAGCAGTGGCAGGCGTGCCTTAACGAGCTTATAAAGCAAAAGCCAATAGTCCAAAGCTATGTAATGGATGAGGTCTTCAACAAGATGGAATCGGGAGAAGCATGGATCGCTCCTTATTATGTGGGGGATGCGCTTTCGATGATCTATCAGGCGGAGCAAAGAGGAATAAATCTTGATTTCTATTATCCTACCGATGAAAACGGCGAAACCGTAACAAACGTCTTTGCTGATGCTATGTGTATTCCCGTGGATGTTTCTGAAGAGCAAAAGACACATGCTATAGCGTATATTGATTTTATGCTCTCGGTAGATGAAAAATACGGCGCACCCGCTATCGCAAATGCGGAATATATCTACTACGCATCACCTAACAGATTGGTATATACAAATCCTGATTATCTTGCAACTCTTGACGGAGACGAGGAGATAATATACGAGCCGATGAGCAATATAAATGAGCTTTTCGATAAGTACGCTTACAGAAATCTTTCAAGCCAAAATCTTTCAACCCTGAACTCTAACTGGGAGGCATTGAAGGTCGAGTCCTCGTCGTTCAACGGTACGATATATGTAATAAGCGCGATAATAGCAGCCGCAATAATCGGTTATATAGTATTTATCACGGTAAGAAAAAGGCATCGCAGAAAGCTATATTGGGAGCAATCCCCCACCGTCGGTACAAAAAAATCATCATCTGACTCGTCAGCAGATAGCCTTTCCGATACTGTCACAATAGCTATAAAGCGCTCAAAATCCAAAAAGGATTAAGTTCTTATAAAAAAATAAAACAAAAACTCTGTTGCGAGAGCGCAACAGAGTTTTCTGTTATAAATTTTTTCTTTTTTTCTTCTCGTCGTTATCTATTCTGTCTTCGTGAAAGCCATCTACCTCTGCACGCTGTATAGCTCCGAGTATTCTGTGATAAAGACCGGGATGCTCCATATCAAACGGCTTTAAAAATTCCTTCATTTTCGCTCTCTCCGTGTGACCGTCAGCAGGACACGGGCTTTTATATATAGGCAAAGCTTCCTTTGAGGAAAAATAAACGATCTCTTTTTCTCTTGCATAGATAAGAGGTCTTATAAGCGTAAGATCCTTTCTCGAAAGATATGTAACGGGACTGAAGCAGCCGACGCGTCCCTCAAAGAAAAGATTGAGCATGAACGTCTCAACGATATCGTCAAAATGATGTCCCAAAGCGATTTTATTGCAACCAAATTCCTTCGCTGCATCATGAAGCGCACCTCTGCGCATTCTCGCGCACAGGGAGCAAGGATTTTTCTCTTTTCTCACGTTGAAAATTATTTGGTAAATCTGAGTGGGTATGACGTGATATTCAATGTCCAAATCCTCGCAAAAACGCGCAATATCGGAAAAGTCAGCACCCTCAAAGCCCATATCGATCGTTATTGCAACAAGGGAGAATTTTTGCTTTAAAAATCTTCTCATGGTAGATAGCGCACATAGAAGAGAAAGCGAATCCTTTCCGCCCGATATGCCGACAGCAATTCGATCGCCATCGCTTATCATGTTGTATTCCTCAACAGCCTTTCTTGTGTGGCTGAGAATATGTTGAATATTTTTGAAATCTTTCATTGTAACCTCGTGAAAAAAGTAGCATAAAATATATTGAAAACGCTTTATAGGGGGAGCATATGGCAATAAAAGTCTATATAGATCAAGGGCATAATCCAAGAAGTCCAAATACAGGCGCAGAAGGAAGCGGATATACCGAGCAGGATATAACCTACAAGGTAGGTCAAAGCCTTGCGACGCTTTTAAGAAGTAACGGTAATTTCGAGGTAAGACTGTCACGTCCGACACCCGAAACTCAGCTCGGAACATCAAATGCGGGAAGCCTTCAAGCAAGAGTAAACGATGCAAACTCTTGGGGAGCTGATTATTTTATAAGCATACACGCAAACGCATCTCTTAATTCGTCAGTAAGCGGAAGCGAGGCATTGGTTTATTCCCAACCCTCGATAGCCTCAGAGCTTGGCGAGGATATACTAAGGGGCTTGAATGAGGCAACCGGACTTCAAAACAGGGGGGTAAAGGTGCGCCCCGGACTTTATGTATTAAGAAAGACGCAAATGCCTGCTGTTTTGGTCGAGCTCGGATTTATTTCAAATCCTTACGATGCAAATCTTATGGCTAACAATCCGTCGCTTTTCGCGCAGGGAATATATAACGGTATGCTTGATTATTTTAGTTTATCATAAAACAAAATAAAAATCAAGGGGCTGTTGCATTATGCGACAGCCCCTTTTTGGGGATAGTGAAATGAGTGCAGAAGGTGTGAACTGGTACACGTCGGTAGGGGTCCTCAAGCCGAGGAACGAGGCTTGGGGTTCTCGTGGCATACTTTGTACGGTAGAGTGCGAGGTCGCGCCTAAAAAACAGACATAAAAAAGAGGAGATGCTGCGAAAAATCGCAGCATCTCGACCTTATTTTTGCTAAAAATATGCTTTTATTTAGCTTTTTCGTCAGGGATGTGTCTGTTTTTGGTCTGCTCTTATTGCAACATCCCCTTAACCTTCAAACTGACGTCCAAGAAAGGAAGCGGCGGTTTGAATAAGCTTAGCCTCTGTCATGTTTTCCGTCTGAGCATCGTCGATTAAGGAAAGAGAAGCGATACATCCGATAATATCCCCATCCGTTATAATGGGCATGGCATACTTTATTATGTGAGATGTTCCGTCAACGGCATTCACACCTTGCGATCCCACCTTGTGAGTATATAAGGTACGCGTATCTATGATACCCTCGAAATCCTCGGATAGCTTTTTGTCAAGAAACTCCTTCTTTGAAACACCTGCACAAGCAATAATATTATCTCTGTCCGAAACTATAACAGACATCTGACACGTCTTGTTGAGCGTTTCCACATATTGAGAAGCAAATGTGGCAAGCTCACCGATCGGCGAATATTTTTTGAAAATGACCTCACCGTCTCTGTCAGTATATATCTCAAGCGGATCGCCGTCACTGATAACATTGACACGAAAAACCTTATCGCGCTGATTTCTTGCGCGTTGGGCTACCACCATTGAATAATTCTCGGTGGATATTTCGATATTTTCCGTGTCTGGATTAAAATTTACGGGTACTTCGCTTTCTTCGTTGTGCTTCATATGCTCAATCGTTCCCGTGCGTAAAAGCTCGTCAACATCTGCTTGAAGCTTGATTTCGATGTTATCCTCGTATATGATAATTCGATCAATGATGAGGTGTAGCGTGTGCTTATCAAGTTTATCTTTTTCGATGATATCGTCAAATATCTCGATAACCGACCGTGCTACACGGTTGACCTTTACAATCGTATTGGTGGTATCGGCTACCAAGGCAAGCTGATTGGTCAAGCCTTCGATGCGGTTGTTGGCTTCTTCAATCAGAGCATCGTAGGTTTCTTCCATCACCTGCGCGTTATCCTTGTGCCTTGCCATATCACGAATTTTTTGACGGGCGAGTAATTTTAATTCTTCTCGTTCCGCTTCGATCTGCGCCCTTAATTCATCGGCTGCAAGCATACCGCTATCGGTTGCTCGCTGTTCGTGGCTGAGCATTTCTTCAAGGATACGAAGCATAGCCGCCGAGTTATCCCGTACTCTCTTGACATATTGCTTTAGCATTTTATCAAGGAAGTCGGCTCTCACGTGATGCGAGGTACATCCTGCAAGTCCTCTTACGTGATACGTTCCACAAGTGTATGCTTCTGCAAGGTCTTTACGGCTCATAGCAAACATCGGACTTCCGCAATCACCGCAGAACATAAAGCCCGAGTAGGTATTATCGTATTTTTTAACACCTCGGTAGTGGTTCGTGGAGCGTTGTTTGAGCATTTCCCGTGCGGTCGCAAATACTCTGTAATCCACAATCGGCTCGTGATGATTTTCAAATACGATATGCTCGCTCTCGTCAAGAGCTACGTCAGCTCCGTTGATCTTCTTTCTGCGGAACTTTCTCTCTCGTAACGTGCCGATATAAAAATCGTTGCAGAGAATTTCGGACACGGTGACTATACTCCATTGCTCTCTGACCTTGCCTTTGTATTCATCTCCCGCCGCTTCTTTGCGAGCTTTTTCCCTCATTCTCGGTGTGGGAATGCTTTGGTCGGTCAGATGGTTTGCAATTCTTTTATATCCGTATCCGTCAATATAGAGCTTGAATATCGTTCTTACTACCTCTGCCGCCGCTTCATCCACCTCGAAGGTCATTTTCTTTGAGTTGGTGATAACGTATCCATACGGCACGGAGCATATCCATTCGCCCTTTGCCTGTCTGCTTGCGATAACGTCAGATACTTTACGGCTTGCATCGGTAACGGGCATTTCATTGACGAAGAAGTATAGCTTGATCTTCATCCAATCGTCCGTGTGGTCTTGGTAGTAGTCAACTCCGTCACCGATGGCAATGATGCGAATATCGTGTTCGGAAAGATCCTCAAACTCTGCAAGACCTTTTCCCGTTCTTCTTGAAAAACGGCTCAAGTCCTTAACGATAAGTATATCGTATTCTCCCCTTAACAGCTTGGGGCGAAGGCGTAACCAATAATCGGGACGCTGTTCAAAGGTATAGCCCGAATGATCTCGATCCTCATAGTAATCTACCGTACTTGTCGGAAAATGAAGCCTACAATAATCATCAATGATTGCCTTTTGGTTCTCAATACTCGTATTGTCCTTGTCAAGCTCTGTATCAACGGAGATACGAGTGTAGGCTGCAATCTTATATTTTGGTATCAATATCAAATTCTCCTTTCTCGTTATTTACTAACAACATTGTATCACATATCCTTTCGTATGTCAATAAGTTTTTCTTAAAACATAAAAAATTAACATAATCTGTCGAAAAATCGCCCCGAGGTTTCCCCCGAGGCGATATTATCATTAGCGGCATTTTTCCGCTTCTACTTCCTTTCTTGCGTTCACCTCCAAGGTATGCTTTAGCAGATCCTTGGTAAGTGTCAGCAAATCTCCCTTTCCCGAACTAAAAATCACTACGCGATATTTCTTTTGCTTATATTCCTTAAACAAAGGCTTCAATCCTTCGCGTAGGACTGTGTCCTGAGATTCAGCGTTGGTGAGCCATATCTCAACATATTTCTCATCATCGTGAACAATCTTTAGCATATAACTCACCCTCCTGTCCTATAATTTTTGACTTTGCGTTGGCAAAATATTCAATTTTCAATGAGCATATGATTCTAATTATCAACTATAAAAGTACCTCCTAAATGATATAATGAATATTTTTATAAAGGTTATAATGTGTGTTCCCACTCACGATCTTTCTTACGCTCCTTTCGTGGTCTGTGTTGTGGAATGGTGGTACAATCCTGTGGCTGACGGTAGCTTTCGATGTTTGAAAGGTTTCCGACAATATTGAGGATGTCCGTTGTGAT
>JAFTXO010000004.1 GCA_017461765.1 Clostridia bacterium | reverse complement strand
TATTTTTAAAATAATTATCTTAAAATAAGAAGCCTGACGTTTTAATTCATCAGGCTTCTTTTGTTATTTATTTTAATATAAATTTATCGTTTTCCGTTAAGTTGAGCAGGGTTATTGCTCTTTCAAAAACAGATTTAGTATTACTAAACCAATTGGGGTGATGGGCATCGCTACCGAGATAGAATTTACAGCAACACTCCTTCGCTATTTTGAAAATTCTTAGAACTCTATCCGCTTCCTCATTACTAAAGCTCATATCGTCTTGATTTAACTCGATACCTACGCCAAGCGCGGACGCTTTCGTAAATATTCGCTTCAAGTCATTATCGGATATACAATCCAAGGTTTTAAGATAGCTTTCTCTATCGGTTCTGTTAATCAAAAAGGTCGCAAGATGTGCTATTCCGATTTTATAAAACGGAAGATCCATATTTAAAAGGTATTCAAGCCTTTCAAGCCATATATTCGCACGATATTCGGGATCAATGTTATCAGGGCTCGGAGTGTGCATATGCATATGAGTCGTCGGAATAATAACAAAATCAAAGCATTCAAATCTTTCCTTAGTAATACCCAAGTTAAGCTCCTTATCCATATCGGTTTCACAGCCGAACAAGAATTTTATTCCCTCTTCGTTCGGCAGCGGACAGGCTTGCTTAATATGATCAAAGTCCTGTGCTTTGTAAAATCCTTCTCCCGAAGCACGAGGCACTGATTTTTCCCAATAATGATCTGTCAAACAAATCGTTTTTAATCCGTTATCCTTTGCATATTGAATAAGTCGGGCTGGAGTTTGTTCTACATCGTTTGAGCAAAGCGACAGCCCCGAATGAATATGTAGATCGTGATCGAATGTATATCTCATTTATGCTCTCCTTAAAATGCTTGAATTTATATCAATTATATCACTTTGTAATAGCAATATCAATAAAAATTCAACTTAATTTCCTACGAAAGAATTGAATTTATAAGGGCTATATGTTATACTCACATAGATTAAACAATATAGGAGGCACAATATGATAATCTTACACGCATTGACAAAAACGCTTTGGAACACATACGAAAACAAAGATTTTTACGGAGATATTTCTCTTGAAAAATTCGGATTTATTCACTGCTCCGACATAAACACTTATCATCTTGTTGCGCCTAATTTCAAAAACAAGCCCGACGAGATGGTACTACTCATAATTGATACAAACAAGGTATATTCAAAAATTGCTTGGGAGGATTTAAGGAATTCAGGAGTTGCATTTCCTCATATATACGGACCGCTCAATAAAGATGCCATTATTGCTGTTTTACCGCACCTTTGGAGCGATGATAAAGAATGGATACCAAACAATGAATTAAAAGCTCTTAATTTTGTATCAAAGGAGCTCATTGATAAAGGCTGGTCAAAGGATAAAAAATACTGTGTTACAGATGAAAGCGGAAATAAATTCTTGCTTCGCATTTCTCCTTTTGAGCAGTATGAACGAAAGAAAAAGCAATATGAGCTTATGAAGCAAGTAGCAGACCTCGGTGTTCCAATGTGCAAGCCCATATCCTTTGGAATATGTAATGAAGGTATTTACTCCGTTCAATCTTGGATAGACGGTATAGATGCCGAGGAAAACGCACACAAGCTGACAAGCGACGAGCAATATTATTACGGCTTTGAAGCCGGTCGAATATTAAAAACAATTCATAAAATTCCTGCACCTTGCGGAATTGAAAGTTGGGCAGATTATTTTAACCGCAAGGCTGATAGAAAAATAAAATTATACGAAGAATGTTCTATTAAGTATGAGAATGGTCAAGCCTTTATTGACTACATAAATTCTCATAGGAATTTACTTCAAAATCGTCCGCGCACATATCAGCACGGAGATTATCATATTGGCAATATGATGATTGGTAATGACAAAAATCTATACATTATTGATTTCGACAGAGACGATTTCGGCGACCCTTGGGAAGAGTTTAATCGTATCGTGTGGTGTGCAAAGGCAACTCCCTTATTTGCCACAGGAATGGTAAACGGATATTTTAACAACAAAGTTCCTCACGAATTTTGGGAGCTTCTTGCATTATATATCAGTTCTAATACTTTAGCCTCTGTTCCTTGGGCTATTCCGTTTGGTGATGACGAGGTTCAGGTTATGGTAAATCAAGCCAAGGATGTGCTGAGCTGGTATGATAATATGAAAAATCCAATTCCTACTTGGTACAAAGGCATAATGAATATTCACAAGGTCTTTGGCACAAAAGAAGATGCTACATATTTAGATCGCGAGGGTGCGTACATTATTCCGATAAAGGATAGCAAAATTGGAGTTATCAAAACACCGAAGGGATATTTTCTGTTAGGCGGTGGAATTGACGAAGGTGAAAGCCACGAGCAAGCCCTCAAGCGAGAGTGTCTTGAGGAGGCTGGCTACACGGTAAATATAAAACAGAAGCTATGCTCTGCCGAAGCTTATACGAAGCATCCAAAGATAGGATATTTTCATCCAATTCAAGCATATTACGTTGGTGAGCTTATTGAAAAGGTTCAAGAGCCTTGTGAGAGTGACCACGAATTTATGTGGATTGAGTATGAGCAATTAAAGGGTAAAATGTTTGCAGAAATGCAAAGCTTTGCAATCGAACAAGCTATCGAGTCTGTTCTTGACATATAGCTATATTTAATGTTTCAATAAGCTAATATTAAAAACAACAAGCAAATTAAAAACTGTCCCCCGATTTATACTAAGGGCGAGTGTAATTTTACTTACGCTCGCCCTTGCTTTATCTGCTATAAAGGATCTTGTCTTACGGTTATTTTAATTAAAGAGTTTCAAATTTCTCGCCTGAGCGCTCGTCATCGCAATAAAGCTCACGAGGAAGCATATTAGGATATTGATGCCACTGGCGAACCGACATCGTTCCGCGACCGCCTGTAAGAGTTTTTACAGTACCATCATTATAGGTGAACTTGCCCTCAACGCTGTCGAAAATGAGAGTAGCAACAGGATTATCGGGCATTTTGAAGGTCACTCCCCAAACGCGAGCGTTGCATACGTGCGCTCTTGCCTCATATACGCCGTCCTCAACCTTTACCTTGATATTATAATAAGTAGGAATAAAGCCGTCAAGCTCACGCATGAACGCCCAATCCTCATGTATGATCTCCATCTCGGCAGTATCATTGTCACCGCCCTTAAGATTTCCGTTTGAGGTGTAGTGCTTTCCGCTTTCAAGATCGTAAATTGAGTAGTCCTTCATACCGAGACGCATATCGTACATAGATGAGTGCATTTCGTTAAAGGTAATATAGCCCCAATCCTCCCAACCGCCGAGCTCTGCGGCAGAAGAGTCAACGGCAACATATCTTTCACGTTGACCTGTGCCTTTAACTTTAACTGTCTTACCGTTTATGACAATTTCACCGTCAACATCACCCGACCAGTTATATCCATAAGTAATAGAATGCTGTGTCAGATAGGAAGGCTTTTCTCTTCCATACCAAAGAGGAAAGCCGTGCGCTCTATGATAAAGATCCGCTTTGTATTCACCGTCACGGGTATCAAGCATAAGATGCCAAGTGCCATTGTCAAAGCATTCTACCTTATACTGCTCACCGCAAGTAACAAGCACACTGTTTTCTCTCTTTTCGATCTGCAAGGTGCCTTGGGGATTTCTATAAAATTTATTCATTACTGTTCCCGGATATTTTGCAAGCTTATAAATCGAGTTTTTAAGCTGCTTTACAGAACCTTTTCCCTTTGCATAGCAAAGATTCACAAGATCCATCTTTTCAAGAGCGAGAGAAAGAATAGATCCTCCGAGTGCGTAAAGCTCTCCGTCATCTCCCTCAACATTAAATTCCATCAACCAATCAAGAAATCCGCTTCTTACTTCTTCCTCAACACCGTTTCTTGCCTCATCTGAAAGCATCACCTTTGGATTTTTAATTTTCATAATAAAATACACCTTTCTTTTTATTTTTGATGTATCTATTGTAACCCAACATTGTTTTTGAAAGTTAAAAAAATTGTTTTTATTTCGTTAAACTTTTTATTTTATTTTGTGTGCAACGCCCGCTAAGATTATTTCAAAATTATTGTATAATTCAAATTATTTATATGTAAATTATAAAATATGATCGCCAAATAAAATAATGCTTTGATTTTTAAAATATTCTATTGAAATTTTTATAAAAATATGGTATAATGCCTAACATAGTGAGTAGTCGAAAGGCGTAAGTCCAGCTTAGTTGGACTTGCGCCTTTTATGCTTTTAAATCAATAAGGGGTATTGTATGGAAGAAGTTAAACAAAACAAAATGGCGGTTGAGCCACTGAAAAAGCTCTTTTGGAAAATGGGCTTACCAATGATCATTTCACTCGTATTGCAGGCATTATATAACGTCGTTGACAGTATTTTCGTTGCCAACATGGAGGGAACGGGAGTGCTTGCTAACGAAGCCTTGACGATTGCTTTTCCCGTTCAGATTTTAATTATTGCTGTTGGTGTTGGAACAGGTGTGGGCTTGAACGCACTTTTATCAAAGAGCCTTGGCGAGAAAAACAAGGAGAAGGTCGATCAGGTAGCGGGAAACGGTGTCTTTTTAGCCGTCGCTATTTACATTGTATTTTTGATATTCGGTCTGTTCTGCTCAGAATGGTTTATCGGTCTGTTTACCGATAATTCCGAGGTCTTAAAAATGGGTACATCGTATTTGAGAATATGTACCTGCCTCTGTCTGGGAACTACAGGCTACACAATATACGAACGCTTTCTTCAGGCTACAGGCAAGGGTTTTTATTCTATGATATCGCAGGTAAGCGGCGCTCTTATCAATGTAGTTTTGGACTACATATTCATTTTTCCTTTGGATATGGGTGTAGCAGGTGCTGCTTGGGCAACCGTTATCGGTCAATTTATTTCTATGTTTCTTGCAATGGCTTTCCATTACATTCTTAATAAAGAGATCGGAAATCATCCTAAATATATAAGACCGAGATTTGATATCATAAAGGGAATATATAAGATCGGCGCATCTGCGGCTTTGATGCAGGGACTTCTCTCGGTTATGATGGCGGGTGTCAATGCGATATTGGGCACGGCGAGCGTTGATTCGGGAATACTTGTCGGCTCTTTCGGTATCTATTACAAAATACAACAGGTTGCTCTGTTTTCCGCATTCGGTCTTTCAAACACTATGATAACCATTCTCTCGTTCAACTACGGTATGAGAAGTAAAGAACGCTCAAAGGATTGCATCAAGTACGGTATCATAGACACGCTTATTACAACACTTATTATGACGGTCATGTTTGAGCTTGTGGCAAAGCCGCTTTCCATGCTGTTTGCCTTGTCCGGCGGATCGTCTGCGGTGCTTGTTGATGTTTGTGCAAGAGCAACCAGAATTGCGGCAATCGGATATGCTTTTATGGGCTTTACCGTTGCGGTGCAAGGTGTTTTGCAGGCTCTCGGTTATGCCGGAAAACCGCTGATCCTTTCTCTTCTCCGCTTGGTAGTGTTCGTATTTCCTACTTGCTATCTATTTACCCTGTCGCCCGATGTTCTCGACATCGTTTGGTGGACATTCCCGATCGCAGAGGCTTTGACCTGCGTTTTTGCATATATCTTCTTAAAGCAGGCAGAAAGCAAAAAAATCAATGCTTTGGAAAGCTCATCTCATAAGAAAAGCGATCATTTGATCATTACGGTATCAAGAGAACACGGCACAAACGGCAAACGCATAGGAAAGCTAGTTGCGCAGAGATTGGGACTTAAATTCTACGACAAGGAGCTGTCTATGCTGGAGGCTCAGCACAGAGGACTTGACAAGCAATATGCTGATAATCATAAAGAACAGGATATGTATTCTCTTTATCTTTCCTTGGATGCGAAAAAGGATTCGGTCATCGCACAAAGTGAGATCATAACTGCGCTGGCAGAAAAGGAGTCATTTGTTATCGTAGGCCGTGCCGCAGATTATGTTTTGCGTGATCACGATAACGTAATAAGAATATTCTTGTACGCTCCTATGAAATATAAAATAAAAAATATAATGCAGATATACGGTGACAGCGCATCTGAAGCCGAAAGACGTATTAACTTGAGCGATAAAGCGCGGGAAAGCTATTATGAGCTTGTATCAAACAGAAAATGGGGCGATAAGGGCAATTACAATCTTTGTCTTGACTGCTCCGTCGGTAACGAAGAGGTAGTCGATACAATTTGTGATTATATTTCAAAAATTCAAAAACGCTCAAATTAATAAAAAATAATCGATAAAAGATTGATTTTGAATTTCAAGTGTGATACAATGATAATGTAATTTATTTTTACCTTGGAGGCACTTATGAAATACATAAACAATAAGGTCGAGGATCTTAAGATCGCATATATAGGCGGTGGCTCACGCGGTTGGGCATGGGGACTTATGAGCGATCTTGCTCTCGCTGACGATATAAGCGGCGAGGTCTTTCTTTACGATATCGATAACGAAGCTTCAAAAGCGAACGAAATAATAGGAAATATGTACAACGATTGCGAGGACGCAAGATCAAAATGGAGCTACAAGGCTGTAAAGACCGCTAAGGAAGCTCTCACCGGTGCTGATTTCGTTGTTATATCTATTCTTCCCGGTACATTTGACGAAATGGAGAGCGATGTACATGCTCCCGAAAAATACGGCATATATCAGCCTGTCGGTGACTCGACCGGCCCCGGCGGTATCGTTCGCGCGATGAGATGTATTCCTATGTTTGAGGAGATAGGTGAAAACATAAAAAAATACGCTCCCGATGCTTGGGTAATAAACTACACAAATCCTATGACGCTTTGTGTAAAGACTCTTTACAGAGTATTTCCAAAGATCAAAGCATTCGGATGTTGCCACGAGGTTTTCGGAACTCAGGGTCTTCTTTGCAGGGTAGTAAAGAAATACTTGGGTGAGGATGCTACAAGAGACGATATAAAGGTAAATCCCGTATCTGTAAACCACTTTACATGGCTCACATCCGCGAAATACAAGGGCATTGATCTTTTCCCTTATTACAAGAAGTTTTGTGAAAAATACAAGGACGGATTGCCCGAGCAAAGCGATAACAACTGGATGAACAATCACTTTGCTTCCGCTAATAAGCTTAAAATGGAGCTTTTCAGAAAATTCGGATATATTGCGGCGGCAGGCGACCGTCATCTTGCTGAATTTTGCGAGGGAAAATGGTATCTTTCAAGCCCTGAAAGAGTAAGCGAGATGAAATTTGCTCTTACTCCTGTTTCTTGGCGTAAAAAGGATCTTGCCGAAAGACTTGAAAAAAGCAGAAAGCTTCTTTCAAAAGAGATGAAGGTAAAAATAAATACAACAGGTGAAGAGGGCGTAAAGCAAATCAGAGCGCTTTTGGGCCTTTGCGATCTTGTAACGAACGTAAACATTCCGAACAGAGGTCAAATTCCAAACCTTCCTCTCGGTGCTGTTGTTGAAACAAATGCGGTGTTCCGTACCGATGAGGTAACTCCTGTTTTTGCAGGCGAGATTCCTGCGTCAATCTATCCTATGATAGTAAGAATATGCGCCGAGCAAGAGGCGGTTTCGGAAGCAATTGCAGAGCGTGATATCGAAAAGATCTTCAATGCGTTTGCAAATGATCCGTTGGTTACCTGTGATGTAGTCAGCGCAAGAAAGCTCTTTGACGAAATGGTAAACAATACAAAAAAATATTTATCGGATTACAATATTTAATGAAAAAAATCAAGCTGAAAATTTCAGCTTGATTTTTTATTATTCAATAAATTTTAAAATAAGAGATAGCATTATTGTAGCAAATATCTCTTACTACCTCGCCAACAAATGAGATATCCGACGTCATTTCGCCGTTTTCAATAAGAGTTCCTAAGTAATTGCAAAGTATTCTGCGGAAATAATGATGTCTCGGATACGATAAAAGAGAGCGGCTATCGGTTAGCATTCCGACAAATGCGCCGATATGTCCCGTTGCACAAAGATCCTCAAGATGCTTCTCCATTCCGATCTTATTATCGAGGAACCACCAAGCAGGACCGTACTGTATCTTTCCCTTAGCTTCGCTGCTCTGGAAGCAACCGAGAAGCGTCATGAGCTCTGCATTCATTTTAGGGTTAAGATTAAAGAGAATAAGCTTGGGAAGCGATTTCTCGGTATTAAGACGATCAAGAAGGCGCGAAAGCTTTGAGATGCTGTTTTTGTCCGATATAGTATCAAAGCCCGTATCAAGTCCAAGCTTTTCGAGCATTACGGAGTTGTTGTTTCTCATAGCTCCTATATGAAGCTCTGTACAAACACCGTATTTTGCATACATCTTCATAAGGAAATAAGTAAGGTATCCCTTAAAGCATTCGCTATCGCTTTCGTTTGGCTTTTTGCCGTTAAGCACCTCTGTAAGTATTTTATCTGCGTCCGATCTTTCGGGAATATCATAAACGCTCTCAAGAGCAATATCGCTTGCCTTTGAGCCTGCTGCCAAAAACGCCTGCAAGCGCATTTCGAGGGCATTTTCAAGATCGGTTATATTTTTTATAGAATGTGTGAGTGCCTCAAGCTTGTTTATAAAAGAAAGGTATCCCTTTGCCTCTATATTCATTATTTTATCCGCACGGAATGCGGGCTTCACCGAGAATTTGTAGTTCTTTTTTTCGATCTTATCAAATACGCTCAGATCATCAAATACCTCGTTTGTGGTGAAGACGTGAGATACGTTTGAGCTTTCGATAAGCGAGCTTGGGGTTATGCTATGAGTGCGGATATATTCATTACACTGATTCCATATAGCCTCGGCGTTCTTTTCGTTTATCTCAAGCTCGCAGCCGAAATATTCCGAAAGCTCGACCTGAGACCAATGATAAAGCGGGTTTCCAAAAGCAGTTCCGAGGACTTTGCAATAGGTAAGGAATTTTTCCTTGTTGCTCTTTGCGCCAGTTATATATTCCTCATCAATACCATAATTTCGCATAAGACGCCATTTGTAGTGATCTCCCGCAAGCCAAATCTCAAAAATATCGCTAAAGGGCTTGTTATCAAGTATCTGATACTCGGACAAATGGCAGTGATAATCAAAAATCGGCATATCCTTTGCATAGGAAAAATACAATGTTTTTGCTGTTTCGTTTTTAAGTAAAAAATCTTTATTTATATAACTCATATTATTATTCTCCTTAAAGTGTAACTCCGTCCTTGAATATTGCTATCTCGCAAAAGCCGTTTTCCTCATTTTTAGTCCGTTTGCCCGATGCAACGGACAAAATAAGCTCCAAAAGTCTGTCGGCAACATTATCGATAGGTTCTTTTTCAAGAATAGGTGATGCATCAAAATCTATCCAGCTCTTTTTCTTTTCGGCAAGAGCACGGTTTGTTGATATTTTAAGTGTTGGCACTGCAGTGCCGAGAGGAGTTCCTCTGCCTGTCGTAAAAAGTATCATATGCGCACCACAGGATACAAGATTTGTAACGGCTACTATATCATTTCCGGGTCCGTTCAAAAGTGAAAGACCGTTTTTCAAAAGCGTATCTCCGTAATCGAGGACATCAACAATAGGTGAACGGCCGCCCTTTTGAACACATCCGAGGGATTTTTCTTCAAGAGTGGTGATTCCCCCCGCCTTATTTCCGGGCGAAGGATTTTCGTATATCGTTTGATTGTGACGTGTAAAGTAATCCTTAAAATCATTGATGAGCTTTACCGTTTTATCAAACACTCCCCTGCTTTTGCATCTTTCCATAAGAAGATGCTCTGCTCCGAACATTTCGGGGACTTCAGTAAGAACACAGCTTCCTCCGAACGAAACCATACGGTCGCAAATGCGTCCGACCAACGGGTTTGCGGAAATTCCGCTATATCCGTCACTGCCTCCGCATTTAAGCCCTATACGCAAGCGGGATATACTTATCTTTTCTTTTTTAAAAGTATCGGCATATACCTTAAGCTCGTTAATTACAGACACTCCCTCGGCAATTTCATCCTGAACATCCTGACAGTTCAAAAATCTCACGCGTTTTTCGTCGTATTCACCGAGTACCTTTTTAAGCTCTGAAATATTATTATTTTCACAGCCCAAGCCAAGCACTAAAACTCCGCCTGCGTTGGGATGCTTTATCATTCCACAAAGTATCCTTTGAGTAGTTTCGTGATCGCCGCCAAGCTGAGAGCATCCATACGGATGGCTGAAAAATTTAGCACCTGTCAACGATGCGAGCTTTTCTGCCACTTTATTGACACATCCCACGGTATTTATTATCCATATATCGTTACGAATTCCGACATCTCCGTTTTCACGTACGTAGCCATCAAAGGCAAGATCTGTATCGGTATGCGCAATTCCATAATCCTTATAGCTATATGTATACTCTAAATTTCCCGAAAGATTTGTTTTCAGGTTGTGAATGTGTACATGATCACCGCGTTTTATATTCGAGGTAGCGTGCCCGATCGGAAAGCCGTACTTTATTATATTTTCGCCTTTATTTATATCAAAAAGTGCGTACTTGTGTCCGTCTTCGCGTATTTCTACATTATCGTTCGGATGTATCTGCATACATTTCTACCTCTTTTTCAAAGCGTGAGATATCCTCGCCCCAAAGCTCGGTATTGCTCAATATCTGAGTCAAGGTGGCGTCCTTCATTTTTTTCATAATGTCGGGTGAGTCATTCGGAGTACCGTTTTTATAAAATTCTATAAGCTTGGAAAGTGAAAACAACAGTCTGCTCGGCGCTTTTTGATACTTTTTTTCATACTCGAGTATCGACGGAAGCACACGCACACGGAATTTACTTACCGAATTCAGCGCAATAGAGGCACACCTGTGGTGGATATACGGGTTTGAAAATCTTTCAAGAACCTTAGCCGCATATTCCTCTGTTTCGCTTCTTTCTATATCAAGAGAGTCCACAATCTCTGCAAGACACTGTTTCAAATGCTCGGAAATGATACCGTTTTCAAGACACTCCCCCACGGTTTCTACTCCGCAAAGAAGCGCGTACGGGATCATTGACGTATGCGCACCGTTTAATATTCGCACCTTTATCGTACGATAAAGTGACACAGACGGAACAAAGCGTACATTAAGTCCTATTTTATCAAACGGCAGACGCTCATCGCTCTCTCCCTCTATAACAAACAGGTGAAAATATTCGCTTGTGTTTATATGCTCGTCTATATAGCCAAGCTCGATATCGCTATCAGGCTTACCGGACACTATTCGGTCGACAAGGGTGTTTCTGAAGGAGCATTTATTTTTTACGAAGTCGTAAAACGCTTCTCCAAGCTTCCACTCCTGTGCGTGACGAAGCACGATATCCTTTAATATATCTCCGTTGTTTTCAATAAGCTCGCAGGGCAATATAAGCATACCGTCAAGTCCTTTTTCAAACCTTCTGTAAAGGAGTGCGGTAAGCTTTGCGGGGAAGCTTTTCGGACACGTGTCGGGGGCAAATGCGCATTTTTCGTAAACGATGCCCGCTTCGGTCGTATTTGAAACGATAACATCGGCTTCGGGATTTTCAGCCAAAGCCAAAAATTGATCATAATTTTCATTAGCGCTTATGGAATACGCTATACTGTCGATCAGGCTTATATCGTTATGCTTTGCATCTCTTGCAAGATGCGTATAGTTAAAATTCTGACCTTTTAACGGATCTTCTCCGTTCGTTCGTGAGCGAACTATGACTGCATTTCCACAATATACGTGAGCTTCGTTAGCCTTTTGAAGCATCCAATCAAAAAAGCCTCTTAAAAATACTCCGCCACCGAACTGAATGACCTTTATAGGTCTTTTAGGTTTGTTTTGTGTGATTTTTTCCATTTTATTTTTCCTCGCTTGCAAAACGCTCATATAAATTTTTCACTGTAAAGTAAGCGTTTTTAGGGTTTCTGTACTCGTCTAAAATTCCCTTGTTATTAAAGCATCTGACTCGGTTAAGCTCAAGCTCGGGCGATGTTCTGATATTACAGAACTGCCAAATGTAAAAGCCGTGAATATAGTCGGTTTTATGGAATAGCTCCAAGCAATATTTCAAAAGATCAGCCTGATATTCCTCGCTCCAACGAAGCGTATCAAAATAGCTATGGAAGCCCGCAAGCGCTCCTGCTCCAAATTCACTTATGATAACGGGTTTATTATCCTGACCGATCTTTTTGCGATGCTTATCAAAATCGGAAACGAACTTATCCCATTCACCCAAATCTCCGCCATACCAGCCCTTGTACATATTTATACAAATGATATCGTCAAATTCAAGGCTGTCATCATCAAAAGGAAATGCAGCTGCGTGAGTTATAAGACGGTTGCCGCCATTTTCTCTGAGGAACTCGCTATACTTCTTTGAAATACCGTAGGTGCAAGGATATAGCGTGTAAATTTCGTTATGTATTCCCCAAATTATGATCGACGGATGGTTATAGTAATATTTCGCCATTTCTCTGTGCATTTCAAGTCCGCGCTCTACAACATCCGGATCCTCCAAAACATCATCAGGAAAGCCGCCGCCCCAGATGGGTATCTCACTCCAGAAAAGGAGTCCGCGCTCGTCAAGCATATCTAAAAAGATATGTGAGTTTGGATAATGAGCTCCGCGAACCGTATTACAACCGAGATCGAGAATAATATCGATATCGCGCTTCATCATCTTCGGTGGGAAGGCAAAGCCCCAATCGGGATGCTCGTCGTGGCGGTTGACGCCTCTTAGCTCGATCGGCTTTTTGTTCAAAAGTATCTTGTTATTCTTTACCTCTATTTGGCGGAAGCCTATTTTGTCTATAAGATCGTCGGTCGAGGTTTTTATAGAAACGGTATAAAGATTTGGCTCTTCCGTGCTCCAAAGCAATATATTATCAAGCTCGAAGGTCGGCGTTGAAAGAACAGCTCTTTCGTTTGCTTCAAGCGTGATGCTTCCTTCATATATACTCTTTTCTCCAACAGTAACGGATATATTCGACGTAGTTTTTTCGGAGCTTGCACAGTAAAGCTCAAGCTCTGCGCTTACAAATGCTTTTTCCATATCGTCAGACAAGGTATATTTTATATGATCGGAAAGAACGGATATTCCCGAAAGAGCTTCAAGAGAAACATCACGGGCAATTCCTCCGTAATTGAACCAGTCTACCTTTTTTTGCGGAATTGATTTTTTATCAAATCTGCTATCAGCCTTAACCACGAGAATATGCTCGCCCTCTTTTACGTTTGGCACTATAAAATCAAATTGCGAAAAAGCGCCGTAATGTCCGCCAAGCTTATTACCGTCAAGCCACACCTTAGCTTCGGTCATTACGCTTTCAAAAACAAATCTCAGTGTTCCTCCGCTTGTATAAAATCTTTTTTCATACCAAGCAGCTCCCTCATAATTAAGAAGTCCTATCTCATTATTCCAAACCGACGGAACTATAACACTCTTTGCTGTGGGAAGTCCGTTTTGCCAGCCGTTTTGCTCACCTATATCATCAGCATCAATAGAAAAGTGCCATGCTCCGCTAAGCTCGGTCACCCTTCTTATCTTATGCTCATCAAACAGTCGTTTCATTTAAGAATTTCTCCTATCAATACTTATATTTATATATATATTAGTTTTATTATAGCACGTAAAAAACTTTTTTACAATAAAAACTGATAAATCTTGATAAAACTAAAAAAATGTGGTATGATTAGATTACAATAATTTTTATCAAAGGAGATTTTTTTATGAAATACGTATGCGACATTTGCGGATATGAATATGACGAAGAAAAGGGCGATCCCGATAACGGCATAGCTCCCGGTACAAAATGGGAGGAGCTTGGTGATGATTTCGTTTGCCCTCTTTGCGGAGTAGACAAGGATCAATTTTCCAAGGCATAAAAACGCACTCAAATAATGCTCTGAAAAGCACGGGGGCGATTCCGTGCTTTTTATATGAATATATCGTCGTTACTTTGCATATAAATTAATACAAACTGTATGGAGGAAATTATATGCAAAGTGAGACTAAGAAAAATATAAAAACATATATAATAGCAATACTCATTCCAGTAGCAGTAGGGCTTATTTCAGCTTTTATCACAAAAGACAGTATGCAAATATACAGTGAGCTTCAAACACCTCCGCTCTCTCCGCCATCAATACTTTTTCCGATAGTGTGGAGTATATTATATGTTCTTATGGGAATAAGCTCGGCTATTATATGGACAAAAAGAGATACAGATCCTAAAAACGCCGATAAGGGCATTGCATTTTACGCGCTGAGCCTTGCATTCAATTTTGTTTGGAGCATCATATTTTTCAATCTTCGTCAGTTTTTATTTGCATTCGTTTGGCTGCTTGCGCTATTGTATCTTATTATCCGTACTGTATCTTCATACGAAAAGGTTTCAAAAGCAGCAGCATATCTTCAAATTCCGTATATGCTTTGGGTCATGTTTGCGGGATATCTTAATTTTGGTATTTGGTTTTTGAACAGATAAATGAAAGTCTCCGATTTACCATCGGAGACTTTTGATTTTATTTATTGTTGAAAAGAGCGTCTAAATTTATTTTTTGCATAGCAGGTCTTTCGTTCGGAGTATCGTTTGGTGTATGGAATATGAAATATGAGTTATTTTCATAATCGGTAAATATCATTCCGTGACCGCCGTCCTTTTCGTAAAGGAGCTTATCATCAATGCTCCATTTTCCAAAAAGCTTACCGTTATCGGAACGGGATATAGCCTCGCAATATTCGCCCTTATAAAAGCTTGACCAGATAGCTATAAGCTCTTTATCTCTTTTTACAAGGAACGGTCCGTCGGTAACGTACGAGCCGTTATCTTTTATGTCGTATTTCCAGCTTGCATCGCCAGCTTGCCATAATACAATCGGCTCGGATATCGCTTTTTTTAGATCCTTTGAAAGCTTTATCGCGCAAATATTGCCGTTTTCGATCTGTGTCCATTCATGACAAAAGATCATATACGGCTCTTCATCCTCAACGTAAAATGTTCCGTCAAGGCACGTCCAATCGGAAGGAGTAAGCGGTCCGTCAGAATGCACCTTGAATTCTCCGTCGGGAGTATCACATACCAGTACGGCAGTTCCGCGGCATCCGTCCTTTGGAGTAAATGTAACGAACATATAGAATTTTCCGTTATAATAATGGACCTCGGGCGCCCAAAAATCCTTTACGCCAAAAAAGCCGTCATAATATTCGAAAATACTCTTAGGCTCACTCCAGCTTTCAAGATCCGAGCTTACATATACGTCAAAGCCGTAATCCTCGCTCCTACCGTCACCCCAGGTATATTTTGCCCTTGTACCGTACATATAGTACCTTCCGTCGTACTTCAAAATAAACGGATCTCTTATATTTATATCACAAAATTTCATAGCTTTTCTCCTTGCATCAAATTTGAATTTTTGTATTGTAAGTATTTATAAGAATATTTTTATTGCAATATCAAGTTCTGTTTTACAATATTTATTTCAGTATAGCATAAACAAATAAGATTTTTTATTATATAAAAGGCTTGTATTTTTCAAGACCGAATTCCTTATATATTCTGCGATATTCTTGCAAAAATTGTTCGGGGTCTTTTATAAAATCCTCGCCGTTTGCCAAGGAAACGATATCATAAGCACGGTTTACAGCACTTGCACATTCGTCCTTTTTACCCAATTTCAAAAGGCATCCCGCTATCTGCAAATAGCAAGCCATATGGTTTGCTTGCGTACCGTAAATAATGTATGCTTCGGGGCTTATTTTATCACTTTTCATAAATCTTTCAATAACATCCTTGCATTCGGTAAAGGACCTTAGGGCGCTTGCATAATTGCCCGTTTCAAAATATCCCTCGCCCTCCATCATACAGGCAATAAAAAGCTCCTGATACTCGATGATCTTCCAGTCCTTCGCCTCCTTGAGCCTATCCTCTCCCTTTAAATTATACGAGGATATGCGCATTCTGTCATTTAAAAGATACGGATACATATAAGGAAGCGAGTCTATAAGCTCCTTTGCATCCTTGTAGTTATCCTGCATTAAATATATGGAAGCAAGATCGCTTTTTGCACTGCAAAGTGCAAAAACATCGTTTGATTCAGCTATCAATTTACGTGCAACTGACTTTGCCTTTTTAGCATATTCCATGCGCTGATATGTTCGCATATGACATTCATATAACGATAGAAGCTCACGCAAAATCATATCGTTATCCGGATACTCCGATAAAGCATCTGTAAGTATTTTTTCGCACTTTTCTATATCGCTCCAAAAATACGGCTGAGCAGCTTTGCGAATGATATTCTCTACCTTTTCAGCAGTTTTAGTTTTGTCGTATCCCATAAGAGTATCGATGGAAACATTGAAAATATTCGCAAGTATAGGAATTGCCGTTATATCGGGATATGCCGTTTCGCATTCCCATCTTGATATGGTTTGCGGCGTTACATTCAGCTTTTCCGCAAGCTGCTCTTGCGTAAAGCCCTCACGCTTACGAAGCTCCTTAACCTTTTGTCCAATACAGATCATAATATAAAACCTCCTTTTACAGAGTGATAACCGGTTCAATCACTTTTGTCAATCATATTATATCACACAGATAAGCCTTAAACAACATCTTGTTCGTTAAAAAAAATCAACCTGCGGTTTAAAAGCTAAAAACCATAGCGAAGCAATCGGCTCTGAGTTGATATTTCGCAAATGCGTTTTCAGAAAATAAATTGACATGGTTGGGCGAAGATGTTATAATTAAAGAGTATACTAATCATTATTGCGACATTAAATTTAAGCATACAAGATCCGAGGCACATGAGGGAAAAATGAAAATAAAAATTCTTCTTGCGGCAAACAGCAAATATGAAAATTACGTAAACGCAGTAACAGAGTGCGGCGCTATTGCAAATGTACAATACTTACCAAATGACAATACCGATTACGACGGACTTATTCTTTGTGGCGGAAACGATATTCAGCCGTCATATTATAATGCTGAAATAAACGGAAGCCGAAATTTTGATATAGAGCGTGACGCTGCTGAATTTACTCTTTTGAAGAAGTTTTTGAAAACGGGCAAGCCTATTTTGGGAATTTGCCGCGGTCATCAGCTTTTGAATGTTGCTCTTGGCGGAACACTTATTCAGGATCTTTCGAATGCAAAGGATCATTCATCGGGAGCAGGCTACGATCTTACGCACGAGGTGTATGCTAAGAGCGGCTCTGTTCTTGAAAAGCTATACGGAGAGCGATTCTATGTCAATAGCGCTCACCATCAAGCCATTAAAACTTTAGGAGAGGGGCTTAGTGCGACGTTATTTTCCGATCAAGGCAAAACGATAGAAGCCTTCGAGCATATATCAAAGCCTTATCTTGGCGTACAGTTTCATCCGGAGCGAATGTGTCTTAAATTAAAACGAAGCGACACAGTTGACGGTCTTGAATTATTTAAATATTTTATAAGCTTATGCAAAAGCATAAAGGAAAGAGGGTTTTATAATGTTTGAAAAGATAACACCGGAGGAAGCGGGCGTTTCTTCTAATTATGTAAACGAGTTTATTTCTGCTCTTGAAAGAAGACGCATACATATGCACAGCGTTCTTTTTATGAAAGGAGACAAGCTTTTCGGAGAATATTACTGGAAGCCGTTTGACAAGGATTTTCTTCATAGAATGTATTCTGAAACAAAAAGCTATGTTTCAGTGGCAATAGGACTGTTGCTTGATGAAGGCAAGCTATCCTTGGATGATAAGATCGCAGATCATTTTCCTGAAAAGATCGACACTCCTCTGCCCCGATCATTAAAGGAACAGACTGTAAGAGAAATGCTCACGATGACGACCGTCGGTGCTTGCGAGGTATGGTTCTACTCAAACGACCCCGACAGAACACACCTTTATTTCAACAGAAATTATCCTCTCCGTCCGTCGGGCACTGTATGGGATTACGACAGTTCAGGCTCACAGGTGCTTTGTGCTCTTGTTGAAAAGCTCTGTGGCAAAAAGCTTTTCGATTACCTTAATGAAAAGATATTTACACATCTCGGAACATTTAAAAATGCTTCTATCCTTTCAACCAGAAACGGCGACTCCTGGGGAGATTCGGCGCTTATATGCACTCCTCGCGACATGGCTTCATTCGGACGATTTGTAATGAATTACGGCGAATGGAACGGAAAACGCCTTCTCAGCGAGGAATACCTACGTACAGCCACCTCGAAGCTTGTTGACAACTCTGAAAATGCTCACGGCGGACTGTTCACTCACGGCTACGGATATCAGATCTGGCGTACCGAGATGAACGGCTTCGCATTTGTGGGAATGGGAGATCAGCTTACTGTTTGCCTGCCCGAGCTTGATCTTATTTTTGTATGTACCGCTGACAACCAAGGCTCATCGTTTTCAAGAGACTATATAATGTCAAGCTTTATTGATCTTATTGCATCAAATATGCAATCCGCCCCCCTAAAGCCCGATAACGGTGCTTATAAAAAGCTTACTTTATCGACACAGGGTCTTGAGCTTTTTGCGGTAAAGGGCTTGTGCGACTCACACATGAGATGCGAGCTTGACGGAGTAAAATTCATTTGTGACGAAAACGAGCTCGGTCTTAAGGAGTTCTCATTCTGTTTTGAGGGAAGCGATGCAGGCGAGCTTCTTTATACTAATAACAACGGAGAAATGACTCTTCCCTTCTATGTAAATCGCAACCGCTTCGGTCTTTTCCCTGAGCTTGGATATTCGCAGAATGTCGGGGCTGAGCGAACGACTGACGGCTCGCGCTATCGCGATGCAGTATCTTTTGCATGGCTTCAGGATAATAAGATCATGATATTTGCGCAGATAATCGACAGATATTTCGGCAATACCTCGCTCACATTCGCCTTTAACGGTGATGAGGCAACTGTATGCGCGGTTAAGAGCGCAGAGGATTTCCTTTGGAACTACCAAGGACAAGCTATCGCGCACAAGAAAAAATAAAGTTTCATTTATGTTAGGGATATTATGAAAAAAACAGAATTTATCGATCCCATGATAGGCACTGTGGGCGACGAGCAGGAAACGAGCATGCACGGCGGTGGAAAGACACACCCCGGAGCGTGTTATCCTTTTGGTATGGTTCAGCTCTCTCCCGATACCACAACAAGCGGTGACAACGGCACGGGCTACAACTACTGTCAAAGCACGATAGAGGGCTTTAGCTTTAATCACATGAGCGGTATCGGCTGGTACGGCGACCTTGGAAATTTACAGATAATGCCCGTTGTAGGAGACACCGATCTTCGAAGCGGAACCAATCAGGAAGTCCCTTTTACAAAGGGTAAGATCGGCTGGAGATCTTATTTTTCACATGAAAAAGAGATCGCAAAAGCGGGATATTACTCCGTTATGCTTGACAGATATAATATTTTTTGTGAGGCCACGGTTTCCTTGCATACGGGTATTTTGCGTTTCACCTTTCCGAAGAGTGATAAAAGCGGTGTGATTTTTAATTTTTCACGCAGAATAGCAGGACATTCCGATCTTCAAAGCATAAAAATAAACGGAAATTGCATTGAAGGATATATTGTTTGCACGCCACAGGGTGGCGGATTTGGACGGGGTGCAGGTGGTATCGGCTACAAGCTGTTTTTCTGTATTGAGGCTTCAATGCCCTTTAAAAGCACACGCTTTTTTGAAAACGAAAAATTTCTTTCTTGCGGGATAAATGAGATACAGGGTGAGGATATTCATCTGCTTCTTGATTTCGATACGGAAGAAAATGAAAAAATACTTATAAGATGCGGTATTTCCTATGTTGATCTTGAAGGGGCAAAAAGGAATCTTGACACTGAGTGCCCCCATTTTAATTTTGATGATATACTAAAAAAATGCGATGATGCTTGGGAAAAAGCCTTGGGATGTGTTTGCGTTGAAGGAGATGACAGCACCGATCTTACTATTTTTCACACCTGTCTGTATCACGCCTTGCTTGACCCGCGCACTATGGTCGATGTTGACGGAAGATACGTCGATCCAAACGGAAACATACGAAGCGCCGCATACACTCACCGCACTATGTTCAGCGGTTGGGACGTGTACAGAAGCGAATTTCCGCTTCTTACTTTGATCGACCCTGTGTCCGTAAATGATGAAGCAAATACACTTTTGAATATTGCTTTGGCGAAGAACAGCTCTTTTCCAAGATGGGAACTGATGGGGATAGATTCACACTGTATGGTCGGTGATCCGGGACTTATAGTCATCGCTGATGCGTATGTTAAGGGAATTTGCAATTTTGACACTAAAAAGGCTTATGATATAGCGCTTGCATCAAGTCTTTCAATGGATGAGCTTGAAAAAAAGCCTTTTATATCTATTCGTCCGAAATGCGAGCAATATAAAAACGGTGCTTATGTACCAAGGAGTCTTAGCGACACACTTGAATATCTTATGGCTGACTATGCCATGGCTTGCTTTGCAAAAAAGCTTGACAAAAACGAAGATTACGCACACTTCCTGGCACGTACGAAAACCTACGCGAATAATTTCAACAAAGATACGGGCTTTATGGGATCAAGAGACGAAAACGGAAATTTTATACCCGTTGATGACGAATACAGCTCGCTCGGTTGTGTTGAAAGTAATATTTTTCAGCAATCATGGTTCGTTCCGTACGATGTCGAGGGATTAAGCTCTCTTTTTGGAAAGGAAAGAACTATTACGCTGCTTGAAAGATTATTCGAGGGCGCTGATCTTAGTGCGCTTTGGAACGAAAATTACAATCATTCAAATGAGCCGTGTCACAATATAACGCATTATTTTAACATTTTAGGATTGCCAAGGCGTACTCAATATTGGACAAGACGAGTTCAAAAGGAAGCTTACCGATTGGGCGCTTTCGGCTTTTGCGGCAACGAGGACGTTGGTCAGCTATCCGCTTGGTACGTGCTCTCCGCTCTTGGCTTTGCGCAGGTATGTATGTGCGATAAAAGGTATTTTATCAACACTCCCCTCTTCCAAAATGCAAAAATAAGGCTTAATAATAAATATCACCCGTGCAATATATCAAATGAATTTGAAATAAAATGCGACAAGAGCCCAAATCAGTTTCCGTATATAAAAAGCATTCGCTTGAACGGAAATTTGCTCGACCGTTACTATCTTACCTACGAGGAGATAACGAGTGGCGGTATTTTGGAATTTGAGCTTGAAAAATAATTTTTAAGGAGATAATTATGAGAAAAAATTTTGGCGCTAAGCCAATGCTTTATCCGATGCCCGTTTTGATAATCGGCTCGTATGATGAAAACGGCAAGGCGAATGCTATGAATGCCGCTTGGGGCGGAATTTCGGAGGAAACGGAGATATCGATATGCGTTTCCGAGGATCACAAAACAACAGAAAATATTTTAAAAACCAAGGCGTTTTCTGTAAGTGTTGCCGATCAAAGCAATGTTATATCTGCCGATTATGTTGGTATAGCTTCAGGGAATTCAGTTCCAAACAAGATTGAAAAATGCGGCTGGACTCCTGTAAAAAGTGATTTTGTAAATGCACCCTTATTTGATGAGCTTCCGTTTGCGCTTGAGTGTGAGCTTATTTCATACGATAGCGAAAGCTGCCGTCTTGTCGGAAGGATCGTAAATGTTTGCGCCGATGAAAGAATTCTCACTGACGGGAAAATAGATCTTTCAAAGTTTTCGCCTATAACATACGATCCCGCAAATCACGATTATATCGCGCTCGGTAAAAAAGTCGGCAAAGCGTTTTCTGACGGAAAAAAGATAAAATAACGATCAAAGCACCTATATGTTTTTCAGCATTTTATAGGTGCTTTTTGTATTTCGGTGCTTAAAAATCGCATCTTGGTATCAGTGCTCTTGATTTATCTTCAGGAGTGATATATACTAAGAGCACAGGGGGGGATAAAATGAAGATCACGGTGACACAGGACAGCTCCGTTACAGAAACGCAGATACACATAACCTGCGCAAAAATGAGTGTTGAGCTTGAAGAAATAATTTCAAATTTAGGTCTTTCTGACCATACCTTTGCAGGAAAAACAAACGGGGAGATATTTTTCGTTCCGATGAAGGATATTCTCTATTTTGAATCAGTAGATAAAAAGACCTTCTTTTACACAAATAACGCCACCTATGAATGTAAAACAAGGCTTATAAGTATTGAAGAAAATTTAAAGAACAGCTATTTTTCAAGGATATCAAAAACAGTAATCGCAAATCTTAAAAAGCTGCGAAGCATAAAGCTTACAAAGGACAGTAAGCTCGTCGCTACTCTTCTTAACGAAGAAAAGCTTATCGTTTCTCGAAAGTACGTTATTGATATCAAGAATAAATTGGAGGTATAAAATGAACATCTTTGCTACTGCTTCGACTGATAAAAAGCTGATCGTTTATCAAAAATATGTTATTGATCTTAAAAAGATCTTGGGGGTGTAAAAATGTACAAAAGCTTAATTTCTTCCGTTTTATCGGGAATTGGCACGATAACTATCGTAATGGTATTTTTAAGTCTTATCGATCCTTCGGTTTACAATTTAAGAGTAATTCAATCTTGTGCCTTCTTGGGAGCATTCGTTTCGGGATTTCAGTTTTTGGTTTCTTATTTCAAGCTTTTTTCAAGATATCTATGGGTAAGACGAGCTATCGTGCTATTAACATCGTTCGCCGTTTTACTGATCCTTTTTACTGCTTTTGGAATTATCGATGTAAATGCAGATAATAAAAATCCGATAATCATCGGCATCGTGCTTGGCTTTATACTTGCTATATTCGGCGGTATCCTAGGATATTTTATTGCAGACAAGATAAACAAGCGCGCTTTGGATAAAATAAATCAAAAGCTTGAAGAAAATGAATAATATAAAAAATCTTTTTCTTGACATTGTTTATATACTCGTCTCCTTGGCTATCTCTTTTGTTAGTTATCTTTTTCTCTTTTTGATAATTTCTCAGCTTCTCGGAGAAATTCTATGGAAAAGCTTATCGTATTCTATATCGATATTCATTTGCGTATTATTTTCAATGTCACTTGTATATACCAAGCATTTTTTAAAAGCTAATGGCTTGAAAATTTTAAAAAGCAACTATGAGGATAAAGAATATAAAGGAATATTCAAGGATATTATCGTTTGCTTTTTGAAAAACGAATATTTTTTAACATTTATAATTATCTTTATCACTATTATATATGCTTTGTCAAGCTCCGACTTAATTCGCTTTGCTTTTTCTCCTATGTTTATGCTTGCGACAAAATTCGATAGCTTTATTTCATATATAATTTCACTTATTACCGTTTTACTATCGTATTACGTTTATCTCGGAATATACAGAAAAAGACTGTATGCATTATACTGCAAATAAAAAAGCGCCGCTTGGCGCTTTTTTATTTCTTCAAAAATGAGAAAAGTCCCTTTTTCTCATAAGGCTCTTTTTTTACATCAAGGAGTTTATATCCTGTTTTTTCGACAGTTTTCGCAAGCTCCTGCTCTGATATGTCATTTTCGGTTATTATTACCGATTCATTTTTAGAATGTGATGATGTTACCTTCTTTATTTTGAAGGCTTGGCGGATCGCATCATTCATATGTGCCTCACACATACCGCACATCATTCCGTCTATTTTCATTGTGATCCTTATCATATTTTCTCCTTTCGGTTAGCGCGAGCTAACTACAGAGCAATTATATATTATTTTTTAATTTTTGTCAAGCTATGCAATTGATTTTTCTCTCTATATATGATATTATTATATTAACAATAAATAATTATTGGAGGCTTTTATGCACGACAAGTTCAGAAAAATAACAAAATACATAAAGGTTGTCGAAAATGCTCGATTTTCCAATGTGAAGCCGATCGAGGATATTTCGTACTTCGAATGCGGTTTTAAAAAAGGTAACGAAATGCCGCCTCTTTCCAATTTCAAAAAATACGAAAAGCATTCTTATTGGTGCTCCGTTCCCGATTCACACGCTTGGTTTCGTATGGTGATAAATATTCCCCGGGAAATGAAGGGAATGCCTGTTATGCTCAAGATATCAACAGATAACGCATCCGATTGGTATGTTGACAATCCTCAGTTCATAGCTTATGTTGACGGAAAAATGCGCCAAGGTATGGACACAAACCACAGATATATAATGCTTGACGGAGATAAGGACTCATATGAGGTACACCTTTACGCGTACACAGGAAGAAAAACCTGTCTTTCGAGATTTTATGCTGAAATAAAAAATGTAATTCCTGCTGTAAACGATCTTTATTACGATCTCAAATATCCTTACGATATTCTTTCGTTTATTGATCCTTTTTCAAATGAATACGCTCAGATAGTAAGATATCTTGATTCTGCCGTTACAATGCTTGAGCTTTACGATGTAACATCGAACGAATTTGTTGAGTCAACAAAGAGAGCAAGAAAATTCTTGCAAGAGGAGTTTTACGAAAAATTCTGCAAAGAGCAGCCTATGACCACAATTCTTATAGGTCACACGCATATCGACTGTGCTTGGCTTTGGACTCTTGAACAGACTCGCGAAAAGGTTCAGCGTTCATTTGCAACGGTAGTTGAGCTTATGAAGCATTATCCCGAATACAAATTTATGTCCTCTCAGCCGTTGCTTTACAGAAAGCTTAAGGAGGAAGCTCCTGAGCTTTACGAAGAAGTAAAGAAGCTCGTTAAGGAAGGCAGATGGGAAGTTGAGGGCTCTATGTGGGTAGAGGCTGACTGTAATCTTACCTCAGGTGAAAGCTTAGTTCGCCAAGTGCTTTACGGAAAGCGCTTCTTTATGGAGGAGTTTGGCGTTAATACGAGAACGCTTTGGTTGCCCGACGTTTTCGGATACAGTGCAGCACTTCCGCAGATACTTAAAAAATGCGGAGTTGATTGGTTCGTAACATCAAAAATAAGCTGGAACGATACTAATATGATGCCGTTTGACACATTCAAATGGCAGGGCATTGACGGAACGAAGATAAATACATATTTTCTTACCGCTCAGGACGACAAGGGCAAAGATCCCGAAAGATACACAACGTACGTTGCGGGCAGTGATGCAAAAATGGTTTCGGGAACTTGGAAAAGATATCAGCAAAAGATGCTTAACAATGAGGTCATCGCAACATTCGGTTGGGGTGACGGCGGAGGAGGACCTACTCCTGAGCATCTTGAATTTGCAAGACGCGGTGTCAAGGGAGTTAGCGGAGTTCCGAATGCAAAGATCGATTTTGCAGGCAATTTCTTAAAGAGACTTGAGGACAAAATCGAGGGAAGCAATCTCGTTCCCGAATGGCGCGGTGAGCTTTATCTTGAATTCCACAGAGGTACATATACGTCTATCGCTAAAAACAAGAGAAACAACAGAAAGAGCGAATTTATGTTCCTCGATGCAGAAATGCTTGCTACCATGAACAAGCTTCTTAACGGAACGAAATTCCCGAAAAACGTACTCAAGGACGGTTGGGAGACTATTCTGACGAACCAATTCCACGATATAATTCCGGGCTCATCGATAAAGGACGTTTACGACAGATCCGATATTGATTACGCAAAGGTAAAGGCTTTAGCTGATGAGATAATCGACTCATCCAAAAACGATATTGCAAAGAGAATAGACAAAAATCTCGGATACGTAATATTCAACCCACATTCCTTTGTCGGAAACGGAGCTGTAAAAATCGACGGAAAAACGGCTATAGTTAAAAATATCTCTCCTAAAGGTTATTCGTGCGTAAAAGACTTCAAAACAGAAAATTCGATAAAAATCGACAAAAACACAGTTGAAACAAACTGCTTTACGGTAAAATTCGACAAAGATTGGCAAATTACTTCGATCTATGATAAAAAGAACAACCGTGAGGTTATAAAAGAGGGCAAAAGGGGTAACGAGATCAGAGTTTACGTTGATTATCCCGATTGCTATGAGGCTTGGGAATGGGAAGCTTATTCGCTTGACAATTATAAGAGCCTTACAGAATTTGAAAGCGTTGAAACGGTGCTTGACGGCGCAAGAGTCGGAATAAAGATCGTTCGTCCGTTCATGAAATCAAGTGTTACTCAAACAATCTGGTTCTACGACGATATTGCAAAAATTGATTTTGATACCGTTGCCGATTGGCACGAGCAAAACAAGATGGTGAAGGCGGTATTTGACGTTGATATCAATACTGATAAGGCAACTTACGAGATCCAATTTGGCACTATTGAGCGTCCGACACACAAAAACACAAGCTGGGATGCTGCTAAATTTGAGGTATGCGCTCAAAAATATGCGGATATTTCAGAGGGCGGCTACGGTGTCAGCATAATTAACGATTGCAAATACGGCCACGATATTCATAACGGTCTTATGCAGCTCTCGCTCCTTAAGTGTGCAATAGATCCAAATCCCGAGGCTGATCAGGGAATTATGGAATGCTCGTATTCGATCTGTCCTCACAAGGGTACGCTTGCAAGCTCAGATACAGTTGAAATGGCTTATTATCTTAATTATCCTATGACATCAGTAAAGGCTTGCGGTGAAAAAAGTGAGCTTCCGAGTGAATTCTCGCTTATAAGCATAAATTCTTCAAATGTGATCTGCGAAACAATAAAAGAGGCTGAGGGCAGCTCTGACACGGTCATACGTATTTACGAGTGCAAGAACATTCGTACAAAGGCTGAGCTAAGCATTGGCTTCGAGGCTAAGGAATGCTATCTTTGCGATATGCTCGAAAATGAGCTTGAAAAGCTCGAGATCAAAAACGGCAAGGTTGCGTTTGATATTGGCGGATTTGAAATTGTTACTCTTAAATTTAAGCATTAAACTAAAAAATGAGGCTGTCGCATTAGCGACAACCTCATTTTTATCGTTAATCTATTTTAAAATAACACCATTTTATCATCAGTCCGGATTTCTTTCACCTAATGCTATATGATATTTTTGATAAAAGCTTTCGAAATAATCGCCGTCAAGCGCGTCGCGTATTTTTTGCATAAGCTCATTATAGAAATAGAGATTATGCAATACGCAAAGGCGCATTCCAAGCGTTTCCTTAGCTTTTATAAGGTGTCTTATATATGCTCTCGAATAGCTTTTGCAAGCGGGACATCCGCATCCCTCGTCTATCGGACGCGGGTCGCGCATATATTTCTCATTTACGATATTCATCTTTCCGTGCCACGTAAATAAATTTCCGTGACGAGCGTTTCTTGACGGCATTACACAGTCAAAGAAGTCAATTCCTCTGTGTACTGCTTCCAAGATATTGCACGGAGTTCCGACGCCCATTAGGTATCTTGGCTTTTCCTTTGGCATATAAGGCTCTACCACATCGATTATTCTGTACATATCCTCAGTTGCCTCGCCAACGGCAAGACCGCCGATCGCATATCCGTCAAGATCAAGCTCGGCTATCTGCTTCATATGCTCGATACGCAGATCCTCATAAGTGCTTCCTTGATTTATTCCGAAAAGAAGCTGATTTTTATTTATAGTATCGGGAAGCGAATTAAGGCGCGCCATTTCGTCCTTACATCTCTTAAGCCATCTTACAGTGCGGTCGCACGATTTTTTAGTATAATCGTAGGGAGCAGGATTTTCGATACATTCGTCAAACGCCATCGCTATCGTAGATGCGAGGTTTGACTGTATCTGCATACTTTCCTCAGGGCCCATAAATATTCGTTTACCGTCTATATGAGATGCAAAACGCACGCCCTCCTCGGTTATTTTACGCAACGATGCAAGCGAAAAGACCTGAAATCCGCCGCTGTCGGTAAGAACGGGCTTATCCCAATTAAAGAACTTGTGTATTCCGCCAAGATCGTGTATAAGTCTGTCGCCCGGTCTTAAATGAAGATGATAGGTATTTGAAAGCTCAACCTGACAGTTTATCTCCTTTAAATCGTCCGTCGAGACGCCGCCCTTTATTGCGGCACAAGTACCTACATTCATAAACACAGGGGTCTCTATAACGCCGTGAACGGTAGTCATTCTTCCGCGTCTTGCGCGGTTATCGGTTTTTAATACTTCAAACATTATTTGATCCTTTCAAACTGCTTTTCGAGATAATGCTTCGTGATTTCAAAGGCTACGGGGCGGCCGTGTGGGCAATACTTAATATTATCAAGCGTGAAAACCCTGTCGCATATCCATTTTATATGCGCTTCATCGTACACTCTGCCCGCCTTGATCGACGCCTTGCAGGCTGCCTGATACAAAGCACGCTCGAAAAATTCATCCTTCGTTTTTTGCGCATCTCCTTCTCCTTTTACAAGACGGGACGCAAAAGTAATAAGCATATCCGCAGCCGCGCTCTGCTCTATTCCCGATGGAATTTCGTATATTTTCACGACAGACGTGTCGTCTATTTCAAAGCCGAAGCCTGTTTTTCTTATATCCTCCTCCCACTCACAAACAGTAGCTTTCTCCTCGGAGGTCAAATGAACCTCGAGCGGTATAAGAAGCATTTGGGACGAGGGAGTGGCTGATTTCATAGTTTCCTTTAACTGTTCAAACATTATTCTTTCGTGCGCGGCGTGCTTATCTATAAGATACATCGTTTCTCCAAGCTCCGCTATAACGTATGAATTAAAGGCTTCCCCAATTATTTTGTAGTCGGGAACTGTTTTTTCGACACTTACCGTCTCGTTTTTCTCAATATATTTCGGTATTTCGACAATGTTGCTTTGTGGCGTTTTCTCGCATGATGTGTCGATAATCGGTGCTTTTATTTCTTGTTTTTTGTCACCAAAAACAGCATCAAGTGTCTTTTTATAGGGAGATGTGTCGTTCTTTGCAGTATTATATACCTCGAAGAAGCTTGCGCTCTTTGGCGCACTCACGCTATCGTAGCTGAGTGTTGTGGGACTTCTAAGCGTACCGATATTTCCCTTTGAGTCAAACGCCATCCTTTCCGCCTTCGGCGCTTCCTTATCGTATACGGGAAATACCGAGGGTGTGGATTTCGGCAATGATGTGTCGTTTTCCTTGTAAAGCTCAGGGCGCGTTATATTGTTTGAAAGTGCGCTTCTCACCGCATAATATACGGCTTCAAAGATGAGCCTTTCGTTTGAAAATTTGACCTCAAGCTTTGACGGATGAACATTTACATCAACCGTTTTGGGATCTATCTCTATATTCAAAACACAAAAAGGGAATTTATCGGATGGGATATACGATTGATACGCTTGTTCGATAGCAGCAGATGCGGTCTTGCTCTTTACATATCTTGAATTTATATAAAAATTCTCTAAGTTTCTGTTAGAGCGCACGAATTCGGGAGTTGATATAAATCCGTCTATCTTCACTCCGCTCTCCTCTCGGGATACCTGCATCGATTGCTTCGTTATTTCCCTTCCGAGAAGCGCGTATATCGTATTTGAAAGGCTTCCGTCGCCTGAGGTGACGTATTTCACCTCGCCGTCTATTATATATCTGAAGGATATATCGGGCTTTGAAAGCGCTACCTTTTCGACAACGCCCGTTATAGCACCCGTTTCGGTGACGTCCTTTTTAAGAAATTTCTTTCGTGCGGGAACATTATAGAAAAGATCCTCTACTATAACGGTAGTTCCGTCGGCACAGCCCGTTTGCATATGAGATATTACCTCACCGCCGTGGCACTCCAAAAATCCGCCGATGGAGCTTTCCCTTTGCTTTGACATTATTCTGACCTTTGATACGGAGGATATCGCGGCAAGCGCCTCTCCTCTGAAGCCCAGGGTCATTATGGCTTCAAGATCGGTCTGATCCTTTATTTTACTCGTTGCGTGACGCAAAATAGCAACAGGCAGATCATCATATTCTATACCGCAACCGTTATCGGTTATACGGATAAATGCAGTTCCGCCCTTTTTTATTTCTACGGTTATTGCATCAGCGCCCGAATCTATTGCGTTTTCAAGAAGCTCCTTTACAACAGACGAAGGACGGTCAACGACCTCTCCTGCTGCTATTAAATTGGCAACATCAAAGCCAAGTAAATTGATCCTTCCCACTGTTGTTCACTTCCTTTCAAAATAACTTTTTAAGCTCGAATATAAAATTCATTGCCTCAATAGGCGTAAGTGTATTTATATCTATCTTTTTTATTCTGTCAGCAGCCTCGTAAACTCCGATATCATCGATAGAGAGCTCCATTTTAGGCTCAACCTTCTTTGATACGGGCTGCTTTATTTGCATTTCTCCGCTTAAGATATCGTTAAGTATCTGCTTAGCACGTTTAACGACCTCGTTTGGCACGCCTGCAAGCTTTGATACCTCGATACCGTAGCTGTCGTCTGTCGGACCTTTTACGATCTTCCGAAGAAATACGATATCCTCTCCGCGCTTTTTTGCGGCTATATTATAGTTTACTATTCCGCTTATCTCATCCTCAAGTGAGGTAAGCTCGTGATAGTGCGTTGCAAACATCGTCTTTGCGCCGATCTTTTTACTTGCGGTATATTCGGCTATGGCGCGCGCCATGCTCATTCCGTCATAGGTGCTCGTTCCTCTGCCGATCTCGTCGTATATTATAAAGCTGCGCTTGGTCGCATTTTCAAGTATATACGCGACCTCGGTCATTTCAAGCATAAATGTGGACTGTCCCGATGCTAAATCGTCCGATGCGCCCACACGGGTAAAGAGCTTGTCCACAACGCCAATCCTTGCTTCCTTCGCCGGAACGAACGAGCCTATCTGAGCCATTACAACGATAAGTGCGCTTTGGCGCATATACGTCGATTTTCCCGCCATATTCGGTCCTGTTATAAGAGCCAAGCGGTCGCTTGTGGTATTAAGATATGTATCGTTAGGCACGAAATAGCTATCCTTTACAAATTGCTCTACAACCGGGTGGCGACCGTCCTTTATGTCTATCACATCACTGTAATCGACCTCGGGACGAATATAATTATTCTTCATAGCCACCTCTGCCAAGGACACATATACATCAAGCCTTGCAATCAGATTTGCGCTTTTTTGAATTCTCTTGAAGTTTTTCGATATCTCATCTCTTAAGGCGATAAAGATATCGTATTCAAGCGAGCAGACCTTATCCTGTGCGCCAAGGACGGTAGCCTCCATACTTTTAAGATCATCGGTTATATATCTTTCACAGTTCGAAAGCGTTTGCTTTCTTATATAATAATCGGGAACCTGATTAACAAAGGATTTTGTTACCTCTATATAATATCCAAAGACTCTGTTATATCCTATTTTAAGTGTTTTTATATCTGTCTTTTCACGCTCGTCCTGCTCGATCTTTGAGATCCAGCCCTTCCCGTCTGTCATTACTGAGCGCAAATAGTCAACGTCTTTATTGAAGCCGTCCTTTATAAATCCGCCCTCTCTTATGGAAAACGGCGGTGTTTCAACGAGCGTATTGTCTATCATTTTATAAATGTCATCAAGGGTATCAAGCTCGTCTCTTATCCAAGAAAGCTCCAAAGAATTTACTGTATATAAAAGATTTTTTATTTCGGGAAGCACCGCTATCGTTGAAGCGATAGCACGAAGATCCTTTCCGCCCGCAGTACCGTAGATCACCCTTGTCATAAGCCTTTCAAGATCGAGAACGCTTGTCATAAGATGTGCGATCTCCTCTCTTAAAACGAAGTTTTCGACCAATGTCTCAACGGCGCTTTGACGGGCATTTATTCTCTTGATGTCGATAAGCGGATGCTCAACGAAATTACGGAGCATTCTTGCACCCATCGCGGTCTTTGTTTTATCAAGCACCCAGAAAAGGCTTCCCCTTTTTTCCTTGTTACGCATAGTTTCGCAAAGCTCAAGGTTTCTTCTTGTATTAAGATCCATCTCAAGATACTGACCCTCGCCGTAAACATTGAGGTTATTTATGTATGAGATATCGGTTCTTTGAGTGTCACTTATATATTTGAGTATCGCGCCCATTGCACAAAGCATAGGCTCGTCGTTTTCGTATTTTACTATAAAATCGGAGCCGAATTGGTTTCTGACCGTATCGATTGCCGAGGTATATTCAAAATTACTTGTCATATCGAATTCGCAAAGCGCGCCTATTCTCGTCTTTGCAAAATCATATATGTACGATGCGTCATCAGCTGACGCATTTACTATTATCTCCTTAGGAGAATATGTTCCAAGCTCATTTAAAATCTTGGTATTTTCGTTATCTGTCGATGTAGCAGATATCTCACCTGTTGAAATATCGGCAAAGCAGATACCTACCCTTGCTCCTCTTATATACACGGATGCAAGATAGTTGTTTTTGTTTTCGTTTAGCAGAGTTGATTCAACTACCGTTCCGGGAGTTATCTCTCTTACGACCTCGCGGCGCACAAGTCCCTTGGCAGTCGCGGGATCTTCCATTTGTTCGCAAATAGCTACCTTGTAGCCCTTTGATATCAGCTTTCCTATATAGCTCTCACAGCTGTGGTAAGGAACACCGCACATCGGCGCGCGCTCTTCCTCGCCACAATCTCTGCCTGTAAGAGTAAGATCAAGCTCTCTTGATGCCTTAATGGCATCGTCGAAGAACATTTCATAAAAGTCACCAAGACGATAAAACAGTATAAAATCCTTATACTGATTTTTTATATCAAGGTACTGTTGCATCATTGATGTCATACTGTTCTACCTCCGTTTCTTTTAATCAGTGATGATGTCCGCAGTCAGAACCGCAGGAATGGCAATCGTGTGAGCAAGGACGCTTGCCTGTGATCTGGAATTCGATCTCGCCGTTTACAGCTTCCATAAGCTCGTTTACTTCCTTCTGAACCTCGTTGAGTTCAACGAAAGCAGGGGACGCCATTACGCTTGCAACGATATCGTTCAAACGTGCCTCGATAGCTTCAACAACCTTTTGATCAACAGGATCCTTCTTATACTCTTCTGCAAGAGCGATCTGCTGAGCATTGTATTCAAACATCATCTGCTGGAGCTGTTCGTCCTTATCATATTTCTCCTTTGCCTCGTTCATTTTTGTGATGCAGGGAGCTTTCTTGATCTCTTGACCAAGCTCAGCAGCAAGCTTCATAATGCTTTCCATAGTAGTTTCTCCTTTTATTTTATATTTCACCGTACAGAGCAAATGTGTCTGCACGAATGATTTTGATATTTATAAACTGTCCTGTAAGATCCTTATCGGAGCTGAAATGGACTATTTTATTTCCTTCTGTACGGGAGGAATATATCTTATCGTTGTTTTTGCTTTTACCCTCAACGAGAACCTTTACCGTTTTTCCTATCATAGCCTCATTCTTCGCCTTTGATATCTCGTTTTGAACCTCATTAAGTCTTTCAAATCTTTCTTTTTTCACATCCTCGGGAATTTGATCATCCATTGAATAAGCTGCAGTTCCCTTTCTTGGTGAAAACTGAAAGGTATATATAGAATCGTATTCTACCCTTTTGACGATATCGAGCGTATCCTCAAAATCGCGCTCGCTCTCACCAGGGAAGCCGACTATAATATCGGTGGTAAATACGATGCCCTCGTTTTTCTCCTTGAGCTCCTTTACTATCGAAAGGTATTTTTCCTTATCGTAATGTCGGTTCATACGCTTTAGCACAGTATCCGAGCCGGATTGCAGAGGAAGGTGAAAATGATTTGCTATCTTATCGCTCTTTGAAATCGCATCAATAAGCGCGCTTGACGCATCCTTTGGATGGCTTGTCATAAGATGTATCCAGAAATCGCCCTCTATTTTCGATATTTCGTTAAGAAGATCCGCAATTGTAGGCGAGCCGTCAAGGTCTTTTCCGTATGAATTTACGTTCTGACCGAGAAGCGTTATATCCTTATACCCTTCGTTTACAAGTGTCCTTACTTCATTTATAACATCCTGCATCTTACGGCTGCGTTCTCTGCCTCTGACGTAAGGAACTATGCAGTATGTGCAGAAGTTATTACAGCCGTACATTATGCTAACCCAAGCCTTGAAGCTGCTTTCGCGAACTACGGGAACACCCTCGGCAATCTTTGGCTTGTCGCTTTCGGCAACGAATATGCGCTTGCCCTTATTAAGAGCATTGTAAACATATTCGGGTATCTTATGAAGCGAGCCTGTACCAAAGACGAAATCAACATAATGATAAGAATGCTTAAGCTGCTCCGATCTATGTCCCTGAGCGGGCATACAGCCGCACACACCGATCACGGTATCGGGATTTCTCGCCTTGTTATGCTTATATCTGCCTATTACCGACAGTGCTCTTTTTTCAGCATGCTCTCTTATAGCACAGGTATTGACCATTATAAGGTCGGCTATCTCCTCGTCATCCGTAACGGTATATCCCATAGACAGAAAAATGCCGCGAATTCTTTCACTGTCAGCCTCGTTTTGCTGACACCCAAGCGTATAAACGAAAGCCTTTAGCTGCTTGTCCTTTATCATATCACGCACTTTTTTTGTATATTCAGCTTGTTGTGCCATTTCCTGCACGGTGACGAAATTCATATCCTCGCTCATCCTCTGTCCGTTAAAATAAATATTTATATAATTTTATCATATTTTAATGGAATATGCAAGTAATTTATAAAAAGAAAAGTGGCAATTTTGCCACTTTAATTTTTCAAGTATTCCAAAAGCTCGGAAATATTTTCGTACGATACAAAATCTCCGCCGTTTTTGAATATATCTATCATCTGTCGGTCCTCGTAATTATTCTGCTTTATTACGCTTTTCGACACCATTTTAAGAAGCATTTTATTAAATCCCCGTTGCTTTGACATATCAAGTCCGCCAAGAGCATAGAAGAGCTTTTTTCCGACAAGCTCCTTTTTGTTTGCTTCCATAAGATAGCTAATTATCTTTTCTTTATTCGGAGTCATACCGACGGCAAGTACGCATTTCACGTTGTATTTTTTGAGCTTTGAGAGCTTTTTTATCTTATTTGCGAAAATCCAGCCAACATACACTATTTCTTCCTTTTTGCTTACTCTGCTTTTAAGTGAAATATCGACACTCTCCCCGCCGATTTCCTTTGCAATAAGCTCGGCATAGCGTTTTGAAAAGCCTGTATTAGAGCAATATAAAACCTTCATGAAAACTCCTTAAAATAAAATCCAAAACTCAAAAATCAGACACATCCCGCGATGTTTTATTATTTTTTGTCACACTCATCGTATTCGGCTATGTAAGGAAGATTTCTGTATTTTTCTCCGCAGTCAAGTCCGTATCCGATAACAAAAAGATCAGGAATAGTAAAGAGCGCCATATCAGCTTCAAAATCAACAAGGCGGCGATCAGGCTTATCAAGAAGCGTCACAACCTTCAGCGAAAGAGGATTTCTTGCCTTTAAAAGCTTTACGATATCATTTAAGGTTCTGCCTGTATCTACAATATCCTCAACTATTATTACATGATATTTTGAAATATCTCTGTCAAGATCCATGGTGATCTTAACAATTCCGGTCGAGACAGTACCCTCATAATAGCTTTTTGCACACATAAAGCCTATCTCGCACGGAACGCTGATAGCACGGCAAAGATCAGCCAAAAATACAAACGAGCCCTTCAATATGCTTACAAGCAAAATAGGACGTCCGTCATAAGATGCGTTTATTTTTTCGCCGGCTTGCTTTATTGCCTCTTTGATTTCGTCTTCAGATACAATTATACGCTTTATTTTCTCATTATAATCTTTGATAGATTGATTTTTATCCATACTCTTTCCGCCTTAGCATTTTTAATATTGTTCTTATATTTTATCATATATTAATAAAAGCTTCAAGCATTATTGATAAATTTTATGTTGAATTTATAGAGTTTTTGTGTTTTTTTCAGCATTTGAGTTATAATATAGGTATTTATACAATGTTTAATTTTCGTTAGCATAATGTATAAATAAAAACAAGGATGATCAACGACCATCCTTGTTGTGAGTAATCTAAAATTTTGATACCATTTTACAATGGGTGCAAATTTTAGACTTATGGGTACATCTTCCTACAAGGGTTTGCACCCATTTTAGTTCTATAAATTGGAATTTGTAATGCTATTAAGCGCAGTTATCTACCTAATAATTGTTCGAGTGTGGGAGTTATCGTATTTGTAAGCACCTCGTATCCTGCGGATGTTAAGTGACCGCCGTCGGTCGTATATTCTGCATATATTTCACCTGTTTCAAGATTCAAAAGTGGAGAATACAGATCGACAAATTCGTATCCGTATTTTTCTGACAGGAGCTTTATTTTAACGTTGTTATAAGCTGCTTTTTGATTATTTTTGCCCCATTCCTGACTCATAGATGTAAGAGATAGTAATACTATTTTGGTATTTGGCAGATTTTCCTTAAATCCCTTCAAAATATTTTCATAGTTATCAAACATTGTATCAAAGTTGTTTGCCCCTATGAGCATTACTGCCACTTTAGGCTTTAAATCATAAACCGATACCTTAAGACGTTTTTCAAGACCAAAGGTCGTTTCACCACCAATTCCGCGATTAAGAACAAGATATTGCGGAAAGTATTTTTCAAGATCGTATCCGTCGGTAAGACTGTCGCCAAGGAATGCAACGTCCACCTCATAGTCATCATATTTCTCGTTTTCCGCTGTATACATAGCAAGCTTTGCGTCATAATACTCCTGCACTGCTTTTAATAATTGCTCCTTCTCTCGCTTTTGCGGCAATGCCACAGCAAAAATATATGTAAGACTTACCCCTATAGCCAATAAAATAGAGAACGCTACCGTTGCAAGAATAATCTTCCTCTTTTTAGTCATAAAGATCCCCTCCTAATTTGTTAATCAGCTTAAAAGTGGCCATCAAATTCTTGATTTTAGGTGAGTTTATTATATCACATAATCCATTGAAAATCAATAATTCTTTTAAGCGAATCAATAATTAAACGATACCCCATAAGTTGAACGAAAGGGGTATAAAGTGAACGATTTATATTTTACGGCTAAAAACAAAAAAGACTTGCAGATTTAATCACTTTCGTGGAAAGTGTATATCATCAGGCACGAAGTGACTGGATATCATCAATGCGGAGCATTGTATATCATCATTACGGAGTTTTTTTTGCACGCTAAAGCGTGATGATATACCATTACTCCGTAATGGATAAAAAAAGCCGTATCAAAATGATACGACTTTTTTGGTGCGAGAAACGGGACTTGAACCCGTATGTGCAAGACACACGCCCCTCAAACGTGCGCGTCTACCAGTTCCGCCACTCTCGCGTTTGCGATAGGTTTTTTACCTTGCTCAACTATTATACTAAAACTAAATCAAATTGTCAATACCTTTTTTGAAATTTTTTTAAAAATTTTATTTTATTTTTCTTTTTATTTATTTTTCGCTATTCAAATCAAAAAATCGATTTGATTTTCACCGCAGATCAAGCAAAAACAGGCGCCGGAGAGTCGCCGTGATTCATTTGTTGAGGTGCGCTTATTTTACGCCTTTAGTCGCTTGAGCACCTCTAATCACATAAAAAGGCTGTCGCTTAGCGACAGCCCCTAAATATGCTCAATTTTATTTTCATTAATGAACGTGTGTATGTGCAAGATCCATAATTCCAAGAACCGCGATTACCGTAAATGATGCAAGCATAAGAACTGCAAGGACGATAGCGAGTATTCTTGTTGCCATCTTTCTTTTCTTTTCTTGAGCGTTTTGAGGCTTTTTAGCCTTCTTTTGTTCGTTGATCTCTTTTTTGGTTACTTTCTTTTCTGTTGTTGACATCATCTTTTCCTCTTCATTTTAATAATCTATTTTCATTTGTTTAGTAGTTATATCCTTATCACTTATCAAAATACCCGTTGCAGGGATCTTTATCTTTCTGTAACGCGAAAGAGCTTCGGGATATCTATCCTCGTATTTTTCAAGCACCTCGATTATTTTTTGGTTTTTCTTCAGGTTCATAGCAAACACTGTCGTTCCTATGGAGGTTCTTGTGGTCTTTATCGGAATAAGCGACGGTCTTATTAGTATCGCCTTTGAATCGGAGTTTATCATAAGAATATACTCATCGCTCTTTTCGTATATTGCGGCTACGACAGGTGAAGCATCAGAAAATGCCTTTTTGAGCTTTTTGCGCGAGCCCTGTGTCGTATAAGCGCTCATCGGCACTCTTACCGCTTTTCCGTTTTCAAATACGAAAATAACATTTTGTTTTTCATCATACGACGGATTTATCTTCATTAATATCGGTTTTTCGTCATCGTCGAATTTTAGCTTTTTAGGAATATATGCGCCGAGCTCTGACGCTTTTGAAAGCTCGAAATCCGAAAGGTGTGCAAAATAAAGCTGAGCCTTATTCGTAAAGAAGATCACCTCATCCTTGTTTCGCGCTTCCTCCTCGTTAAGTATGAAATCTCCATCCTTTATCTTATGCTCGGAATTTCCTCTCAATGACTGCTGTGTTATCTTTTTAAAATATCCGTCGTTTGTAAAGAATACATTTACCGCATAGTCCTCTATCAAGCTTTCCTTATCGAATTCCTTGATCTCGGTAGCCTGCATTACCTGAGTTCTTCTCGGCTTTGCATATTTCTTTTTTATATCGTTAAGCTGCTTTATGATATAAGCCTTCATTTTGATCTCATCCTCCAAAATGGAGTTTATCTCGCTTATATCAGCCTGCAAGCCCTCGATCTCAGCAAGGCGGTTCATAATATATTCTCTGTTAATATGACGGAGCTTGATATCTGCTATATATTCTGCCTGTATCTTATCAACTCCGAAGCCTGCCATAAGGTTAGGAACTACATCCTCGTCCTTTTCGGTCTCCTTTACTATCTTGACAGCCTTATCGATATCAAGAAGTATCTTACTAAGACCCAAGAGAAGATGGAGCTTGTCCTTCTTCTTATTAAGATCAAACATAAATTCTCTTGTAAGACAGCCTATACGGAATTTGATCCATTCGTTAAGGATCTCCTTTATTCCCATCTGCTTGGGTGCGCCGTCGATAAGAACATTAAAGTTGCAGGCAAAGCTATCCTCAAGAGGCGTGAACTTATAGAGCTTTTGCATAAGTGCATCGGGATCAGCACCCTTTTTAAGGTCTATTGTAAGCTTAAAGCCCTTTAAGTCTATCTCATCACGGAAATCGGTTATCTCCTTTAGCTTGCCCTCCTTAAACATATCAGAAATATCCTTAAGGATTGCTTCTATTGAGGTTGAATACGGTATTTCAAGGATCTCTATGCAGTTTTCGTTTGGATCGTATTCATATTTGGCTCTTAATTTGATCGAGCCCTTTCCCGTTTCATAGACCTTTCTTATCTGATCGGGCTCGTAAATAACGTATCCGCCGCCGGGAAAATCGGGGGCTTTTACGATATCCATTATCTTATCCGTGCCTGTGCGCGGATTTTTAAGTATAGCGATCGTTGCGTCGCATATCTCGCTCAAATTGAACGAGCAGATCGAAGATGCAAGACCTACGGCAATACCAAGATTTGCAGAGACCAGCACATTCGGGAACGAAGTAGGCAAAAGCCTTGGCTCTTTCGTGGTATTATCGTAGTTATCCATCATATCTACGGCATTCTTGTCTATTCCGCCGAATATTTCGGCACAGAACGGATCAAGCTTTGCCTCAGTATATCTCGATGCGGCAAACGCCATATCTCTGCTATACTGCTTACCGAAGCTTCCCTTTGAATCGACAAACGGATGTAAAAGCGCCTCGTTTCCGCGTGTAAGACGCACCATCGTTTCATATATTGACATATCGCCGTGTGGGTTGAGCTTCATCGTTTCACCGACGATATTTGCGCTCTTTGTCCTATGTCCCGTCATAAGACCCATTTTATACATGGTGTAAAGCAGCTTTCTGTGTGACGGCTTAAAGCCATCGATCTCGGGGATCGCGCGCGATACCATTACGCTGACAACATAGGGCATATAGTTAGTCTCTATCGTTTCCGTAATCGGTTGATATATCGGCTCTGATTCGATATATCTGTCCTTTTCTTCTATTTTCTTAGATCTTGCCATTTGTCCCTCCTATTACTCTATGAGCGCACGCTCTTATCATTCGGTTATACATAGCGAGTGATTCTCCGCCTTTTTCGGGAAGATGAGCGTAAATCGTCATTACTTTCATATCGTCTGCTTTTCGCAAGAGCATAAAAAGTCTTTTGGTTTGTTTTTTTACATCATTTTTTTCTCCGACAGGCAAAAGCTTATCGGATGTAATCCTTTCGGCTTCCTCATCATAGCACATAACGGCGCAGTTTTCCGTTTTTGATCTTTCATTTACAAAGGATACAAAATCAACATAATTATCGTCTATAAGATAAAGCTCCGCCTTGGGTGCATAATGCTTATATTTCATTCCGGGTGAAAGTGGCTTTTCGCCCTCCTTCAGCTCCTCGGTAACTGCTGAGGATATGCTTACGTTATCGCATACCTCCTTAAGCATCTCAAAGGTAATAGCGCCCGGACGAAGCAATATTATTGAGCTTTCGTCTATTTTTATAACTGTCGATTCTACTCCGACCTCGCAGTCCCCGCCATCGAGTATCATAGGGATTATTCCGTCCATATCGTCAAAGACGTGCTTTGCGCTCGTCGGAGAGGGCTTGCCCGAACGGTTTGCAGACGGTGCAGCTATCGGCACTCCGCTAAGCTCTATGAGCTTATGTGCTATCTTATTTATCGGACATCTTACCGCAACCGTATCAAGTCCCGCCGTAACAGAGCCGGGTATTATGTCCCTTTTGGGCATTATTACAGTGAGCGCGCCCGGCATAAATCTTTTTGCAAGCTTATAATAAAGCTCGTTCGTATACGATATCTTTTCCGCGTCCTCGGGTCTTGATATATGTACGATAAGCGGATTATCGGCAGGTCTGCCCTTTGCCTTAAAAATATTAAGGCACGCATCTGCGTCAAATGCGTTTGTGCCGAGTCCGTATACCGTTTCCGTGGGAAAACCGACGAGCGAGCCGCCTTTTATAAGCTCAGCGGCTCTTTTAAGTATTTCGTCGCATTTTTCATCAACCTTGAGAAGTTCCGTTTTCATTCGTTACCGCCCTTTAATTTTTCAGCAGCGTCCGCCGTTGCAAGCTTATCAAGCATTTCGTCTATATCTCCGTTCAAAAACGCTTCGAGCGAATATACGGTAAAGCCTATTCTGTGATCGGTGACTCTGCCCTGAGGATAATTATAAGTTCTTATTCTCTCACTTCTGTCACCCGTTCCCACCTGGCTCTTTCGCTCCGAGGCAATTTTCGAATCCATTTCCTGCTGTTTCATATCATAAAGCTTCGTTCTTAATATTTGGAAGGCTTTATCCTTGTTTCTTAACTGGCTGCGCTCATCCTGACACTCAACAACAATACCTGTCGGCTTGTGGATAAGTCGGATCGCGGATTCGGTCTTATTTACGTGCTGTCCGCCTGCTCCGCTGCTCTTACAGGTTTCGATTATAACATCGGTTGGCAATATTTCGACCTCCACCTCCTCAGCCTCGGGAAGCACGGCTACCGTTGCGGTTGACGTGTGTATCCTGCCTTGAGTTTCGGTTTCGGGTACTCTTTGGACTCTGTGGACTCCGCTTTCAAATTTGAAGCGCGAGTATGCTCCGTCACCGGAAATCATAAAGGTAACCTCTTTAAATCCGCCAATATCTGTTTGATTGCAGCTTATAAGCTCTGTCTTGAAGCCTGCCGAGGTCGCATACATATTATACATTCTGTAAAGAACGTATGAAAAGAGTGCTGCTTCATCGCCGCCTGCTCCTCCTCTTATCTCAACGACTACGTTTTTGTCGTCATTGGGGTCCTTCGGGATGAGAAGGATCTTAAGCTCCTCCTGTATTGCTTCAAGCTTTTCCTTGCAGACCTTACATTCCTCAAGAGCCATATCGTAAAACTCACCGCCCTCGTCCATAAGAAGCCTTGCGCCTTCCATATCGTCGAAAGTTTTTTGGTATTCACGGTACTTTTCGATTATTGGAGATAAATTCTTATACTCCTTCATAAGCTTCGCAAATTCGTCTTGATTTGATACGGTATCGGGATCCTGAAGCTTTTCTTCTATCTGTAAAAATCTTTCTTCCGCTTGCTTTAGTTTATCAAACATATATTATTTCTTTTTTACGAGGTGGATAGCGAAGCCGCAAACCTCGTCCTTCAAATATATAAATCTAAGCTTGCCCTTTTCGTCGTAGCCTGCGCTCTCCTCGATAAATTCAACGCCCTGTCCTTCAAGGTAAGCCTTGGCACGAGCAGGGAAATTCGTAGCTATTGCGATATGACCGTTTTTGCCGTAGAATTTGGTGTGCATAAATTCAAAATCAGTTCCGCAGAAGGTTGATTTAGAGCCTTCCTTACATTCCATACCGAAGAGTGCTTCTATTATTTTTGCACCCTTTGTAGCTTCTTCCTTGTTTTCGCAGTTTATACCGATATGTACGAGCTCAAAGCCGAGCATTTTCATAACTGCGCTCTTTGTAAGAGCCTTTATTTCGTCAAACTTGCCCGCTTCGATAAGTGAATCCTTTACCATAAAGCTTCCGCCGCACGCGATTATCTTATCGAATGAGAGGTATTGAAGCATATTTTCCTCGTTTATTCCGCCTGTAGGCATGAATTTAAGGTTGCCGTAGGGAGCGCTCATAGATTTTATCATATTGAGTCCGCCTGCTGCTTCTGCGGGGAAGAATTTAACTGCTTTAAGACCGAGCTCAAGCGCTTGCTCTACCTCGCTGGGAGTTGCACATCCCGGAAGAACGGGAATTCCTTTTTCAAGGCAGTGCTTTACCACTCTCGGGTTAAGACCGGGGCTTACTATGAATTTAGCTCCTGCGGCTACAGCCTCGTCAGCCTGCTCGGGAGTAAGAACCGTGCCCGCACCAACGAGCATATCGGGAAGTGCCTTTGTCACCTCTCTTATAGCGTCCTTTGCACATTCCGTTCTGAATGTGATCTCGGCGCAGTTAAGTCCACCCTCGGCAAGTGCTTTTGCGAGGGGAACTGCGTTTTCTGTTTTTGTGATTTTTATTACGGGAACAAGTCCGTAATTGTAAAGCTGTTCAAAGATGTCTTTCATTTTATTTTTCCTCTTTTCAAATTATTATTTACAAAATGCGCAGAATGATTTGTGTGCTTGATACAAATCGTTTTTAGCTATTACCTCCATAGGCGCGTGCATTGAAAGCACGGGAACACCGAGGTCAACTGTCAAAATATTTTGATTTGCGATATACATAGCGACCGTTCCGCCGCCGCCCGCATCTACCTTACCAAGCTCAGCAGTTTGCCAGATAACTCCGTCACGCTCGAACATATTACGGATAAGGGCAACGTATTCGGCACTTGCGTCGTTTGTTGAGCTCTTTCCGCGAGCGCCCGTATATTTAGCCATAACTACACCGCAATTCATAAGAGCGCTGTTACGCTTTTCAAACACATCCGGGTACATAGGATCGTAGCCTGCGCTGACATCGGCAGAGAGGCACATTGAATTTGCTCTTACAACGCTTGCGTTGCCGCCAAGGCTTTTGCTTATTTCGTCGATAAGATCCAAGATAAGACGGCACTTCATTCCGCTAACGCCCTCTGAGCCTATCTCCTCTTTATCGGCAAGTATACACATTATCGTATGCTCGCTGTTTTTGTTTTCTATGATCGATGTGATAGCGGGATACGCGCAAACTCTGTCATCGTGTCCGTAGCCCAATATAAAGCTTTTATCAAGTCCGAGATCCTTCGCCTTACCCGCAGGAACCGCCATTAGCTCCGCACTCATAAAATCGCTCTCAACGATGCCGTATTTTTCATTAAGGATGTTGAGCATATTGAGCTTTACAGCCTCGTCGCATTTTGCATAAGGCTCAGAGCCTATAAGAAGGTTAAGTCCCTCTCCCGAAAAAGCGCTTTCAAGAGGCTTTGTCGCCTGATCCTTCGCAAGATGCGGTAAAAGATCGGTTATACAGAACACAGGATCACACTCATCCTCGCCTATAGTTATATTTACTCTCTCGCCGTTTGTTTTCGTAACTACGCCATGAAGCGCAAGCGGGATCGTCAACCACTGATATTTTCTAATTCCGCCATAGTAATGTGTCTTAAGATAAGCCATACCCTCATTTTCATAGAGCGGATGCTGCTTCATATCAAGTCTTGGTGAATCGATATGAGCCGCGCATATTCTTATGCCCTTTTCAATCGGCTCAGTGCCTGCTCTGAAAATATAGAGGCTCTTATCTCTGTTATTGAAATAATAATTTTCTCCGGCTACAATCTTATCTCCGAGAAAATATTCCTTAAAGCCTGCTTCCTTTACCATTTTCACAGCGCTCACAACAGCCTCTCGCTCTGTTTTTGAGCTGTCTATGAATTTTTTATAGCCGTCGGCATAATCAGAAACGGAGCTTTTATAATCCTTATCCTCTATATCGAAGGCATTCTCTTTTTTATAGAAAAGCTTTTCCTTAAGAAGCTCTTCCTTGCTTTTTTCTTTATCCATAATATCCTCCGTTGTAGTACAGCTTCAAATATTTATCCTGTGCTACTTTCAATTTATAAACATATCTTTCGGTCTCCTCAAACTCTATTTTGAAATCGTTTGAGCTTAACCATTTATCAACATTACCCATTCCCGCATTATAGGCGCAAAAGGTCAAATTCCAATCTCCGTAGCGCTTATAAAGCATAGAAAGATAAAATGTTCCGTATTTTATATTTTCCTCGGCGTCGAATGCGTTTTTAGGCTCTTCACCGTTTTTTTCACAAAGCCATATATAAGTCTCGGGCATGAGCTGCATGAGTCCGATAGCGCCCGAGCTTGATACGGCGTTTTTGTCAAAATCGCTTTCGACCTTTATTACCGAGTATATAATGTGTTCGTCGATACCGTACTCATCCGAGTATTTTTCAACGTATTCGCTGTATTTTTGCGGATACAGTGTCATCTCGCTTTTTTTCTGTATATGCGAGCATATCATAAGAAGGAGTGCCGCTAAGATAAGACAGATTATCAGCTTAAGCCTTGACGCTTCAGACAACTCCGAGCTCCGTAAGCACTGCCGATATCTGTTCCTTAAGATCCTTTGTTCCGTCGTTTACTACCTCGTAGGTGCAAAGCGATCTTAACACCTCATCGGTAAGCTGACTTTCTATTCTTGCAAGCGCTTTTTTATAGGTGATCCTATCGCGCTTCATTATTCGTTCGATCTTAAGCTCCTTTGGTGCTGTTATGCACATGGTAACATCGCACATATCGTTAAATCCGCTTTCAAAAAGCACGGGCGCATCTATGACAACTGCCCTTTCGCCCTTTTTATCGAATTTTTCGAGCATCCTCTCAACGGTCTCTCTTATGTACTTATGAGTTACCGTATTGAGCACCTTGAGGTGCTGAGAAGCATTACTGCTCTCAAATACCTTTGCAGAAAGCTTCTTTTTATTCAGACTTCCGTCTTCATTCAGTATCCCGTCTCCGAAGAACATACAAAGCTCGTTTACACAGTCAGAGCCCGCAACCGCTATCTTGCCGTATACCTTATCGGTATCTATATATTGCGCGCCAAATTCCTTGAATATTTCGCAAACGTAGCCTTTTCCCGCTCCGCTTGAGCCGCAAAGTCCTATTTTTACCATATTTTCTCCTTGATACTAAAGCGTGATCTCTTTTCCCTCTTTATCGGAAATATATGCACATTCCATTACCCTCTGCACATATGCACCGTCATCGAATGAAGGAGATACCTCCTTGCCGTTTAACACTGCATCGCAAAATGCGTAATAGTTGCCAAGATGACCTCTCAGCCAACCGACAGGCGCTTTTATTCCCGGGAATATACCTCCGGGGGTCGGGTATCTGTTTACACATTCGATCCTTGTAAAGCCCGCTTCCCTGTTTTCCGTGGAATAGAAATAAAGGAAATTCAGCTCCATAAGATCAAATCTTACAGCTCCCTTTTCGCCTCTTATCTCAAAAACCAGATCGTCGTTTGAGCCGAGTGAGATTTTACTCACCTCTATTGTGCCGTATGCGCCGTTTTTAAGCCTTGCGATGACATAAAACGCTTCATCAGCATTTGTCTGCCATGCTTCACCGTTCACTCCTACACGAGTAGGATATGCAATTTGCCCTTTTCCTATTACGCTCTCAAACTCGCCGCACAGATAATATATAAGATCTATAACGTGTGAGCCAAGATCAAAAAGGACGCCTGCGCCGCATATTGAGCTATCCTGCTTCCAGCCCGCCCTTTTATTGATATCAAGAGCGCTTGAATGAAGGTATCTTGCGCTGAATGATATTATTCTGCCAAGAGAGCCGTTTTCTATAAGCTCCTTCGCCTTCATTACGGGTAAAAGAAATCTATTATTAAAGACCATTGCTGCCTTGACACCGTTTTCCTTTGCCAAGCGTGCAAGCTCGCTCGCCTGATCATACGTTACGGCAAGCGGCTTTTCGCAATAAATATGCTTCTTTGCCAAAATAGCTTTTTTCGCCGTTTCGTAGTGATATATATTCGGTGTGCATATATCTATTGCATCGATCGTGGGATCATAGATTATATCGTCCTCGTTTGAGGTATATTTTTCAATAGAAAATCTATCTGCTATTTCTTTTGCCTTATCAAGATGCCTTGTACACACGGAAGCTATGCTCACATCCTGATTAGTTGAGAAAAAATATTTAAAATTATCTACACAGTACTTATGTGTTTTACCCATAGAGCCGAAGCCCAAAAGTCCGATGTTCATAAAATTCCTCCCAAAATGACGGCATATATATTAAAGTATAACACTTTTTTTATTATTTTGCAATATTTTTTATTATTTAAACTTTATATATTAAAATAAATTTAAAAAGAACAGATTCTTTTATCAGCAATCTGTTCTTTTTCGCTACCAAAATTATTCTATTACTATTCCGATAAGTACCATATCAACGCCTGTGCCGGAGTTATTTACGGTATCATTCATAAATCTTAGGCTTATAAGGAACGATTGATAGATTATCGCCTTTGCTTGCTCTATTTCGTTTTCCCCTGTCTCTGTCTTATCGGTATATTTATTTAAGACGCCTGAAAATGCTTTATCAAATCTTTCCTGAGAATATTTAACGGTATTTATATCCGTTCCCGCCTTATTTTCGAAGGTTGCCGACATTGTAAGCTGATTTATCGCGCAATCGTAAAATTCGACGGTATATTTAAAGTCGGGGGCTATTATGAGCTTAATGCTCCACACGTTCATTCCGTCTGCCACTATGAACATTTCCGTATATACTGTATCAGTCGACTGATCGTACACGAAATACCAATTGTAGCCGTATGTTGTAGGAGTTTCCTCCTTGGTTTTGAGGATGTAGCACTTACCTCCGTCCTCGCCGTTGCGGTTTACATATATATAATTTTGAAGGATGATGTATGCGTTTTCTTCAAGCTTTTCTTCGTAAAGAGAGCTTATCTCCACAGGCTCGAAGCGTGCAGTCGAAGCTACAAGAGATGATTTTACAGCAAAGTTTATATTCTGGCCGTCAACGGCAGTAAGCGTTACTATTCCTATTACCTTACCGTCCTCGTTTACAAGCGGTCCTCCGCTGTTACCCGGAGATATTGGTGCGGTAAACTGAATACATCTCTTGCCGTCTATCGTTCTTTCGACATTTGAAACTATGCCTGTTGAAAATGTATCCGTAAGTCCAAGCGAGCTACCAAGTGTGTACACAGGGTCGCCTGTTTTTACGATTTGGCTCGATATATCGAGGTGTTTCTGATCCTATATTTCAGCCTTCAATATAGCTATATCCTGATCGATATCGTAGCCTATAAGCTTGGCGTCTATTTTCGTTCCGTCATATTTTGAGATATCAAGAGAATACGCCGCCTCGATCACGTGATAATTCGTTACGATACAACCGTCGCTTGACACGAAAAATCCCGATCCAACAGCCACTTCCGCGCCGTTTTTATCCTTTGCTATTATTTCAAGCATAGCGTCCTTGAGCATATCGTAAATTTCGTTTGCGCGTATAGTCTCAGGGACATAATCTCCTTTATATGTATCGTGGCATATCGTACATTTATACATAGTGAACGCTTCCTCGCCTTCGGTTGAGGGCTGAGAATAAAGTATCATATAATCATGCTCGGTTACATCAATATTTTCTTCTCTTAAGAATGTATTGCATATCTTGCAATAATACTCTCTTTTTCCTATGGTGTTGCAATCAGGCTGAGCGGCGACCGTTCCGTTACCCTCTGTATGAACGCCAGTCGGAGCTTTGAAATTATTTTGCTCACTGTATCCGCAGAGGGTGCAAAGATGAAGCTCGTATCCGCTATCCTTACAGGTTGGAGCTACCGTCGTTGAAGCAAAAGTGTGCTGAGTCTTATCAAGAGCCCTGCTTTTTATGATCTCATCGCACACCGTGCAGACGTTTATTTCCGTACCCTGTGTCGTGCAAGTGGCGGGAACTGATATCTTCCATTCACCTGCGTGACCGGTCGGAGAAACATAATCTACGATCTCGGTTTGCGAGCATTTGGTACACACCTTCTCCGTATATCCGTTATTAAGACACGTGGGGACGTGTACTGTTTCATTATACGAATGCTCACAGACTGCTTCGCCATCACACGAAGGGAGAACGAAAATCGCCGCAAGCAACGCTAAAAATACAAATATTCTTTTCATGCTTTCTACTCCGTAATTATCATTATAAGTTTATTTTAGCACAATCGGTAAAAAATATCAATACCCAAAAGCGACCGAAATCTTATCTATGACTTCGCTACGAATTTATATTTACTCTCGAAGCGTGTCTTCTGACGATTTTTCTAAAGATAACATCCGCAAAGCAAATAGGCTGACACTAATGCGACAGCCTGCTGTTTCGAAATTCTTGATCACGTGTCTGTAATTTAAGCTTTTTGCTTGTTTTTTATATACTCGTCTATTGCTGTTGCCGCAGTCTTACCTGCGCCCATTGCCAATATAACGGTAGCCGCGCCCGTTACCGCATCTCCGCCAGCGAATACGCCCTCGCGAGAGGTCTTTCCGTTCTCGTCAGCGGTAATTCCGCCCCACTTTTGCGTTTCAAGTCCATTTGTGGTATTCTTTATAAGCGGATTCGGAGATGTGCCGAGAGCCATTATAACGCAATCGACATCGAGCAAGAATTCGCTGTCGGGCTTCGAGATCGGCTTGCGTCTGCCCGAAGCATCAGGCTCGCCAAGCTCCATTTCAACGCATTTTATGCCCTTTACAGTACCATTGCGCTCGTCGCGTTTATCATCGGGATTATGGTATCCTATTATTTCGGTGGGATTGGTGAGGGTCTTGAAGATAATTCCCTCCTCCTTGGCGTGCTCTATCTCTTCCTTTCTTGCAGGAAGCTCGTCCATACCTCTTCTGTAAACTATATACACCTCAGCGCCTAAGCGTTTTGCGCATCTTGCGGCATCCATCGCAACGTTTCCACCGCCTACGACAGCAACCTTTTTTGCTTTTTGAATAGGTGTATCGCTGTCTTCAAGATACGCCTTCATAAGATTTATTCTGGTGAGGAATTCATTTGCGGAATAAACGCCTCTTAAGTTTTCACCGGGAATATTCATAAATTTGGGAAGTCCTGCGCCTGTGCCTATAAATACAGCCTCGTAGCCCTCTTCATCCATAAGCTCGTCTATTGATACGGTTCTTCCGACAACGGTATTCGTTTCTATCTCTACTCCGAGAGCCTTAAGGCCCTTTATCTCAGTTTCAACTATCGATTTGGGTAAACGAAATTCAGGTATACCGTATACCAAAACGCCGCCTGCCGTGTGAAGCGCTTCAAATACAGTCACACTGTATCCTTTTTTAGCAAGATCCGATGCGCACGTAAGTCCCGCAGGGCCTGAGCCGATAACTGCGACCCTGTGTCCGTTATTTGTGATATCAGAGTGGCAAAGCTTAGCTTTGGCATTATGATAATCGGCAACAAATCTCTCAAGACGTCCGATAGCAACGCTCTCGCCCTTTATTCCGCGTACACATTTTCCTTCACACTGATTTTCCTGAGGGCAAACTCTTCCGCACACTGCGGGAAGTGATGAAGATAATGAGATTATATCGTATGCCTCGTCAAACTTACCCTCTGCTACCTTTGCTATAAAATCGGGAATATGTACCTTTACGGGACATCCCGAAACGCAAGGTTTATTTTTGCAGTTCAAGCATCTTTCAGCCTCGTTAATAGCCTGCTCAGGAGTATATCCGAGCGCTACCTCTTTGAAGTTTTTATTTCTTATATCTGGGGCTTGCGTTGGCATCTCATTCTTTTTAAGTGACATATTAGGCATTACTCTACCTCCTTTTTAAAGAGGTTGCAAGCCTCCTTGTGCTTACGTCTTTCAAATTGCTTATAGGTTGAAGCGCGCTCGATGGTCTCGTCGAAATCGATAAGATGTCCGTCAAACTCCGGACCGTCAACGCATGCAAATTTCATTTCTCCTCCAACCGAGAGTCGACAGCAGCCGCACATGCCCGTTCCGTCTATCATTATCGGGTTCATAGAAGCTACCGTTTTTATTCCGTACTTTTTAGTAAGCAAGCATACGAACTTCATCATAGGAAGCGGACCTATCGTTATTACCTCATCGTATTTTTCTCCGCTCTCGATAAGCTTTTCAAGAGCGTTTGTAACAAGTCCCTTTTCGCCTGCGCTTCCGTCATCGCTCATGAGCAAGAACTTTGAAGAGGCGTTTTTGAATTCATCCTCCAAAATAACGAGCTCTCTTGTACGAAAGCCTGCTATCGCGTGAACCTCGCAGCCGAGCGAATGAAGCTTTTTAGCAACGGGATATGCAATAGCACATCCAACTCCGCCGCCGACTACGGCTACCTTTTTAAGTCCATCTGTTTCCGTGGCTCTGCCAAGCGGTCCGACAAAATCGCAAAGGCAGTCCCCCTCTCTCATGGCATTCAGCTTTTCCGTTGTTGCGCCTACTATTTGGAATATTACAGTAACAGTTCCCTTCTCTCTGTCATAATCGGCAACTGTGAGCGGTATTCTTTCGCCGTTTTCATCGGTACGAAGTATTATAAACTGACCCGGTTGAGCCTTTTTGGCAACCTTAGGAGCGCTTATCTCCATAAGGGTTACCGTTTTATTAAGTTCTTTTCTTTTGATAATTTCAAACATATGACCTCTTCAAATATGTAAATGCTTTATTCGTTTATGTCAGGGCTCGCCTTAGAGAGCTTATGACACAGTATCTGATAAAAGCTCGTATCGCTTACCTTTGCGATCAATGTATGATGCTGAGCTTTTTTTATTCTTACGGTATCGCCGTTTTCAAGGGAATAACGCATATGTCCGTCAACATCGATGGATGCCCGACCGTTTTCGCTTACCCTTGACCAGCTTATTTTTATTTCTATGTTTTCAGTTCCGTCTATTACTATTGACGAACGCGGAAAATACTTAGGCGAAACAGGGGTTATCACCATGCTTGCAGATGTCGGAGAAAGCACAGGGCCGGATGCCGAAAAATTATACGAGGTAGATCCTGTCGGCGTTGCGACTATGACTCCGTCTCCGACTATGTTTTCGGTAAGCTTACCGTTTATGTAAACCTGCATACTCAACGCGTGAGTAAGACTGGAACGGAATATACAAGCCTCGTTCAAGCCGACAAACTCAAATACAGCCTTTCCGTCTCTTATGATCTCTCCCTCGATCATTATTCTTTTTTCTGTTTTATAGTCCTTCGAAACAAGCTTTGACAAGCCGTCTATCGCGTTTTGAGGGCCGACCTCGGTAAGATATCCGAGATTTCCGAAGTTTATACCGAAAAGAGTTATATTCTTTCCGTACAAGCGCCTTGCCGCGCGTAACACAGTTCCGTCACCGCCCATAACGACAGCGAATTCCGCATCATCCCATGGGGTAGCTTCATCATTATCAAGTATTTGCGTTTCGTATCCGTTTTCTTTTAAAAACACCGATGCTTCAAGAGCAAAATCAACACTCTGTTGCTTATACGGGTTAGGGATAATTATCGCTTTTTTCATATAATCACCTTTTTATTTGTATTCTATAGCTTGAAGATCTTTTATTTCTTCCTTAAGGTTCTGTATAAATTTCAGATCTACGGGCGAGAGAACATAGTCCTTTCTCCATATGATTCCGTCCTTAAACGCATTATTCGGAGCATCGCATCTTCTTTGAACGAGATTTAGCGTTTTTACAATGCTTTCGGGCAACGGAGATGCCCACATATAAGCATTATCTACGGTTACGAGAAGCTGAAACTGACTTCCGCGCTCATAAAGATAGACCTTCTTTTCCGCCGTATGAGTAAACTCGTTATGGTCAAGATTATTCTTAGAGATATACGGAATAATATTATCTCCGTGTATTACCTCGATTCCGTCCTGCGCAAGCTCCTTCAATGAAAGCTGTTCATCATTTATATGCTTGTTTCTCGTATTCATAACGACAAGACACGGAAACTCCCAAAGCTCCTTATATTCAAGCTTCTTCTTTTTAAGATAATCAAGAAAATATCTTTCATTGACGGTTTGATATCTTATTATGCCAAAATCGTAAGAGTTCTCCGAAACATTGAGTATCGTTTGCATGGAGTTTGTTTCTCTTATCTGAATATTAAGAGCAGTTTCGGGATCAAGCGAGGCAACCGTTTTCGCAAACGCCTTTGAAATATACGAGCCGCGAGGTATCGAAATCTTGGCTTTCACTACCTCCCTATCGCCATACTCATTTGATATTTCCTTCATTTTATCGACTTGCGAAAGGATTACCTTTGCGCTTTCAAGAAACTCTCTTCCCCGAGCCGTCGGGATCACACCGCGAGGCGTTCTTTCGAAGATGGTTATATTAAAGTTCTGCTCCATCTCCTTTATTGCCTTAGAGAGATTTGGCTGAGCCATAAATAAATTTTCCGCCGCCTTGGAGATCGAGCCGGTTCTTTCTATCTCTATCGCGTATTTCAAATGCATCGTATTCATTCTCATCTCTCCTCTGCAATTTAATACTCTATTTTAACATCAAAACACAAACTTGTCAACATTATATAATAAAAAATATCAATGTCATCATCTCCTTTCCGCAAAAAAAGAAAAACGGAACTTTTGAAAAATTCCGTTTTTCGTAAAAGCCTTTACGCTTTACAATTATGATTTCTTGATGTTACGTTATCAAATGCGGGATTGTATCCGTAAAAGTTTTTCGAGTCCATGCTATCCTGAGCTATGCGAAGTGCGTCGGCGAATCTCTGATAGTGAACTACTTCTCTTGCGCGCAAGAATTTTATAACATCGCAAACATCGGGATCATCGACAAGCCTTAAAATGTTATCGTAAGTCGTTCTCGCCTTCTGTTCTGCGGCAAGGTCCTCGTTAAGATCGGTAAGCACATCGCCCTTTGACTGAAATTGCGCTGCAGTATATGGATATCCGCTTGCCGCAACGGGATATATACCTGTCGTGTGATCTACAAAGTAGGTGTCAAAGCCGCTCTTTACGATCTCGTCGGGAGTAAGATTTCTTGTGAGCTGATACAATATAGCACTTACGATCTCTACGTGCGCAAGCTCCTCTGTGCCTATATCCGTGAGCATACCGATTATCTTGGGATCGGGCATTGCAAATCTTTGCGTAAGATATCTGAGCGATGCGCCGACCTCTCCGTCAGGTCCGCCAAGCTGGCTTACGATTATTTGCGCATACTTGGGATTGGGATTTTTGATCTTTACAGGATACTGTAATTTTCTCTCATACTGCCACATTTATTTTACCTCCATGTTCTGCCACGGCCAAGGTCCGTTCACCCACGACCAAGATCTTGCTTCGCTTGGCAGATTGATGGGCCCATATCTCATTTCATATTCGGATATAGCTTTGGCTTCAAGATTTTTGTATTTGTTATAATAGTCAAGAGCCGCCTTTGAATCGGGGTACGCATCAAGATAAAGATTTGCTTCCTTTACCGCAAATGAATACGCCTGTATTCTTGACATAAGATTTTCCCTGCTATTATTCATCTGCTGCATCCTCCGTTTCTTGAACATTTCGAGTGGTAAAAGGGCAAATTAAGCTCTTCGAATATTGTTCCGTTTATAAGTGCTATCTCAGGATCGTATATGCTGCAAAATTCCTGCTTTTCCGCATATACCATCGCAAGAGGCCTTGATGAACGGTACGAGTTTTCATGAGTTACGGGTGACATCGTCTGAACGGCACGCCTTTGATTTTGGCGTGTGTTCAAACCCAAAAACTTGGAAAACTCTTCGTAATCCTCTCTTTGAGAATTTTTCATATTTGGTTCAAATCTCATATTTTTCCTCCTATTTTGCAAACTTTCGTCTGCAAGAGTCTCAACGACTCTTATTACAGTTTATGATAAATCAAAATTATTTCTACTTTTTTCGACATATTTTTATTGCCAATATTTTTGTTTTCTTATCTCAGATAATTATTTTTAAAAAAAGCTCTTCCATTTCATAAAAAAAGATGGTACAATATTTATTAATGAACTGTAACTTCAAATATAGGAGTATATTTATGAAAATAGTAATTATAGGAGTAGGTACTATCGGTAAAACCGTCCTTCAGAGTCTGTCGGGTATGGAGCATACCATAACCGTTATTGACAAGGATAAGGATAAGGTCGAGAATATTATTGAAAAATACGATGTTTTCGGTGTAGTTGGAAACGGCGCTTGTATAGATATTCAAAAGGAAGCGGGTATTGCAGATACCGATCTTGCCATAGTCCTTACAAACAGTGATGAGCTTAATGTCTTTGCTTGTCTTGTTGCTAAAAAGGCAGGAGTTAAAAACACTATTGCCCGAGTAAGAAACCCAGATTACAGCCATCAGATCATGGATATGAAGGATGAGCTTGGAATATCAATGATAGTTAATCCAGAAAAGGAGACTGCCGAGGAAATTTTCAATCTTATTAACCTTCCGTCGGTTTCTCAAATGGAGCATTTCGCCAAAGGAAGAGTTCTTTTGGTTGAGATCGTTGCGGAGAAAAACTGTTCTCTTATCGGTGAGACACTTATATCTCTCGGTAAAAAATTAAACACAAAGGTGCTGGTTTGTGCCGTTCAAAGAGGCGATGAGGTCATTATTCCTTCAGGTAACTTTATGTTTGAGGAGGGTGACAGAATACACTTCACCTCTGACGCAAACTCGCTTCATAATTTCTTATCGGAAGCAAAGCTTGAAAAATCGCCATTAAAAAATATTATGATAATCGGCGGAAACAAGATAGGATTTTATCTCGCGGAGGAGCTTTCGAAAAAGAAGTTTTTTATAAAGCTTCTTGAAAGCAATAAAAAAACCTGCGATGAGCTTGCCGAAACCTTGCCTAAGGTTAATATCATCTACGGCAACGGAACACAGCACGATCTTCTTATTGAGGAGGGCATTGAGGCAATGGATTCGCTCGTTGCGCTCACTGATATTGACGAAGAAAATATGATAGTTTCTCTGTTCGCAAATAAAATGAAGGTCAGAAAAACCATCACTCAAATAAAAAGCGATGATCTTTACGATATGCTCGGAGAGCTTGGTATTCAAAACAATGTTTCCCCGAAAAGGATCGTTGCAAACAGGATCATCAGCTATATAAGAGCTCTTTCAAATAAGCGCGGAAGTAATGTTTTGACGCTTTACCGTTTAGTAAACAATCAAGTAGAGGCTCTTGAATTCTTGGCAAAAAAGCAAGAAAAATTCTACAATCAGCCTCTTAAAACGCTGAAAACAAAAGAAAACTGTCTTATTGCCTGCATAATAAGAGAAAACAAAGTCATAATTCCTGACGGTAATTCATCTATACGGCTCGGCGATAACGTGATAGTTGTAACCACACACAAAAACTTCAATGACTTAACTGATATTTTTGACTAAGGTGAAACATGAATTATAAATTGATTGGCAGAATCTTAGGCAAGATCATGATCGTGGAGGGAGCTTTGATGCTCGCTCCGTTGCTCGTGAGCTTCATTTACCGCGAGCAAGCTGAGCATAAATTTGCCTTTTTAATTCCTATTCTTATTCTTGCAGTGCTTGGCTGCTTATTACAATTACCAAAACCTAAGCGTACTTCCCTTTATCAAAAAGAGGGCTTTGCGCTTGTTGCGCTCGTTTGGATAGTTATGACGCTATTTGGCGCTGTTCCGTTCGTTATAAACGGTGATATTCCAAACTATATTGACGCCTGCTTTGAGATAATGTCGGGCTTTACCACAACGGGATCGAGCATTATCACGGATATTACGGCAGTATCTCATTCCACTCTCTTTTGGAGAAGCTTTTCTCACTGGATCGGCGGTATGGGAATACTTGTGTTCGTGCTGATCTTCATTCCGGAAAGCAACGAGGGCTCATCAATGCACCTGCTCCGTGCGGAAAGCCCCGGACCGCAGGTTGGTAAGATTGTTTCCAAAATGAAGGTCACGACAAGAATACTGTACCTCATTTATCTCGGCATGACGGTTCTTGAGGTTATCATTCTTATGTTTGATAAGCCAATTCCGGGATATGAAAATGAAAAATTCTTCTTCAGCCTTCTTACTACCTTTGGTTGTGCAGGAACAGGCGGTTTCGGATTTATTCCGGGAAGTATGGAGCTTTTCCATCCGTTTTCACAGTATGTTATGGCAATATTTTTGATATTGTTCGGATGCAATTTCAGCCTATATTATTTGATCCTTATAGGAAAAATAAAGGACGTTTTGAAAAGTGAGGAGTTTAAAAGCTATTTCTTGATAGTTGCAGCCTCTGTTTGCTTGACTTTTATAAGCTTGGTGGGAAAATTCGAATCATTTCCGCAAAATTATACAACAGAGGAAGCATTCAGACATTCGTTATTTCAAATAGCATCACTTATAACCACCGCGGGATATACAACTACCGATTTCAATGTATGGCCGATGCTTGCAAGTACCACTCTGATAGTCGTAATGTTTATAGGTGCTATGGCGGGATCAACTGCCGGAGGTCTTAAGGTTTCAAGAATTGTTATTGCCGCAAAGGGATGTTATGTAAATATAAGAAAGCTTATAAATCCAAGATATGTCCCAAAAGCTAAGATAGAAGGTAAGATACTTGAAGAAAAGACGACGAATGATGTCTTCTCTTTCATTACGTTGTACTTCTTTATATTGATAATCGTAACGCTTTTACTCTCCTTTGATCCTATAAACGGTCAAACGGTACAAATCGTTTCTGATGCGGGAACATACACTGTAAAGCATGGATTTTTCAGTAACTTTTCTTCCGCTTTGACTTGCATATCAAATGTAGGACCGGCATTCGAAGCTGTAGGGCCTTATGCAAGCTTTGCAGGGTTTTCGTGGTTTTCCAAGCTCATTCTTACATTTACTATGCTGCTTGGAAGACTTGAGATATTGCCCGTTATCATTCTCTTTACACCTCGCACTTGGAAAAAGGTTTAAATTCATTAAAAATAAAAGGGGCTGTTGCACAGGCAACAGTCTCTTTTTCTAAGCAGAATGCCGATTGGCTTTCCGTTTTTATTTAAAAATGAATTTATGCATCATAGGCATTATCTGCTCCTCGGATATGCTCATTTCCGAAAATTCGCGGGAGTTACCAAGATACACGCAATAATCAAGTGTTATCGTTTCGTAAGAATACGTTACTTTATTACTCGGACCGTACGAGCCGAAGATAACGATATCCGATATTTCTATACTGTCGGATATAAAATAATTAAGAACCGATCTGTTGCCGGAGCCTGCGTATGTACACACCGAGCCGTTTGCTTCTATTCTGTAGGATACGCATCTTTTGCTTGACGACAAAAGCTCTTTATCCATAAAATATATTTTTGCATCCTCAAACTCGATCATATTGCCTATGTATGAAAATGATATATTTTTCTCTGCGCAAATTCGCTCTATAATGTCGGAATAATATTCCTCACTTTCACTTGTAGGCTCGGGTATCATGATATTCTCTATAAAAGCCTTTTCGGTTACCGTATCAAGCGCTTCACATATATAAATACTGTAATCACAAAGCACATATGTATCTATTTTTGTGTATCCCAGATATCCTTGATAAAAATACGATTGATTTGAAGTATTTTTCGACGGCTTTGATGCTTCTATTATCATAAGCTTATTATTACTTTCAACGGATACGATATCTGCATTTTTGTAATTATACGCGGTTATCGCCACTTCGTTTTCTCGCATAACCGAGGATGTAAGAGTCGCAAAAAGGAATATCAGCACTCCTAAAGCAAGCACGGAAAAAGCGTATTTTGATCTTTTCAAGGGTAGAACAAGCATCAATATAGCCGATACGGCAATCAATATCACGCCGACAGTATGAAAAGCATTTGAAAATGCAACTGTCAAATTAGGGATCTTTGCAGTATTTGAGGTTATAAGATATATAATATCCGTCAAAAATTCACAAACGAATTTTACAGCGTCGTTTAAATACGGTATCTTCGCAAATAACAGAACAAAGGGCGAAACATACAAGACAAGCGTTATCAGCGGAACTATAAATACGTTTGATAACAGAGATACGATCGATACATAGTTGAACTTCAAAAAGATTATTGGCAAAGTAAAAATCATAACGAACACGGAAGTTATAAAGGTGTATATTACCGATCTTAAAAATTTGGGTCTTATCCTGTATATTCTTATCCTTCTTTGTCTTTTTGTAAAGTATGTTGAAGCTATACAAGCTATCATTGCAAAGAATGAGAGCGTAAGTCCTACCGAGAATATCGAATACGGAGAAAAGATACATATGAGCGTTACCGCCAGAAACAGTGAGCTCAATGTATCACTCCTCATTCCGAGATAATACAAAAGATAAAAGATTATCATCATAACGCCAGAGCGAATAGCGGATTCGGAAAATCCCGTTATTGCAACGAACCCCGTTATCATTAAAATAAGCAAAAAGCATTTAAATCTTTTATCAAGCTTGAAGATATTCAAGAATGCGCTGAACAGTGCGGTTATAAGGGAAAGGTGCATTCCGCTGAGAGCTAAAACGTGGCTTATTCCGAGATACGAAAAATCTCTTTTCACGTCGTTGCCAAGAGCTCCCTTGTTTCCGAGAAGCATAGCGGATACAAGCACTCCGCTCTCTTCGTTGAGAGTTTCCTTTACTATTTTATCAAGCTTTGAGTTTATGCCGGCAAAGAAATGCTTGAAGCTATAATTCCCCTGTGAGATAAAAGTATATCCGTCCTCCGCCTCAGCGGCAAGAAGTACTCCTTGATCAAGATAAAAATCCGCCTCGTTATAGCCTATATTTTCAGACGACAGATCTCTCAAATGAAGAGGTGCGATTATCTTATCTCCGATGCTTGATTTTCCGTCATTCAAAAAGAGTAAAATTTTAAAGCTCTCTTCAGCCTCGACCTTCGCTATATAAAGACTTTCAAAATCGGTCTTGTATATTTCCTCATCGATAACAACCGTAAGAACTGTATCCATATCAGCATATTGCTCTTTTATCTTTTCATCCTTCTTAAATGTAAGCAAGGATACCGATGCGCATATGAAAAGCAGTAAGCAAGTAGCAGTTATCTTTATAAGAAGGCTTAAATATTTTTCCTTTTTGCTCTTTTTGTAAATAACAAATACGGTAAAATAAAATATCAGTGAAAATGAAATTATCACAAAGCAAAAATACGGAGGGAGAATATACGAAATTACAAGCGTCAAAAGAAATATCGCACATCCCATAAGCAACGGTCTGTTTTTGAAAATATTCATATTTCCCTCCTTTTTTCTTAGTTTATCATTTACATACACTAAAATCAAGTAATAATGAAAAAATCCGACCTTTCGGTCGGATTTTGTCGGTTATTGTTATTAAATTAGATTTCAGCGAAGTACTTAATTGTTCTAACCATCTGGCTTGTGTAGCTGTTTTCGTTGTCGTACCAAGCAACTACCTGTACCTGATATGTGTCATCGTCAATCTTAGCAACCATTGTTTGTGTTGCATCGAAGAGTGAACCGTATCTCATACCGATAACGTCAGAGGATACGATCTCATCTGTGTTGTAGCCGAAGGATTCGGAAGTCTGAGCCTTCATAGCTGCGTTTACAGATTCAACAGTTACGTCCTTGCCCTTAACTACTGCAACGAGGATTGTTGTAGAACCTGTGCAGGTAGGAACTCTTTGTGCAGAACCGATAAGCTTGCCGTTGAGCTCAGGAATTACAAGACCGATAGCCTTTGCAGCGCCTGTTGAGTTAGGAACGATGTTCTGAGCGCCTGCACGAGCACGACGGAGGTCGCCTTTTCTGTGAGGACCGTCAAGGATCATCTGGTCGCCGGTGTAAGCATGAACTGTTGTCATGATACCGCTTTGGATAGCGTAAGCATCGTTAAGAGCCTTAGCCATAGGAGCGAGGCAGTTTGTTGTGCAGGATGCAGCAGAAATGATCTGGTCGTCCTTTGAAAGTGTTTCGTTGTTTACGTTAAATACGATAGTTTTGAGGTCTTTGCCTGCGGGAGCTGAGATAACTACCTTCTTAGCGCCTGCGTTGATGTGAGCCATAGATTTTTCTTTGGAGCAGTAGAAGCCTGTGCATTCAAGAACTACGTCAACTCCGAGCTCGCCCCAAGGACAGTTTGCAGCATCCTTTTCAGCGTAGATCTTAATTGTCTTTCCGTCTACTGTGATGCTGTTTGCTTCTTCATCAACTGTTACGGTATCAGCAAGAGCATATTTACCTTGTGCTGTATCGTATTTGAGAAGGTGTGCAAGCATTTTTGCGCTTGTAAGATCGTTGATAGCTACTACTTCGTAGCCCTCTGCTCCGAACATCTGTCTGAATGCAAGACGTCCGATACGGCCAAAGCCGTTGATTGCAACTTTAACTGACATTTTAAATTCCTCCGAGAATTTTAATAATTTTGTGTATGGAATATTCCTTCCCTACCAAATATATATTATAAACTAAACTACCATAATATTCAAGACTTTTTTTAAAAATACATAATTTTTCTCAATCTTGCATAAAAAAAGGCTTATTTTTTTGCTCTTTAATATAAAATATTACAAATTTGAATAGTTGATTTGCGATTTTATTTGACATAGTATAAAATATTTGTTATAATGATAGTTGTAGAAAAATGTTTTTGAAAAGAGGTGCTCGTTTTTGAATATATTTGAAAGCCTTATCGGCAACGAGGATATAAAGAAAAATCTTGGCAGAGCGATCTATGAAAAACGTTTTTCACACGCTTATATCATTGAGGGTGCTTCCGGTACGGGAAAACGAACCGTCGCCCGTCTTGCCGCCGCCGCGATTCTTTGTAGCGGCGAGGGGGATCTTCCTTGCGGAAAATGTCAGCCATGCAGAAAGGTATTAAACGACAACTGCGCGGATGTCCGCTTTCTTGAAATAGCAAAGGTCGAGCAAGTAAGAGAGCTTCGTCAAAAGCTTTATGAGTCGAGCGCCGAATATGATTATAAGATATATATTCTTCTTGATACGGAAAAAATGAATATAAAGGCGCAAAACGCTTTGCTTATATCACTCGAAGAGCCGCCACCCAATGTCGTGTTCTTTTTACTTACAAAGGACTCATCAGCTCTTCTTGAAACTATTCGTTCACGCGCTCAGATCATGCGTACGAAGCTTCTTGACAGGGATACGATATTTTCGTATATCAAGGAGAACGTCCGCCCCTCTATAAGTGATGAAAGGCTTATGGAAATAGTTATATCATCGGCAGGCTCTCTTGGCTATGCTCTTGATATGCTTGATGAGAAAAAGAGCGAGGATGTGTTGGTTTTACGCAAAAACGCTCTTGAATTTGTTAAGGCTGTTTTGAAAAACAATGCCGACTCGATCGTGTTTATATCATCCTTATTTTCTCAAACAAGGGAAAATTTAAAGGAGCTTATATCTCTTAGCGTTACCGCTCTCGGAGATATAATTCTTCTAAAGAAGGACAAGGGCGCTCCGCTCTACTTTTTCTCCTCAAGCGCTGAGCCTATAGAGATCGGAAACAAGTATTCCGTGTCAAAGCTTCTTGCCGTGTACGATTCGCTGCTCGAAGCCAACGAAGATCTTAACTCAAACACAGCGACACACGTTACGCTTATGTCTATTCTGATAAATTCAAAAAAGAAAGGTAATTGAAATGCCAAACGAAACAAACAACAACGAGATCAACGAAAATCCCTTTACAGAGGTCGTTGGTATATGCTTTAAGGACGGTGGAAAAACATACTATTTCGCTCCAAACGAAATTAAATTCAAGCTTTCGGAAAACGCAATCGTGGAAACATCGCGAGGAGTTGAATTCGGAAAGGTATGCGCCGCTAATAAAATGATACCCACAAAGGATGTCGTTCAACCGCTCAAGCCTGTTATAAGAGCCGCTTCCGCAGACGATATAAAGGTACACGAAAACAACAAACACAAGGAGCAGGAGGCTTTAAGGATCTGTCAGCAGAAGATCCAGGCTCACGAGCTTGAGATGAAGCTTATTGAGGCTGAATATACCTTTGACTGCTCAAAGCTTACATTTTATTTCACAGCTGACGGAAGAATAGATTTCCGCGAGCTTGTAAAGGATCTTGCAGGCACGTTCAAAACGAGGATCGAGCTTCGCCAGATCGGTATAAGAGACGAAGCAAAATTCATGGGCGGTCTCGCCACTTGCGGACGTCAGTTCTGCTGCTCGTCATTTCTTCCCGACTTCGTCCAAGTGTCGATAAAAATGGCAAAGGAGCAAAATCTCTCGCTAAATTCCGCCAAAATATCAGGCGCGTGCGGCAGACTCATGTGCTGTCTGAGATACGAATACGATACCTATCTTCAGGAAGCCAAGCTCACCCCTCCCGTAAACTCTACCGTAAAAACTCCTGAAGGCACGGGAATAATAACCGAAACAAATCCCCTTCGCGGTCTTGTAAAGGTTAGCATAAACGACACTGTAAAGACCTATCACCGCGATGATGTGACTGTTTTGGAAGCTCCTAAGTCGAAAAAATCGGCTGAAAGCTCTAATGATAGCGAATAATTGCACATTATGTGAAATTATTTTTGATTATCTTATTGACAAATCTGTTTTTTGTGATAAAATATAATTACAAATATTACGGAGGTTTTTTGAAATGGCATACAAAATTACAGACGATTGCATCGCTTGCGGCGCATGTGCAGAGGCTTGTCCCTGTTCTTGCATAGAAGAAGGCGACGGAAAATACGTTATCAACGCTGATGAATGCATTTCTTGCGGTTCTTGTGCTGGCGCATGTCCTGTTGGCGCACCTGTTGAAGAATAATTCAATTACATAACAGTCAACGGAATTGCTTTGGCAATTCCGTTGTTGTTTATCGGAGTATTTTATGAACAAAGACGAAAGAATAAACAATATTAACGAAAATTTGAAGCTCATTGAGAAAGTAAATGGGCTTACCTTCGGTACGGATGCGTATCTTTTAGCGGCTTCTCTGCCAAAGCGGAGCAAGCTAAGAGGTGTTGAGCTGGGGCTTGGCAGCGGTGTCGTTTCTTTACTTGCCATTTCTAAAGAAAAGTGCCGACACGTGTACGGAATTGAGGTTCAAAATGAGTTTGCGGAGCTTTCGCACCGAAACGCAGAGCTCAACGGATTTGACGAAAAGCTTACCGTAATAAATAAAAACGTTACCGATTGTACTCCTGCTGATACGGAGGGTGAGGTGGATTTTGTTTTTTCAAATCCTCCATATATGAAAACGAGCTCGGGAAAAGCAAATGAAAGTATCGAAAAAAACATTGCAAGGCACGAGGTGTGTGGCGATATTGATGATTTTTGCGCTTGCGCCAAAAGACTTTTGAAGCACGGTGGAAACTTTTATACGGTGTACCGCCCGAATAGACTTCCCGATCTTATCTTTGCACTTAAAAAGAACAATTTAGAGCCGAAAAAGCTGACTTTTATATACCCGAATTCAACCACTCCCCCCTGTCTTTTGCTCGTTTGCGCAAAATTGGGCGGCAAGAGCGGGGCAAGCATCGGAGAGCCGATATTCATCTACAAGGACGGCACGCAGGAATACACCGACAGATATAAGAAAATTTACGAAAATTGCAGGTTGGAGACAGATGATGAGTAGTATAAAATCAAAAAATGTTTCAAGAGAGGATAAAAACGCGATAATCGGCGGGGTTTTGTATTTGGTGGCAACTCCGATAGGAAATCTTTCCGATATGAGCGAACGTGCCCTCAAGGTTTTAAGAGAGGTCGATTTTATTGCCGCTGAGGACACAAGAAACACAGGCAAGCTTCTTTCTTACTTTGGAATATCAAAATCAATGGTAAGCTATTTTGAGCATAACAAGCGTGAGCGTGGAGAGATCATTCTTGCAAGACTCAAAAACGGCGAGAGCTGTGCGCTTTTGACCGATGCGGGAACTCCCGCGATAAGCGATCCGGGCGAGGATCTTGTCCGTCTTTGCGCTGAAAACGACGTTACCGTAACCTCTATTCCCGGCTGCTGTGCGGTCGTGAATGCTCTTGCCCTTTCCGCACTTTCGACGGGAAGATTTTGCTTTGAGGGATTTTTAAGCACTAATAAAAACGAGCGCTCATCTCGCTTGAACGAGATCAAAAATGATAGACGTACAACTATCTTTTACGAAGCTCCGCACAAGCTGAAAAAGACACTTGAGGATATTTTTGAGGCATTTGGGGACAGGAAGATCTCACTTTGCCGTGAGCTTACGAAGCTTAATGAGGAAATCATAAGAACTACTATATCGGGAGCTATATCCTATTACGTTGAGAACGAGCCAAGAGGCGAATACGTTCTCGTTGTTGAAGGCTGTGACGAACAAACCGTAGCTGAAAGCTCCTTCTGGGCGCAGATGTCTCTTGCTGAGCATACTCAGCACTATATTGACACGGGAATGAAGAAGATGGACGCCATAAAAGCGGTCGCTAAGGACAGAAATCTGCCGAAAAGCGAGGTTTATAAGGAAATAAATTCATAAATTTAATACTTTTTGAAACAAACTCCTTGATATAGGAGTTTTTTTCTGCTAAAATATATATAATTACGCGTGAATATATTACTCGCGTTATTTATGGAGGTGTAACTCTTATGAAAAAAATCGCTTTTGTGAACGGAAGCGTATTTAATTCCGACAAGGAAGCTTTCGAAAAAAAGAATATAATTTGCGAGGACGGCTTTATCGTTGATATTACAACCGATGCTCCGCTTGATTGCGAATGTATCGACATGAGCGGAAAATATCTCATTCCCGGTCTTGTTGACGTTCATACCCACGGTATCGGCGGCTACGATTTCAATTTCGTGAATGAAGAAAGCATCGAGGCTATGTGCTTAAGATATGCTCAAATGGGTACAACATCGATAATGGCTACTCTTGCATCGGATACGATAACGAACTATATCAAATCAATTTTTGCAATAAATCAATGCAGACTGAATCAAAAAAACGCTCGCGCAAATATACTCGGCACTCATCTTGAGGGAAGGTATTTAAATCCGCAGATGAAGGGCGCACACGCATCTGAGCTTTTAGCCTCTCCAAATGCAGACGAGGCAAACGAGCTTGCTCTTGCGATGATGCCACCTCCCGCTCACTTCTCTCTCGCTCCCGAGCTTGAAGGATCAAAGGAATTTACCGAAAAGGTATGTGAGCTTGGTGCAACTGTCGGTATAGCTCATACAAACGCTACATTTGAACAAGCAAAAAAAGCTCTTGAAAACGGAGCCCGCTCATTTACTCATACATTCAATGCAATGACAAAGGTACACCATCGAATGCCCGGAGCGGCTGTATGTGCATTGACCTCCGATGAGGCCTATGCGGAAATAATTGCTGACGGCGAGCATCTTCATCCCGCTATTGTGAAGCTGGCATACAAATCAAAGCCAAAGGATAAGCTTGTTTTAATAACCGACTCTATGAGCGCCACGGGTGAGCCTGATGGAGAATACACTATTGCCGGTTCGCCTGTTACTGTTGTAAATGGCCGCGCAATAGTTCTTCCAAGCGGCACACTTGCCGGAAGCACGCTCACTATGTTCAGAGCGGTTAAAAATATGATGAAATTCTGCGATATCACGCTTAACGAGGCGCTTAAATATGCAACTGTAAATCCCGCAAAAATGGTCAATGCAGATTTTGTCGGCAAAATTGAAAAGTGCTATCGTGCAGATCTTATTGCAGTTAATGATATAACCTCCCCCGAAATAGACAGCGTCTATGTGGGCGGAAACAAAGTTATCTAAGGAGAAAAGACATGGGAAAGAAAAAATTTTATATGACAACAGCTATTGCATACGCATCAGGCAAGCCTCATTTCGGTAACACATACGAGATCATTATGGCAGATGCTTATGCAAGATATAAAAGACAAAGGGGCTATGATGTTCGTTTTATGACAGGTACTGACGAGCACGGTCAGAAGATCGAAAATCTTGCAAAGGATGCAGGCATCTCGCCGAAGCAGTATGTTGATAACGTTTCCGATATCATAAAGGGTATTTGGGGGCTTATGAACTCCTCTCACGATCATTTTATCCGTACGACAGACGATTATCACGAAACCGCAGTAGGACATATATTCAAAAAGCTCTACGACAAGGGTGATATCTACAAGGGCTCTTACGAGGGCTGGTACTGCACTCCGTGCGAATCGTTCTTCACTGAAACTCAGCTCGTTGACGGTAAATGTCCCGACTGTGGACGTGAGGTAACTAAGGCAAGCGAGGAGGCTTACTTCTTCAAGATGAGCAACTATGCTGACAGACTTATGAAGCACATTGAGGAGCATCCCGAATTTATTCAGCCCGAAAGCCGTAAGAACGAGATGGTAAATAACTTTCTAAAGCCCGGCCTTCAGGATCTTTGTGTTTCAAGAACGTCCTTTAAATGGGGAATTCCAGTTGATTTCGATCCCAAGCACGTAATCTACGTTTGGATCGACGCTCTTCTTAACTACGTAACAGGTCTCGGCTACGACCCGGATAACGAGGTTCAGCCGGAGCTTTTCCAAAAATACTGGCCTGCCGACGTTCACATTATCGGTAAGGATATCGTAAGATTTCACTCGATCTATTTACCTATTATGCTGATGGCTCTTGATCTTCCGCTGCCTAAAAAGGTATTCGCTCATCCGTGGTTCAAGTTTGGCGTTGACAAGATGTCAAAATCAAGAGGAAACGTAGTTTACGCTGACGAGCTTGCTGAAAAATTCGGTGTTGACGGCGTGAGATATTACGCTCTTGCCGAAATGCCTTATGCAAACGACGGAAGCATAACATATGAGTCTGTTATCGCGCGCTATAATATGGATCTTGCAAACAATCTCGGAAATTTGGTTAGCCGTACTATTGCTATGACCAAAAAATATTTTAACGGCGTAATTCCGACTCCCTGCACTGAGGAGGATATCGATATCGAGCTTAAGGAGGCTTGCGCTACCGCTTACACAAAGGTTTGCGAGCTTATGGACGATTACAGAATATCCGATGCGGTTGCAGAAATTTTCACGATGCTCAGCCGCGCTAACAAATATATTGACGAAACTACCCCTTGGATCTTGGCAAAGAGCGAGGAGACCATGCCCAGACTTCAAACCGTTATATACAATCTTTTAGAGGCTATAAGAATAGGCGCTGTTCTTTTAAGTCCGTTTATTCCTGCTACCTGTGAGGCTATTTTTGATATGCTCAATACGGATATAACCTCGTATGATGATATTGTATTCGGTAAGCTTCAGAGTGGAAAAGAGGTTAGCGAGAACAAGATCCTCTTTGCAAGAATAGACGAAAAGGCGCTTCTTGAGCAGATTGAAAAGGAGCGTGAGGCGAAGGAAGCGGAAGCTAAAAAGGCTGAAAAGCCCGAGGGCTGTGCTCAGATCGGAATTGACGATTTTGCAAAGGTGGAGCTTCGCAGTGCGCAGATCATAGAATGTGAAAAGATACCAAAGGCGAAAAAGCTCTTGAAGCTTCAGGTAGATCTCGGATATGAAAAGCGTCAGGTTGTTTCGGGTATTGCGAAATTTTACGAGCCTGAGGAGCTTATCGGTAAAAAGATCGTTCTCGTTGCAAATCTTGCTCCTGCTAAGCTTTGCGGTATAGAGAGTCAAGGTATGCTTTTGGCATCGGGAGAGGAAACTGTAAGAGTTGTTTTCCTTGATAATGACACGCCTAACGGTGAACGTATACACTGATCTATATTTTCAAATTCTGTGGAGCTTTCCACAGAATTTGTTTTAAGGAGCTTATATGAAACTTTTCGACTCGCACGCGCATTGTGACGATCAAAGGATCGAAAATGAATTTGAGGGCGGATGCCGTGCTTATATAAAACATCAGCTTCAAAACGGAGTTGGAAACATAGTAAATATCGGTACAAATCTTGAAAATTCTCAGGTGAGTGTCGCGCTTTCGCAAGAATTTGAGGAGCTTTACGCGGCTGTTGGTATTCATCCGTCGGATACACGCTTTTACGAGGATGTTGACGATACTCTTGACAAGATAGAAAAAATGCTCTCGCTCCCCAAGGTAGTTGCTCTTGGAGAAATCGGTCTTGATTATCATTATGAGGATACGGACAAGGAAAAGCAGATCTTATTTTTTGAAAAGCAGATGGAGCTTGCAAAAAAGCTTGATGTTCCCGTGATCATACATGATCGCGACGCGCACGGCGACTGTATGGAAATAATCAAAAAACATCCCGAGGTCAAGGGTATTTTCCACAGCTTCAGCGGAAGTGCCGAAATGGCGCGTGAGCTTGTTAAGATGGGGTGGTATATCTCTTTTTCGGGAACTGTGACATACAAAAACGCGCAAAAGCCAAAGGAGGCGTGCGTTTGCGTTCCCGATGACAGAATTCTTATAGAAACAGACTCTCCATATCTTCCTCCCGTCCCACACAGAGGTGAATTAAATCATCCATGCTATGTTGCTCTGACCTGTGCAAAGATAGCCGAGCTAAGAGGAATCAGCTACGAGAAAGCGGTAAATATGACCGCCGAAAATGCAAGGCGAGTATTCAGACTGTCCTGATCCCTTAATATCATATATAAAAGATCATCCTCATATATTATTTTGAGGTGATTTTATGAAAAATAAAAAAATTGCGGCATATGTGTTTAAATTTGCACTTTTATCGCTCGTTTTGGTGTTAGGCTTTATTTTGATATCAAGCATATCAAAAAGATTTCTCGATTACAAAAGCAGCGACACTTCCCTGCCCGTTTTCGACAGCAGTAATAAAAAAACATACGTTATTGACGCCGGACACGGAGGCGAGGATGCAGGCGCGAGTGCCGATGACGGTACTAAGGAAAAGGATCTAAATTTAAAGATAGCAACTCTTTTGAAGGCTTTGTACGTTCTTAACGGAAACGATGTAAAAATGACGCGTGAAAGCGACACTCTGCTCTACGATTATTACGGTGATCTTGATGACTACACAGGTCAAAAAAAGATATACGATCTTAAAAACAGAGTAAAGATAACAGAGGAATTTGAAGATCCGATTTTTATCGGAATTCATATGAATAAATTTTCACAGTCTCAATATTGCGGAACGCAGGTCTACTATTCAAAAAACGACACCTCCTCCGCCGTTTTGGCGAAAAATATTCAAAGCTCCGTAAAAACGTATCTTCAGCCGAACAATGAGCGCCAGACAAAGCGGGCGGACTCGTCCATCTACGTTCTTGACAATCTTGAATGTCCTGCTGTGCTTGTAGAATGCGGTTTTCTTTCAAATTCGCAGGAGACTGAGCTTCTTAAAAACGGTGAGTATCAAGGCAAAATGGCACTTGCGATATTTGTCGCGTCTTTTGCACACGATACGTTTGACAAATAATATCTCATATGATAAAATTACTGTAGATAATAAAAACGAAGGAAACAAAAATAAATATGAAAGCAAAAACTGTTTATGTCTGCTCCGAATGTGATTACCAAGCTCCGAAATGGCTTGGGCAGTGTCCATCCTGTAAGAAATGGAACACCTTTGTTGAGGAGACCTACGAAAAAAAGCCCGAGATCGTAAACAAGCGCGCATCTTTTATCAGCGATAATACAGATGCCGTTTTATTCAGCGAGCTTGAGATGCCAAAATATATTCGGGCATCGACGGGCATTGGCGAGCTTGACAGAGTTTTGGGCGGCGGTATCGTAAACGGCTCTGTTATTCTTTTAGCAGGCGAGCCGGGTATCGGCAAATCCACGTTGCTTATGCAGATATGTGCAAAAATACCGTCAAGAATACTTTATGTATCGGGTGAGGAATCGAAGGGACAGCTTAAGCTCCGCGCTCAAAGGCTTGGAATTGAAAACGCAAATACTTATGTCATGACCGAAACGAATGTTGACAATATTCTTTCGCAAATAGACAAAGTAAAGCCTGAGGCTGTAATTATAGATTCGATACAGACTATGTTCGACCCCGCCTCCGCTTCTATTCCCGGAAGCGTTAATCAGGTAAAGGAATGTGCGGTAAAATTTATCGCCAAAGCAAAAAGTCAGGGTATCTCCGTTATTTTGGTTGGTCACGTAAACAAGGAGGGCATAATTGCAGGCCCTAAGGTGCTTGAGCATATGGTTGACTCTGTGTTGTATTTTGAAGGTGAAAGATCTCAATCCTACAGAATTATAAGAGCGATCAAAAACCGCTTCGGCTCGACTAACGAGATCGGAGTTTTCGAAATGACCGATCTTGGTCTTTGTGAAGTGCCCAATCCTTCCGAAATGCTTCTTTCGGGACGTCCGGAGGGTGTTAGCGGAAGCTGTGCCGTTTGTATAATGGAAGGCACTCGACCGATCATTGCAGAAATTCAGGCTCTTGTAACTCCAACATCTTTTCCCGCTCCCAGAAGAACAGCGAACGGTCTTGACTACAACAGGGTTTGTCTTATAGTCGCTATTCTCGAAAAACGCTTAGGGCTTAAATTTTCGTCCTGCGATATTTATTTAAACGTAGTAGGCGGATTACGTCTTGACGAGCCATCGATCGATCTTGCCTTGGCTATTGCACTCATTTCAAGCATAAAGGATATTCCCGTGCCTCAAAACGTTTTGGCAATAGGCGAGCTCGGTCTTGCAGGTGAATGCAGAGCAATCTCGGATATACAAAAGCGCATAAACGAATCGTACCGCTTGGGCTTTGATACTATTGCTGTTCCTTCAAAATGCGAAAAGGAAAAGCTCCGCTTGCCGAAGGATGTATCACTTATCGATATACGAAGCGTATACGATGCTTTAATGCTTTTTAAAGATAATAAAAACAGCAAGTAAGCTATTTAAAACCAATATGCATCTCAAAAATCGACCTTTTTGAGGTGCATTTTTTATGTCTAATTTTTTGCAAAGCGCATAGAATATTAAAAGTACGGTTTTTGGAGGTTTTTATGTGTTCTATATGCGGTATTGTTAATTTTTTAGATACTTATGAGAAAACCGATATCGTTTCTAAAATGAATCGCTCTATGAAGCACAGAGGTCCTGATGCAAGTGATATCTTCAGCGACAAAAACGCTTGTCTTGGGCATAACAGGCTTTGTGTGGTCGATATTGAAAACGGAAAGCAGCCAATGAGCGTTATGTACGGAAACAAAAAATATACTATCGTATATAACGGCGAAATCTATAATTGCGACGAGCTTCGTTCCGAGCTTGAAAAGGCAGGCTTTTCACTTATGACGAGCTGTGATACAGAGATCGTTTTGCTCTCTTATATTTTGTACGGAGAGAGCGTTTGCGATCATCTTAACGGAATTTTTGCTTTTTGTGTTTACGACGGAGAAAAGGTATTTTGCGGAAGAGACCGCTTTGGAGTAAAGCCATTTTATTATGCTCTTCGCGGAAATGATTTTATTTTTGCTTCGGAGCTGAAGGCTCTTCTTGCTCACCCGAAAATAGATGCAAAAATAGACAGATACGGTCTTTGGGAGCTTCTCTATCTCAGCCCGAATTTCGTATCGGGAAAAAGCGTTTTTTGCGATATTTCCGAGCTTGATTGCGCCCAGTGTCTTGTTTTTGACAAAAGCGGAATTAAAAAGAGGACCTATTGGAGTGTCGAGGCATTGCCTTATTTCAAGGACAGAGATCACGCCATCGAAAAGACGCGATTTTTGGTCAGTGATGCGATAAAGCGTCAGCTCGTTTCCGATGTTCCTCTCTGCTCGCTTCTCTCGGGCGGCCTTGACTCAAGCGTCGTAAGCGCTATTGCAAGCGAGGAATACAGAAAAGCAGGAAAGGTGCTTGATACCTATTCTTTTGAATACGAGGGAAACAAGGAAAGCTTCGAAAAAAGCTTATTTCAGCCCGAAAAGGACGATGATTTCGCGCTCCTTGCAGCAAGGTATCTGAAAACAGATCATACCGTACTTACCGCGCCTACGAGCGAGGTGTCAAAAAGGTTATTTGATGCAACCCTGTGTCGCGATTTACCCGGTCAGGCGGATATAGATTCCTCTCTTCACTATTTTTGCGAGGAAATAAAAAAGCGACACACTGTGGGTCTTAGTGGAGAATGCTCCGATGAGATATTCGGGGGATATCCGTGGTTTTACCGTCCCGAAATGCTCTTTTCCGACTTTTTCCCGTGGATACATTCACCAAGACTTCGCCCCTCGCTTTTTAACGGAGACATAGCAAACTCAGACACAGGGTACGACTATATGCGCGATATATACAAGAGCACGCTCGAGGAGTGTCCGACCTTAAAGAGCGACACTCCAAGTATGAAAACGTCCCGCATAGCATCGTATCTTTCCGTAAAATTCTTTATGTCCTCTCTGCTTCAAAGAAAAGACAGAATGAGCATGGCAAGCGGTCTTGAAATAAGAGTTCCATTTGCCGATCATAGGATCTACGAATTCGTTTTCAACGTGCCGTGGGAGATAAAATTCGAAAACAATGTCGAAAAGGCTCTTTTAAGAAATGCGATGTATGACAAATTACCCGACTGTATCCTTTGGAGAAAAAAGAGTCCTTACCCCAAAACTCACAATCCCGAATATTTAAGATCGGTTATGAGGATGCTTGGTGAAAGACTTCTCAGTGGTGGATTTTTGAAGGAATATCTTAACAGAGAAAGGCTAAGTGAGATCTTATCATCAAGCTCGACATGGTTCGGTCAGCTTATGGGTGGCGCTCAGCTTGTTGCATGGCTTATTCAGTTTGATATCTGGACAAAAGAATACGGTGTTGATATAAATATCTAAAAACCTCTTGACTTTATTTCAAGATATGATAAAATAAGTAAAGTCAATTTATTTTTTCGAGGTTTCTATGTTAAGAAAAAGCTTTAAAGCTACTATTTCCGCCTCGTGTATAGGATATTTTACACAGGCTATTCTGATAAATTTTGCGCCTCTACTTTTTATAACCTTTCAAAAGGAATTTGGTCTTACACAGCTCCAGCTCACTGTACTTATAGCTACGAACTTTGTAACGGAGCTTCTTATAGATTTCTTAGGCACTAAATACGTATCAAAGATAGGCTACCGTCCTTGTGTTATAATCGCTCAGATATTTGCCATTTTAGGTCTTATTCTGATGCCGACGCTCCCTGAAATAATGTCCGATAAGTTCTTGGCTCTTGAGATCGCTACTATGTTCTGCGGTCTTGGCGGCGGCTTTATTGAGGTTATTATCAGCCCTATCGTCGAGGCCTGCCCGACAAAGCATAAAAGTGCTATGATGAACCTTCTTCACTCCTTTTACTGCTGGGGTCAGATGGGCGTTGGTATTCTCTCTACTGTATTTTTCCTTACGGTAGGATACGAAAATTGGCAGATCCTTTCGCTCCTTTGGGCTATAATACCGCTTGTTGATCTTATTCTATTTATATTCGTTCCTATAAATGTTCTTGTCGAGGAAGACAAGGAAAGCTCATTTGGCGAGCGTGTTAAAACGAAAATATTCTGGGTATTCCTTATTATGATGCTTTGCGCAGGCGCTTCCGAGCTTGCGATGTCTCAATGGGCTTCCGCTTTTGCCGAGGCAGGTCTCGGAGTTGAAAAATGGGTCGGAGATCTTTTAGGCCCGTGTTTGTTTGCAATATGTATGGGCAGTGCGCGTATATTCTATGCAAAAAACGCATCGAAAATAAATCTTGAAAACGGAATTTTAGTTTCTTCCTGCATTTGTGTTTTAGCATATCTTATAGCTATTTTTTCACCGATCGCAATAATATCACTCTTAGGCTGTGCGCTTTGCGGTGTGGGCTGCGGTATGCTATGGCCCGGAACTTACAGTATTGCTACCAAGCGCTTACCAACGGGCGGTGTGCCTATGTTTGGCTTGCTTGCGCTTTTCGGAGATCTCGGTTGCCTTACAGGCCCATTTATCGCAGGGCAGGTATCGAGCTTGTTTGACGATAATTTGAAGCCCGGCTTCCTTTGCGCTATGATTTTTCCTATACTCATGGTCATAATGGTTATAATCCTCAAAAGATCATTCCATAACAAGTCAAAAACAGGCGATTAAAAATCGCCTGTTTTTTAATCTCTTATGTAATTGAGCGCCTTATGATGCACCTTTATGTCAACTACTTCTTCCTTAAATATTTCTCCGTCGGCACAAACGCTCTTGCAGCCTTCGATCTTAACTGCAACACATCTTCTGAAGTACATAAGCTCCTTGAATTTTTCCTTAACATCGTTTGTCTCGGGATCAAGATGCTCGCCCTTCTTATATTCGCCAATCATTCCGATAAATTTTCTTCTGTTTACGTTTCTTACGATTTCAACGTCCAAAAGTCCGTCATCATATTTTGATAGCGGAGCTACCTGAAATCCGCCGCCGTACCACTTACCGTTTGCAACAGCCGCCAAAAGAATCTTTTCCTCTATAACCTCTGTCGATCCGTCCAAATACGTAAGAGTGATCTTGGCATCTATCGGCTTTTTGGAAAGGAACTCACCAAACACTCCGAAAATATACGCCATTTTTCCCGAAACGAGCGGGACTTTTTTTATTCCTGCCGCGCGTCTTACGACCTCGCAGTCAAAGCCGACATTTATTACGTTTACAGCATATTTGCCGTTAAACTCCATTACATCGACCTTACTTTCACCTTTTACACCATCAAATGAACGAACAAAGTCGTTTCCGCTTCCTACAGGAACTATTTTAAGCGAAACGCTATCGGAATTTCCGCTCTTCATAAGCGAGTTTACAGCCTTGAAAACAGTACCGTCTCCGCCGTAAACCGTGAAACAGGTATCCGGGCTTTCCTTGCAGGTTTTTTCTATAAATCTCGAGGTATCCTCTGGAGATTTAGACATATATACATATTCGCCCGCAGATAAGCTCTCTTTTATTTTTTTAGCTTTTCCCTTTCCTGCAAGCGGATTTAAAATGTGCATTATCTTCTTTGCTTTGGACTTTGTGTCAAATTTGATAGAATCCATTATTCGCGTCCTCCGTCTTTTTTGGATGTTGCAAGCCATTTCACAAGATCTGTCTTTTCAAACGCCCTATCCCAACAGGGATGAGAAAGATCGTCATATACGGTAAGTTCTATATTGTTATTGCCTTGAGCCTTTATTGCATTTACCATAATTTCAGAATACTGAAGCGGTACTATGTCGTCTTTCGCACCGTGATATACACGAATCGGCATATTGCGAAGATACCATGCTCTCCAGCTCATTCCGCCGCCGCATATCGGAGCTATTGCCGCGAATTTTTCGGGAACGGTCATAGCGATCTCCCAAGTACCAAATCCGCCCATGCTTATTCCGCAAAGGGTTATTCTGTCCTTATCTACATTATATTCGTCTGCTATGTCATCAATGAGCTTTATAACGTGCCATTTGTAGTCGAACCAAGTTCTTTCCGAATGACAAAGAGGCGAAAGCGTTATAGCTCTTTCTGTATCGGGATCCTTTGTGAATATCTTCGGTATGCAATATACCTTCAATTTTTCAATATCATCCCCACGCTCGCCTGAGCCGTGTAAAAATACAATGAGCGGAAGCGATTCGTTTTTTTTATCAAAATCGGTCGGAGTAGTGAGTATATACTTAAGCTTCTCAGTCTCCGTTGCAATCTCTTTTTCAAAATATTCAATCATAACTTATCTCCATAGTTATTTCAATACATAGTAATTATAGCACAAAAGTCCTGATTTGTCAATACAGGCAAAAAACGAGCAAAAAGCTCGTTTTTTGACATATTTTTATGTAATTATTTTACGATCTCACCGTAAATTACGCCGAATGCACAGGATGCGTTTGCTTCATCGGTATCGATGTGCATAGCTCCCTTGAACGAGGGGCTTACTCTTACTACAACATCATCAAAGATCGTGGTTCTTTCAGATGCGATCTTTACCTTTACGATCTCCTTATCGTTTACTCCTGCTGCAGCAGCCTCTTCGGGAGTAAAGTGAATGTGTCTTTTTGCGATGATAACGCCCTCGCTAAGATCAACCTCTCCGCAAGGTCCAACAAGCTTACAAGCTCCTGAGTTTGCAACGTCTCCGCTTTCTCTTACGGGAGCTGTAACTCCGAGTGTACGAGCATCTGTGAACGAAACCTCAACCTGTGAAGCCTTTCTTGCAGGGCCGAGCACGATAACTCTGTCGATAGCGTTCTTAGGTCCAACGACCTTTACTCTTTCCTCGCAAGCGTATTGACCGGGTTGGCTGAGTTCTTTTTTATAAACGAGCTCATGTCCTTTGCCGAATAAGATCTCGATATGCTCGGTTGTTAAATGTACGTGACGGGCACTTGTTTCAACGATTACTTTGTTTTCCATTTCAATCTCCTCATATATAAATTTTATCGTTTATATATTAACACATTTTTTCGACATTGTAAATCATTTTTTAAAAATTTAATTCTTTTTTGAGCTTTTAAGCGAATTTTGTTAGTATATTTTATTGACTTTTGTTTCTTTTGGATGTATAATTATTCGCGAGGTGATTTTATGAAAAAAATAGTTACTATTCAGGATATATCCTGCTTCGGAAAATGCTCTATAACAGTGGCCCTGCCTCTTATATCCGCTATGGGTATTGAGTGCGCTATAATTCCGACATCGGTCTTATCTACACACACAGGCGGATTTCAAGGCTTTACGTTCAGAGATCTCAGTGAGGATATACCAAAGATCAAGGAGCACTGGAAAAAGTACGATCTCGAATTTGATGCTATCTACACAGGCTACCTCGGTTCACATTCACAAATAGATTACGTCATTGATTTTGTAAATGATTTCAAAAAAGACGGAACACTCGTTTTCGTCGATCCCGCAATGGGCGACAAGGGTAAGCTTTATACAGGCTTTGACGACACGTTCCCCGCTCACATGGCTAAGCTTTGCGCTAAAGCGGACATCATAGTTCCGAATTTGACAGAGGCTTCGTTCATGCTCGGAATTGAATACAAGGAAAGCTATGATGAATCTTACGTTCACGATGTATTAAGAAAGCTTTGCAAAATGGGCGCGAAAAAAGCCGTTTTAACAGGTATTTCTTACGATAACGCGACACAGGGTGCGGTTTTATATGATAGCGAGAGTGATAGCTTCTATTCATATTTCAATGAAAATATTCCCGTAAGCTTTCACGGAACAGGCGACACATTCGCCAGCATTTATATAGGTGCGCTCACTCGTTTCGGTGATAACAGAATTGCACTCGAGATGGCGGTGGATTTCACGGTAGAGTGCATAAAAGCGACACTCCCCGAGAAAGAAACTCACTCATACGGTACAAATTTCGAGGAAATAATCTCTTATCTTCTTGAGCTCATAAAAAAATACGAAAAATAATAATCTAACAAAAAGCGGCTGTCGCATTAGCGTGTTATCCTTAACGGAGAACACGCAATGAATTGCAACGGTGTTGCATGAATTGACACTGCGTGTCATGAATTGCCCTGCGGGCATGATATTCGTTGCAATTCAATTCATGGAGGAGGCGAAACGCCGACGAGAAATCATGGTGAAGCCAATTCATGATGCGCCAGCATCAATTCATCTATAAAAACGAACAGAGCAAGAATAGAAGGATTTTCTCCTTTTACTCTTGCTCTTTCTGCTTGTAATATGGGTTTGGGCTTAGCCCATAGTTGCATTTGACTAGTCAAATGCGATGCTTGCACTTTTATCAAAGTACAAATTCTCCGTTAAGAACATCACCGCATTAGCGACAACCGCTTTGTTTATTTTTTATTCGAACCGCATTTTCCGCACTCCACGCAGCCGCCGCAAAACGATCTGCTTCCGCACTCGTTACAGTTGTCCTTGAAATACGGCTTATACGCATCCTGAGGTATCGGTATTCCCATTCGGTCGCAAAGCTTATATTCGATCTTTTTTGCCTCGTAGCTCATTCCCGATTTGAACGCCATTTTACTCTGCAAGGACTTATTCGGCATATGATATTTTTTGCCGTCCTTTACAAAATTAGTTCCCGTTTCAAAAAAGTGAAAATTCACCCTATTGGCTTCGCAATCTTTTCTTAAAAGCTTCACCCAATCGTAATGACATTCCCTTGCACCATCATAATTTTCACCGCCACAGCTTACGCTTTCTATAAGCCCGCTTTCAAGATATTTTCCAAGATGGATCTCTTCTAAAAACGGCGAGCAGGCGATCGACTTATGCTTTAGGGGAAGCTCTAAAAGGATCGGTATTCTTTCATCAAGTCTTCTTTGATTTTCAGCGGTTATGTGGATATCGACGTTCTCATATCCGTCACCCCAATCATCGGGCAGGCATTCTTTTATTCGGTGTACGCGCTTCGTGATTATAAAAAACCTCACATCACTGCGCTCTCTTATCATATTCCAAGCTTCTTTTCGCCACTCATCAGCCTCTTCCAAGAAAAAGTCAGATGACATACAGGTAGCCAGGGTAGCTCCGCTTTTTACGGTATACTCTCCTCTGCGGTTTTGCTCTATAGGATAATAAAACTTCTGCGTTTTGTAGATCTTGCTCCCATCATTACCGCGTATTCTGTCAAGGTAATACATATAACAATTCTCACAGCCCTCGGATATTTTTTTACATCCGTGCCACGGACTCCACATATGCATACCATCACCGCCTTAATTATTCCATGGTCTCAAATATGACCTCTGCCTCAACATTGACATTTCCGTCGGAACGGATAGTTCTTATAAAATATTTACTGTCAACGCGAGCTATATAAATTTTAAGATTTTCCTTATACTTTGCCTCATTTAAAAACGCAATTCCTATCGAGGTTATTCTTAATTTTTCTATGTTTGGAATATAGTCGCACAAGAAATTCGCGTAATTCGTGTTATTCATATGACCGTTAAGGTCGATATCGCTGTATTTTACCGTATACTCGCCAACAAGTGCAAGCGGAAGAGCGGACGGTATTCTTATTCTTGCCGTATGCTCGGTCTTAACGGGCTCTTCGATCGGATATTTTGAAGTATCTATGCTTCCGACAGGCAATAGCTTTTTCGTTTCCGTATCAACAAGCGCCCATGTCGACGTTGCCTTACAAACAGTCTCGCCGTCTCTTTCGATCTCATAATAACGTGGGTAAGTGTATCCTCTGCCCTCGCTTGCCCAAGTTTTAGCCTCAATTTTGTCGTATGCGTAGATAGGCGCATACATTTCAAGTCTTATAGCGCTGAGTATGAACGCCTTTTTATGCTCGAAAAGATATTCGTAGCTTTGATTTATTCCTCGCATCTGACGCATTGCGGTCTCTTGTATGTACTTAAATGTCTGTGAAACGGAAACTACCTCGTTTGCATCTGTTTCGTGAAATTTCACATCATATTTTTCGGTCCATTTCATATTTTCAACTCCTTTATTAAAGATTTTATCATTTTATGATTTTGATGTCAACTATTTTTTAATAATATTAGTATATAAAAAAATTTGATGTGCTCTAAGTAAATAAATATCTACCCGCATAGCGAAATTGTCAATAGTCGCGTGTTTTCATTATACAAAAAGAAGGGCTGAAAATCAGCCCCCTTATGTTACTATGTTTTTATCTGTTATGACTGCGCTTATACCCTCATATGCGGTTGGAGTATATTGTATTTGCGGAGCGCTTTCCTGAGATGCCATATAAGTATTTAAGCCGAAGCTCACCGTTATCGCGTTATTTACGCTACTCATTATATCGTCATCAAGGTGTCCCATCTTTTCCTTCAAGCGAGTTTTATCTATCGTTCTTATCTGTTCAAGCAGTATCACAGAGTCCTTTGAAAGTCCTACTTTTTCGCCAAAAATGCCGATATGTGTCGGTAATTTGGCTTTTGTCATCTTACTCGTGATCGCCGCCGCTATAACTGTCGGGCTATGCTTATTCCCAACATCATTCTGAACTATAAGCACAGGCCTTAGCCCGCCCTGCTCTGATCCGACCACAGGACTAAGATCGGCATAATATATATCTCCTCTTCTTATATTCATTTTATCACTCCCGTTTACATCTTGAATGTAGTTTTATTATTGACAGTTTGAATTTTTTTAATCTCTTTTTTATAACATTATATGATTTTTTTAAGGAAGCGACAAAATAAAAGGGCAAATGAGAATAATCGACACATCTGCCCCTTTTTCGATATTTTATTTACGTTTCATTTTTCCCGATGCTTCAAGAAGCTTTATAAAAAATCCACCCACAACCGTTCTGTTCACAAAGAAAATATGCTTTGCGGAGAAAGTATCGTACCAGTCTGTAAGAGGTACTCTTGACGGAGATTCGTTATACGCCTTCCAAAGCGGATATATGTATTTTCTGAACTCATTTTTATTTTTCGCAAGAGTTGCTGTCCATACGATCCAATCGGCTTTGGTATAATCAGCTCTCGAATCGAGCGGTATTCCGTATTCGTTGAAGCGTCTTAGGTTCGTTTTTATTTCATTTGCAGCCACTCTGTCGTGGAAAATATCAGTATTCCATACTCTGTCCCAAACGAGATTATACTTGAGGGAGTAGCTGTTTTCAAGGTCAAAGGCAAGGCGGTATGAGCCGTCGTTATTTCTTGCTCGCTCTTCCCAGCTCTTTGCTTTTTCCTTAGCAAGCTTCTTATATTTTGCAGCGGTTTTCTTATCTCCTGCCATCTCATATATTATTCCCATACCCATAATGCCCATTATTGCTTTTATGGAAAGGTTACAGTTATGAGCAAGATGTCCCGCAAAATCATCTGTGCAAAGCTGATTGTCAGGATCGTCACCGTAATTTATAAGATACTCGCACCATTTTGTAAGCAGAGCGATATGTGACATTGCAAAGCTCGGATTTCCCTCAGCCAAGGCTATCGAGGTCTCCATGATTATCATATTTCCGCATTCCTCAACGGGCATTTGATATCTGTACTCAAGCTCGCCTGTTTTTTCGTTTTTGCCGTACACCTGTCCCATTACGTGAGGATATCTGCCCGCATCGTGAGGTGCAAAATCGAATTTCCAATCCTTCGAGCAAGCAAATTTATATATGGGGCGAAGCATTCCCTTTGCAAGCTCCGTATTATAAAGCAAGAAAAGCGGAAAAGACGGATACGATACGTCAACCGTTGCGGCACAGCCGTTCGAGAAGCATTCCTTTGAGATATAAAGTATCTCTCCGTTTTTATTTACCGCCACCTTGTGTGCCGCCACTGCCTGACGGTACGCCAAGGATACGATATCCGCATACTCCTCCCCACCTGCGTCCTTCGCATTATTATAAAGAGCTGATGCGAAATTATCGCATTTAAGCTTTACTATCTCATAATCGTAAACAGCCTCGGATATTACCTGCTCTATCGTTTTTCCGTCCTTATTCCAATAAGATTTGAGCGGAGTTCCGAAATAGTTAATAGAGGATATATCGTCATATGCAAAGATGAAAAGTGTCTCCTTTTTTTCCTGAAGCACACTTCTTCCTTCAGACACATCAGAGCCTTTTTTTATAACAGATGAAGCGTTGCCCACACACGCGAAGTAAAAATATCCCCAATTTATTCGCACATCATCCCCGCTTTTATAAAGAACATCCTGCTTGGAATTACCCATTTTTACTATATGAATATTTCCGATATTCATCTCCTCGACGGTGCATTCGTTCTCGTTTGCGTGATCAAGACAAAGCGTAGTATCCGCAGTTATTATTATCTCTACCTTATGATGCTCCTCATCCTTCGACTCATAAGATACGCCTAAATACGACACAGGGCGCGTCATAACGGACAGATCGTCCATAAGAAGCGGGGTCATAAAGCGAAGCCTTAATTTTACGGTATCGGTTTCAAAAATATACTTTGTAGAAAGAGCATCTATTGCAAGGAGTGTCTGCTTTATCTTTTTAGCATGAACATCCTCACCCATAAAAAGATATTTTACACCGTCTACCATGACGTATCCCTTTATGTTGTTTTCCTTGCCCGTCCAATGCACGGTTTTTTCAAAATTGAGCCTGTCGCTCGGTGACCACACTGAAAAATAAGGGTCAACTGTGATAAGCGGAACCGCCGGTGCACGTAGTTTGATCATAATAATTACCTCTTATTTATTGATTTATGCCATCGTAGCAAGCTTTTCTTTGGTTATTTCATAGATCATTTTTTCGCCGTTTATGTATCTTTCAAACTCGGAAACGACGATTTCTGCCATACGTCTTACCTCATTTGCCTGACTGCCGGCTATATGAGGAGTCAAAAATACGTTTTCAAGTGTATAGAATGCGCTATCGTCCTTTGGCGGCTCTTCGACCGTTACATCAAGAACTGCGCATATATCTTTTCTTTCCTTAAGCACCTTGAGCATACCGTCCTCATCGACCTGTGCACCGCGACCTGTGTTTATAAAAGTGGAATTTTTCTTCATGCTTTCAAAGTGCTCTTTTTTGAAAATACCTACTGTTGCAGGAACGTTTGCCAAGTGATTTGAAATAACGTCGCACTTTTCAAAGAGCGTTTTAAGATCACATTTTTTGCCTCCCAGAGCTTTTGCCTGCTCATCGCTCAAGAATTCATCACAGATCATTATTTCAAGTCTGTACGGCTTTAAAAGCTCGATAACTCTGCGGCCTATCATTCCGGCGCCTACTATACCGATCCTTGCATCGTAGTTTCCGCAATGTGCTTTTGATACCTTTGACGCCTTATCGTGCTCCTTTGATTTAGCAAGAAGGCTTGCCTGATAAAAGCCCTTGTTTGCCAAAAGTATCTGTCCTACCGTATATTCGGCAACAGGTACGGCATTTGCGGCGTATGCCGATGTTATTCTTACATTCTTTTCAAAATATTCGGGAGCAAAATATTTTACGCTTCCCGCCGCATAAAAGAGCGCCTTTGCATTAGGAAGATAATCGGTAAGGCTGATATCTCCTCCGCCGGGCATACCCCACGTTGAAAAAATGTATTCAACATCCTTGAATTTTTCGGGATCTGCCAAAACATCGTCCTCGCAATATACATTTTTATCTATGTCGATAAGCGATGCTATCTTATCTATATTTTCCTGTCCGTAAACGTATTCTACATTTCCTTTTACATTGGTTAAAAATATTGCTTTCATTTGTTCTCCTATCAAAGCTGCTTAGATTGATTTACTTAAATAAGCTAATTGCTTATAAGTCTATTTTTACACAAAAACGCATCAATGTCAAGTAATTTGGCTAAATTTCTCCTCTCGCGCACGTATTATATAAATATTACGCGCGTTTCTCTTGACAAATAGTTCTTTCATGTGGTAACATAATTATGTATACATAACTATTGGAGGACATTTAAAATGGCATATCAGGTTATACAAAACAAAAACGACTTTCTTAAAATGTGCGAAGAAAATGACTTGAAATTTCACTATTCCGACGATATTTCTCCGCTTGCGAAAAATATTCGTGTCGGAACAAAAATCGTCAATAACAGAATAGTATATCAGGCAATGGAGGGCTGTGACGGTACGTTCGAGGGCGCACCCGACGAGCTTACAAGAAGAAGATATCTCCGTTTTGCAAAGGGCGGTGCGGGCATTATTTGGTTTGAGGCTACCGCTGTTAAGCCCGAGGGCAGAGCAAATCCGCGTCAAATGTATATGACTAAGGATACAAAATCCGAATTTGCGCGTTTGGTAAACGATATCAAGGAAACCTGCATCAAGGAAAACAACTTTGAGCCTACGGTAATCATGCAGCTCACGCATTCGGGCAGATATTCAAAGCCCGAGGGCACTCCTGCTCCACTTATAGCTTACAACAATCCTATCTTCGAAAAGGACAATCCTATTGACAAATCAAGAATAGTTACAGACGACTATCTTGACAGCCTTGAGGAAGCCTTGGTCGCAGGCGCTATTTCGGCTAAGGATTGCGGATTCGACGGTGCTGATATAAAAAGCTGTCACAGATATCTTTTGAGCGAGCTTCTTTCCTCATATAATCGCGAGGGCAAATACGGCGGAAGCTTTGAAAACCGTACAAGACTTCTTACAAATGCGGTAAAGGATGCAAAAAGCGTTGCGGGCAGAAACTTTATAATCACATCAAGACTTAACATCTACGACGGATTTGAATATCCTTATGGCTTCGGTGTTAAGGAGGGCGAGGGTATCGTTCCCGATCTTACGGAAGCTAAAATGCTTGCAAAGCAGCTCGTTGCAAACGGTCTTGATCTTCTTGATATGACAATGGGAAATCCCTATTTCAATCCTCATGTAAACCGTCCTTATGCAAGAGGCGGATACGAGCCTCCGGAGCATCCTCTTTACGGTGTATGGCGTATGCTTGAGGGCATTTCAGAGGTTGCAAAGGAGATCCCCGGTACTCCGACTATCTCATCGGGAATTTCGTTCCTTGGCGGTGTTTCCGCAAACGTATGTGCGGGATATGTAGCCGAGGGCAAGTTCGATTTTGCGGGCTACGGTAGACAGACTCTTGCCTATCCCTCATGCGCTAACGATATAACATCGGGTAAGAACCTTGAAGCATCAAAGCTCTGTATTTGCTGCGGTAAATGTACAGAAATAATGAGATGCAAGGGCGGCACTCCCGGCTGTGTAGTTCGTGACAGCGAGGTATATATGCCTCTCTATAAAAAATTCGTTCTCGGAAAGGAATAATTAAAATGAAAAAAGTTGCTTTGATCACAGGTGCTGCCGGCGGAATCGGATATGCTACCGTTCAAAAATTCGAAAAGGAAGGCTATGCTTGCGTTGCTATGGACATCGTTCCCGCTGACAAGGTTGCCGATAAATTTAATAATTTCAATGATACTGTATATGTTGCGGGAAATCTTGCAAGCTCCGAGGATAGAGCTAACGCTTTGAAGGCGGCTCTTGACGCTTTCGGAAGAGTTGACGTATTGGTAAACGTAGCAGGCGTTGCTCCAAAGGTAAGAAACGACATTCTTGAAATGACCGAGGAAAGCTACGATTTCGTAATGGATATAAATACAAAGGGTACTCTTTTCCTTACTCAGATAGTTGCAAATCAGATGCTTACTCAGGAAAAGGATGAAAACGGTGTTCGCGGTTATATCGCAAACGTTTCATCCTGCTCTGCTTACACCTCTTCCACAAGCCGCGGCGAATACTGTATCTCCAAGGCGGGTACTACAATGATAACAACGCTCTTTGCTGACCGCTTGGCTAATGAGGGCATCACGGTAAATGAGATCTGTCCCGGCATCATTGAAACGGGAATGACCGAGAAGGTTAAAGCTAAATACGATGCTCTTATCGCTGACGGACTCGTTCCGATAAAGCGTTGGGGTACTCCTGAGGACTGCGCTAACGCTATATATGTACTCTGCTCCGGCATGCTCGGCTATACGACAGGTCAATCGATCGCTGTTGACGGCGGTATGCACATTCGAAGACTTTGATAAGAGGTACATATGACCGAAACTATTGTAAAAATAAATGGAATAAACGTAAAAAAAGTCACTCTTAACACAGTTATAATAGGAACGGGAGCTGCAGGCTATAATGCCGCTCTTCGTCTTACCGATTACGGAGTTGACGATGTTGCCATCGTAACAGAGGGTATTAATATGGGGACATCGCGCAATACGGGCTCTGACAAGCAGACATACTATAAAATGAACCTTTGCGCTGATTATCCCGATTCTCCCAAGGCTATGGCTCAGGATCTTTTTAACGGAAAATGCGTTGACGGCGATAATGCCTATGCCGAGGCTGCTTTATCTGTTCCGTGCTTTATCCATCTTTGTGAGCTTGGAGTTCCTTTTCCCGTAAATCGCTTTGGTGAATATGTCGGTTATAAGACCGACCACGACCCAAGAGCAAGGGCTACGAGCGTTGGCCCGCTCACCTCTAAGGTCATGACAGAATGTCTTGAAAAGGAGGCTAAAAAAAGAGATATTAAGATATATGATAAGCTCCAGGCTATCGAATTTATCAAAAACGGCGAGGAGTGCGTGGGCGTGCTCTGTCTTAACAAGGTAGGTCGCGGTGATAATGAGCGTTTCGTTCTCTTTATTGCCGAAAATACGGTTATGGCAACGGGCGGTCCTGCGGGCATCTACTATGATACAGTATATCCACTCGGTCACTCAGGCTCATCGGGAGTTGCGTTTGAAGCGGGAGTTCTCGGAAAAAACCTTACAGAATGGCAATACGGTCTTGCCTCGATAGCTCCGAGATGGAATGTATCGGGAACTTATATGCAGGTGCTTCCAAGATTTGTTTCCGTTGACAAGGACGGAAATGAATACGAATTTTTGAACGACTACTTCGATGACATCGGTACTTGCCTTTCAAAGATATTCAGAAAGGGCTACGAATGGCCCTTTGACTGCAAAAAAGTACTTAGCGGCTCATCGATAATCGATCTTTTGGTTTACAGAGAGTGCGTACTGAAGGAAAGACGCGTATATCTTGATTTCAGAAAGAACCCATATGGTCTTGACGAGCTTCCTTACGCCAAGCTTGATGCCGAGGCTCGTGAATATCTTGAAAATGCTCATGCTTGCTTTGGCAATCCGCTTGAAAGACTTCAGTTTATGAATATGCCCGCATACGATCTTTATCTTAATAAAGGCGTTGACCTTAAGACCGAAATGCTCGAAATCGCTCTTTGCGCTCAGCATAACAACGGCGGTCTTGATGTTGATATGTGGTGGCAGACGAATATCAAGCACCTTTTCGCTTGCGGAGAGGTTGCGGGCTCGCACGGAATTTACCGTCCGGGCGGAAGCGCACTTAATGCAGGTCAGGTAGGATCTATGAGATGCGCTCAATATATAAGCGCTCACAAAGAAAATCCGCTTGTTAACGACGCAAAAACAGACGAAGCAATTCAGAATGTAATGTTTAAACACATGAACATATGTAAATATATTATGTGTGATCATGATAACTTAGCAGAAATGTCCGATATCGCTACCAAAAAGATGAGCGAGGTTGGCGGTGCTATCAGAAATGCAGAGCTTTTGAGCGATGCAATAAGCGAAGCCAAGAAATTTATAGCTGACTTTCATAACAGGGTTAAGATTTCAAGCGAAACAAAGCTTTGGAAGGCTTACCGATTAAGAGATGCTCTCATCTCACAGATCACGTACATGACTGCTATGAACGAATATGTAAAGGCAGGCGGCAAATCGCGCGGATCGGCTATCTATACCTCTAAAAACGGCGAGGTCGCAAAGGGTATGGAGGAGATATTCCGTTTCGAGCTTGATGACGGCTCATTTGACACAACTGTTCTTGAGGTAAATTACGCAAAGGATTGTAAAATATCCACAAGAGAGGTTCGTCCCTTACCTATGGGCGGCGGCTTCTTTGAAAATGTATGGCGTGATTACAGAGAAAATAAAAACATCTATTGATTTTAAAAGGTAATAAAAATGAAACTCGGTCTTGTATCTGTTACTTTCAGAAAATTAAGTGTAAAAGAAATTATAAAGCTTGCAAAGGAAAACTCCATTGAATATATAGAATGGGGCTCTTCTCCCCATGTTGAGATGGGAAACGTACGACTCGCAAGAAAGATAAAGCGTCTTATGCACGCAAACAATATCAAATGCGCTTCCTACGGCTCTTATTACGGAGTTACATATAAAAACGGGCAGCATAAGCCTCTTCCTTTTAAAAAGGTTTGCAAGACTGCCATTGCCTTGGGCGCTGAAACCATAAGGATTTGGGCAGGCTGGCCTCTTACAGGCGGTGTCACAAAGGAGCAAAGAGATAAAGCGGTTCTTCACACACGTGAAATCGCCGATATTGCAAAAAAATACGGTCTTACCGTATCCTTTGAATGTCACTTTGACACCATTACCGAAGACTACAGGCAGTCGATCAAATTCATTGAAGATATCGGTCGTGATAATGTAAAGATATATTGGCAGGCTAACCCCTTCAAGTCATTTGAATATAATATTGAGGCTATAAACGCGCTTTTACCTTATACGACGCACGTACACGTATGCAATTGGAAGGAGCTTGAAAAATTCCCTCTCAAAGATGCTTTTGATGATTGGTGCGAATATGTTAAGCTTCTTAAAAGCAATGACAGAGTATTTATGCTCGAATTTATGCCCGATGCCGAGCCCGCATCGTTGCCTGTCGAAACGAAAACGCTCCTTGACATCGCAAGGGAGGTAGAATAATGAATATTCTCGATAAAAGCTACGATCCTGAAATTTGGGTAAAATCAAGGGATATTCCTTCATTTAAGCCTGTACTTGAGTCGCTTATGAAAAGCTATGAGGAATTTTGCATAGGAGAGATCCCCACACCAAAATTCAGTCAGTTCCGCCTTTTCCACGATGTAGGAGACAGAACGATATATCAGGAAAGCTTCTTCAAGCGTCAGCACAGGATGTTTACTCTCGCGGCGCTCTCGCTTATTTATCCTGAAAACGAAGACTATTTTAATCTTTTGCAGGATACAATTTTCGAAATCTGCGATCTTTACGTCTGGGCTTTGCCTGCTCATATGCCAAGCATTACTGAAAACAACAATACAGAGCTTGATCTTGACGCTTGCTCATTTGGCTACGCCCTTGCGCTTATAAAGGTTATGCTTGGAGAAAGGCTTCATCCTCTTATAAAAGCAAGAATAGATGCCGAAATTGACAGAAGGATCGTAAAGCCGTTCCTTGCTCAAAGATGGCACTGGGAGTTCCGTTCAAATAACTGGACTACTGTTTGCGCAGGTAACATTGGCTGTACTCTTATGCTTAACCGTCCCGAAATTTTCGAGCTTGTTAAGGACAGAATTAATCACGATATGCAAACATACATTGATGCTTATCAGGACGACGGCGTTTGCACAGAGGGCGCGGGATATTGGGGCTACGGCTTCGGATATTACGTTGCATATGCAGATATGCTCCGCACATATTCAAACGGAGAGATCGATCTTTTGAAGGGCGAAAAGATCAAAAGCATCGCGACTTTCTTCCAAAAGATGATTCTTGATGAAAATATTGTTGTAACCTTCGGCGACTGCGGTCTCGGTGGCAAAATGACCGTTACGGGCGGCTTTGTATACAAGCTTAAATCAATTTTCGGTAATGCTTACGAAATTCCGCCAAGAGATATGTTTGTCTATGACGTTCACTATTTTCCGTTCTTTATGGATACATTTATTTGCTATGATGAAAGCTTTGAGGGCGCAAGCTTAAATAAGAATGTAGAATATTTCATGGCTAATCAGGGCTGGTTTGTTAAGAGAGCTCCTCTTTACAGCTTTGCTTGCCGTGGCGGAACAAACGGTGAAAGCCATAATCATAACGATGTCGGCTCGTTTATCTTCTGTATAAACGATAAACAGGTTTTGTGTGATATCGGCGGACGCCCCTATACAAGACAGTATTTTGAAAACGAATACAGATACACCTTCTTTGAGACCTCATCAAGAGGTCACAATGTACCCATTATAAACGGGCAGTATCAAGCAAATATTCCAGAAACACGTTCTTATACAACATATGAAAACGGTGTTATAAGCATTGATTTCCATGAGCTTTACGATATCAGTAACCTAAAGCTTGTTCGCAAATACGAGCCAAATGAAAGAGGCGTTTTCGTAACTGATGAATTCGACGGCGTTACAACGTTTACCGAAAGACTTATATCGTTTGATAAGCCCCAAATCAAGGGTGGTGAGATTTTAGTCGGCGGAGTTAAAATTACGTTCGATCCTTCCATTGCCGATGCCGATTATATTATTGAAAAGAACGCAACTAAGCTGAACACGGACGGTACGATGGCCGAAACAAGAGATGTTTACTGCATGAACATCAATGTTAAAGCTCCTAAAAATGAATTTTCCTTCGCGGTTGAGGTAATTTAAAATGTTTGAAAAATTTAAAGATCCCGAATTTATAAGAGAGATCCGCGAAAGCGAAAAGTATGCGCCGATACGCGCTCAATACGAAAAGTTCTACAGCGAAAAGGTAGTCGATGAGCCTCTTATGCTCAAATTTTCAAAGTTCAGACTTTTTGCCGAGAAGGGTGAGCGCAATCTCTATGAATTCGCGCTTAATCAGCATATCGACAAGCTCGTTTTGAATGCTTATATGGCTCTTATATATGGCGGAAAATATATAAGCGAGCTTGAGGACTCTCTCTACGATGTTTTATCTATGTATGTATGGGCAATACACGCTCACGTTCCCGACATAAATGAGGAAAACTATTACGAGCTCGATCTTTGCTCGACCGCGCTCGGCTCAACTATTGCAACTATCGATCTTGTGCTTGGAGATAAGCTTCATCCCCTCATAAGAAAGCGTATCGATACCGAGCTAAGACGCAGGATCTTAGAGCCGTTTAAGGAGCAGATATGGCACTGGGAGGACAGATACAACAACTGGACATCAGTTTGTGCAGGTCATACTGCACTCACTCTTATGATCAAATACCCCGATGAATTCGATAAGCTTTACGACCGCTTTGCCGAAAATATGCGAAAGTATATTGCAGGCTTCTCAAACGACGGAGTTTGCTATGAGGGTGCGGGATATTGGGGCTACGGTCTTTCCTCGTTTGTGATGTACGCTGTGCTTCTTAAGGAATACACTAACGGAAGGGTTGACTATTTCAAGGACGAAAAGGTTAAAAACATTTGCCGTTTCTTCGAAAAGGTAACTCTTTCTCCCGATGTTATAACCTGCTACGGAGATACTACCGTAAATATTTCATTTCCTTGCTCGCTTTTGTATCCTTTAAAAAGCATTTATAATGATGAAGTATGGTTTCCGCAGCAAAGCAGACTTTCGTATCCCTACAATCAGTTTGCTCAGATACTTCTCTATATTGAATATTACGATCCGAAATACACCTCAGACGAGCTCAGAAATGCAGAATATTATATGGCTGACGCAGGCTGGTACACAAAGCGCACCGATCATTATTCCTTGGCAGCGCGCGGCGGATCTAACGGAGATAGCCACAATCACAACGATGTCGGCTCGTTTATGCTCGTAAAAAATAATCGCCAAGTGCTTATCGATATGGGTACAAGATACTATACAAAGGACTACTTTGAAATGCCTAACAGGTACACATATCTTGAAACGTCATCAAGAGGTCACAACGTTCCGATAATAAACGGGCAGTATCAGGCTAATGTACGTGGCACTCGTTCTTATACCTCGTTTGAAAACGGTGTATTCAGCGTTGATTTCAAGGAGCTTTATGATATTCCCGAGCTTAAAAAGCTTGTGCGCGAATATACCTCTGACGAAAATACCGTTACGGTAAAGGATATATACGAAATAGAAGGCAAATCTACATTTACCGAAAGGATCGTTTCGTATGTTGAGCCGAAGATAAACGGCGGTGTTATCGAGATAGACTCAGTTTTGATCAAATTCGATGAAAGCAAGGCTAATGCACGGTACGAAACAGATATTCATGTTACCAAAAATCCCGATGACACAACTATCGAAACTTTCGTTTATTTAACAAGCATCGATGTAAATGATAATATAAATGAATTCTCATTCACTATAATTGCTTAAAAAGCAAAAGCAAACTCGAAAAGATAAGATGATATAATGATGGTAGACACTAAAAAAGCGGTGTCTACCATTTTTCTATGGTATAATAAAAGAAAGGAAGGTGAAAGAAATGGGACGACCAAAAGGTGGTACAAATACATATCACTCAAAAGAAGAAAAATTAG
>JAFTXO010000001.1 GCA_017461765.1 Clostridia bacterium | reverse complement strand
CGTTACCAGAAACGTCTAAATTGTATGACGCCTTGCGAGTATTATTTCGCCACCTCCGCGTGACGAAAAATCTCCCCCTGCTGCGCAGCAGGGGGAGATGAAAGAATCTTATTCAATTTGTAAATTCTTTTGTTTTTTAGTTTGTCTACTTGACAGGGGGCACATTAAATTCAGCACTCGCCTTTATTTGTTTAATTTGAAGAGGTTAGCAGCGTCATAACTAATTCCTTTGTTGCATCTGTAATATCCAAAAGTGCACTTAATTTATCCTCAGACGGCAAATCGGAAGCTTTGATTTTAGATGAAATTTCGGAAAAAGCGCCTTTTATCAAATCAGCCTTTCGTTCCTCTTCGATTTTCTTCACATCATCATACATTTTGATATAAAATTCAAGCATAATTCTCAAATTATGCTCACGCATTGAAAATACGTTGCAAACCTCCGAGATCTGTTCGCTTCCTGCTTCGTTATCATCAGAGTAAACACAATCCATCGCATCAACTAATCTGTGCAAAGAATGAGCGTTGTTTTCGGTAAGCTGTGTTTGTAATGCAACTATTTGCTCGAAAATTTCTCTTTCGGTCAATTTGTTTTCTGATTTATTTTCCATTTTATTATCCTCCAAATAATTCTTTGGCGGACACGCAAGGCATATTGTATTTTCATTTATGAAGCGTGCCCTGCCATTTTTAACAAGACCCTTAGCCCTTTTTAAATAGGTAGCCTCATATTCATTTCCTTGCTCATCAACAACAATAATGTTTTTTTCTATGGGTGTCGACCCCCTTGCTTTAATTTGCGTATTATGAATTTTCGTTTTTTGTTATGGGTTTCTTCCCCTAATTCATAGTTTAATTATATCACACATAGACAATAGTGTCAATAGCCAAGGAGAGAATAGATCGGCACAATTATGTCTTGATTGTTAAATTTTAAAGAAAATGTATACAAACTTCTTTTTATATGATACAATTTATTAAAATGTCGAATTTTGCAACTTTGGAGCTTCTATGAATAATTTTTTCGGCTTTGCATCGCTTTACATAGCTTTTTCGGGTATGATAAGCTTGAAAAAGAAAAATCTCCCCATCACCGTTTCTATTTTGGGCGTATTTTCTGTTTTGGCTTATGTGGTTAATATCCTTTTGGCTGAGCCTGACAGTGACGGTGTGATGAAGCCTCATAATTATATGTTTTTGATGAGAGATGACGGAACGCCGTATAGTATTTTTTATAATCTTGTGAACGGAAACAGCGTGCTTTATCCGCTGCTTGTCGTAGGCGCTTTTGTGGCTTACGTTGTGCTGTTCTATTTTATATATAATACTATAAAGGAAAAACAAAGCTTAAGGCTGAGAAATGAATATAAGAAGGAGCAGATAAATCTGCTCCTTTTTACTTGCTTTATCGGTGGGAATGTGATACAATTAAGAAAAAGGCTTCGTGCATATTTAAAATATAAGGCGGAGGAAGATAGATGATATATAAGAAATTTAAGGAGCTTGAGCTTTCGGCTCTTGGCTTTGGCACAATGCGCTTGCCTTTGAAGGGAGAGGGCTCGTCGGAAATCGACGAGGAAAAGACTGCTGAGATGGTCGATTTTGCGATATCTCACGGAGTAAATTATTTCGATACGGCGTGGGGATATCATATGGGAAGCTCCGAGACCGTTATGGGAAAGGTGCTTTCCGCTTATCCGAGAGATAAATTCTATCTTGCGACGAAATTTCCGGGATATGATATAAATAATATGGGCAAGGTTGCCGAGATATTTGAAAAGCAGCTTAAAAAATGCCAAGTTGAGTATTTTGACTTTTATCTTGTGCATAATGTTTGCGAGGCAAATATAGAATATTACCTTGATCCCAAATATCAGACGGTTGAATATCTTTTGGAGCAGAAGAAAAACGGCAGAATAAAGCATCTTGGCTTTTCCACGCACGCGGAGTTTAAAAACTTCAAAAGATTTCTTGATATGTACGGCGAGCATATGGAGTTTTGCCAGATACAGCTTAATTATCTTGATTACGAATTTCAGGACGCTAAGGCAAAGCTCGATTACCTTAAGGAGCTTAATATTCCCGTGTGGGTAATGGAGCCTGTTCGCGGAGGCAGACTTGCAAGGCTCAGTGAAAGCGAGCTTGATGCTTTAAGATTGATACGCGATGACGAGAGCGCTCCTGCTATGGCATTCAGATTTGTTCAGTCGATCCCTGAGGTTACGGTAACTCTTTCGGGAATGTCCGATTTTGAGCAGGTCAAGCAAAATATAAAGACCTTTGAGAAGGAACGAACACTTAGCGACGGAGAATTTACGGCTCTGCTTGATCTTGGAAGGAAAATGACGCGGAGCGTTGCGTGTACCGCTTGCAGATACTGTACCGAATACTGTCATATGGAGCTTGATATACCGAAGCTTATATCGCTTTATAACGAGCAGGTATTTTCGGGCGGAGGCTTTATAGTATCGATGAGCCTTGGCGCTATGCCGGAAAATAAGCGTCCCGAGGCTTGCATAGCGTGCGGAGCTTGTATGGCGGTCTGCCCGCAGAACATAAAGATCCCCGAAATATTCAAGGACTTTGTTTCCCGTAGAAAATGATTAGGAGTAGTTATGAATTTTAACAGAAGCATTTTTGAAAACAGAAAAATAAAAAAAGCGCCGTTTTTGGCGGCACACAGAGGCGTTTGCGGAGCGAATATTCCTTGCAATACGCTTTTATCATACAAGATAGCCGTAGAGCAGGGTGCTGACGTGGTTGAGATAGACGTCGCAAAATCGAAGGACGGAAAATTTTATGCGTTTCATCCCGGCATGGAGCACGTTTTTTTAAGAAGCAGCAAGCAAATTTCCGAGATGACCTCGGACGAGGTGGAGTCGCTTTATCTTGTGAATTCGGATGCAGTTCGCACAAGCTATAAGGTTCCGACCCTTGAGAGCGTTCTTAAGCTTCTTAAGGATAAGGTATACATAAACGTGGATAAATTCTGGACGGACGTTGAGGGCATTTCAAACGAGATACGCAAGGCGGGAGTTGAAAAGCAGGTCATCGTGAAAACGGGGATCGATGAAAAAAGCCTTGAGAACGTGAAAAAATATGCTCCCGATTTTATGTTCGTTCCGCTTATTCATCACAAGGACACGGTAACTGACAGTCTTATTGAAAAGGGAGTAAACATAATAGGCACAGAGATACTTTTCGACAAGGAAAGTGACGAGTGTATAAGCGATGAGTATATCGCCAAAATGCACCAAAAGGGACTTCTTATCTGGGCAAACTCGATCATATACAACGAGGCTGACGTTATCTCCGCACACCACACAGACGATATCTCGCTCCTTGACTCACCCGATAAGGGCTGGGGCTGGCTCGTCGATAAGGGTGTCGACTTCATTCAGACCGATTGGCTCCTTATGCTTAAGGATTATTTAAAAAAGCGCGATTTATAATATTATATAAAAAAGCTTGCACGAGGGTGCAAGCTTTTTTATCAGAATTTTAGCTCTTTTATATTTTTCAATATATTTGATGCGAGCAGCTCTGAGCCGTAGGAGTTTGGATGGATCTTATCCTTATAGCACTCATCGACGTTGGGAACGAGGGTAAAACCGTCGACCACGTGTATGTTTTTGTATTTTTCACAAGCTTTTTTGATCGTGTCTATGCACCACAAAAAGCGCTCCCAATCAACGTTGTTATTTCGCCAGAGCGGAGTAATTGTCATAATTGGCGTTTCGGGATAAAGCCTTGTGAGCTTCTCGTAAAATTCGTTTACCGCGATTTCGTAGTCGTAGCCATTGTCAAGACACGATTTTTCGTCGTAGTAGTTCGTACCGAGGAAAACGATTATTTTATCCGGCTCGAAGCCGTCGACCTTCATAAGATCTCTCGGCTCGTATCTGTAACCCGCAATTCCCTGGCCGAGCACCGTGTATCCTGTTTTTCGCACGAGCGAATTAAGATATGATGCGCTTGTGATCGAAGGACCGCCACCCTGTGTTATGGAGTCTCCGATAACAAGAACGCGCGCGCCCTTGTCCTTTATCGTCTTATATGATCCGTCGATAGTGAAGCCTTTAATATCGAGCTTGCTTACGCAGGGAAGATAAATGCTAACCTTTTTCTCTCCCGCAGGCATTGAAAAAGCGACACTCCCCTTGAGATTTTGCTCTATATTGTATACCGAGTAAAGCACGTCGTTTATGTATAGATCTATCGTATTATTCGTGTCGAGAACGTCGGACGATCTATAATTGAAGGATAAGCTTTGCGCATCTGTCTTAAATTCAATTCTTATATTGCTCGAATGCAAAGCCCAACTGCGCCAGCAATGATCGTAGCCGTCAAGGCTCATGTGATCCATCTGCGCTCTTGAGTATCTGTAAGAGCATAAATATCCCTTTTCCTCGGAAAAGCAGACAGCGCCCTTTATGAATTTTGTAAGCGTTTTGTTTGAAAGCTTCATTATAGCACCTCTTTTCAAAGTCTTTATAAAAATTGTAGATCAAAATTCTATCCGTGTCAAGATATGATCGCATCTTATTTGAAAGAAATTTAAATACGCTTTCATCCGATAAAGTAATATCTTGACGGGAGCGCATAATGTATGCTAAAATATAAGATAAGCAAATTTTATTAAGGAGAAGCTATGAAAGGCAAGATAATATTCGCGCTTATATTGGCTGCCGTTATGCTTTTCGGTATGATATCGTGCTCAAAGGACGAAAATGAGCCTGCCGAAACGCAAAGCGAAGCGACATCCACCTCGGACCAAAGTCCCACCGAGGAAACCTCTATGGCAGAGGAAACTACGACCGAGGAAACGACAAGTGAAGAAACAACAAGCGAGGAAAGCTCAAGCGAAGAGAAAAGCGTTACCGTCGAATATGCCGTTCAGGACGGAGCTACTCTTATCGGTGAAGGCGTACAGAGCGTAATACTCGGAGAAAGCACCAAAACCGTCAGCGTCGAGGTAAAGGACGGATATAAATTTCTTGGCTGGGACGACGGAAATGAGGCTACCGACAGAAGCGACGTGGCAACAGAGGATAAGGTTTATACGGCTAAGATAGTAAAGGTGCACAAGATAGAGATCGTTTACGACACACGAGTAGGCAAGGTATCGGGCAGACTCACTCAGGAGATAGAGGACGGAAAGAGCACAAGCGTATTCTTTGCATCTGCAAATCTCGGATATACCTTTGTCGGCTGGAGCACGGGAGAAACTGATAAAAAGCTTCAGATAACGCCTACTGAGGATATGAGGATCGAGGCTATCTTTGAAAGAGACGATGACGTTTTCCCCGTAGTTACGATCCATACAAAGGGTGGTGCTGGAATAGTTTCTAAGGATCAATACATAGATTGCACCATAGGCATCGGCAACACGAGCGAGGAATATTCGCTTGAAAGAGCCGAGGGCAAGATAAGAGGCAGAGGAAACTCGACTTGGGATTATCCCAAAAAGCCGTTCAAGATAAAATTTGATGAGGCGACCGATCTTTTTGGAAACGGAGAGGCGAGAGAGTGGACGCTTATTGCGAACTATATCGATCTTAGCCTTGTAAGAAATTATCTCGCGCTCACTGTTGCATCGAAATTTGACGCTATCGATTGGACGAGCTCGGCAACGTTCGTTGACGTGTATTTAAACGGTGAATATCTCGGAGTTTATATGCTCTGCGAGCAGATAGAGGTTGCCGAAAATAAAATAAATATCGACACAAGCTACGAAAATATCGACACAGGGTACTTGATTGAGCGCGACGGACGCGCCGACGGAAATGCGTTTTTCGTGGGCGGAGAGAGCTATGTTCTGAAAACTCCGGACTCTGACGATGTAGATTCGTATAAGGCGGCTCATAAGGAGTTTATCCAAAGCTATATGCAAAGCTGTCTTGACGCGCTTCAGGGCGACGACTATTCAAAGGTAGAGGAGCTTATGGATACGGAGTCGTTTGCGCAGGCGTATATCGTTTTTGAGGTGTTTAAGTGCGTTGACGTCGGATACGCAAGCTTCTTTATGCACAAGGATGCGGGCGGAAAGCTTACGTGCGGACCTGTGTGGGATTTTGACAGATGTATGGGCGTAATCGGAAACAGCACGGGCGCTCAGCTTGATAACCTTTGGGCGAAGAGCGAGAATATCTGGTTCAGAAATCTTCTTAATCACGAGGAATTCGTTGAGCTCGTTGCAAGCACGCTTGAGGAATACGCTCCTATAATGAACGAAACGCTTGATCAGTGCTACGCGTATATTTCAGAAAACGAATCGGGCTTCAGAAGAAATTTCGTTCGTTGGAAGCTTATCGGCACAAACGTGTGGCCCAATCCCTCACACATCTGGCGTCTTAGCACGTGGCAGGCTCAGGTAGAATACACAAAGACATATTTTGAGGACAGCCTTGCGTTTCTTTTCGAGAATTACCCAACCGAGCAAGAGATCGTACAAGAGACTGAATAGACTGCGTGATAAATTTGTTACTACTCGCAATTCTTATTTGTGAGCTTAATCTTATATAACAACAAATAAAATTTACACCAACCAATGAGAGGCTGTCGCATTAGCGGCAGCCCCTTTTGGACTAATGGCAGTCAAGGGACGACTGCACGCTAAACCTCACCCTCGTGAGTAAGTATTAAGCTCATACTGCATTTACCGAAGTAATGGATCAAGCATCCGGCGCTTGCAGTCGCCAAAGACATAGGCTATACCATTTTTAGTCACTTTTAGAATTGTCGTCGATGCAATATAAATATTGCGGATTTCTCCTCTACTGATGACATAAGTTTTTTCATTTTTACATAGAAACCATTGACTAAATATTAAAAATATGGTATAATACAAAATCGCAAGGCACAAATTGTGCCAAATAAAAAAGAAATGAGGAGAAAAATCATGAAAAAGAAAATTTTATTCTTTTCGATCATCATCGTATCAATGATGTGTTTGCTTGCGGTATCGGCATCAGCTGCTACTACTCAGACGATTGACGGAATTACTTATTATCTTAATAATTCAGAAGCATCGGTTACTTCGGCAAACCAATCCTGTGATCTTGAGAAGGTTGTAATTCCTGAAAAGGTTACTCACGACGGCGTTGATTATACGGTGAAATATATCGACAAGGAGGCATTCAAGAATAACACGACCGTTAAATATTTGTCGTTGCCTGCAACTGTTACAAATGTTGGCTTTTCGGCATTTAACGGATGCTCTAACTTGGTTTTCGTTGACTTCAACGATAATTCTAACAATATAGTGTTTGACAACTGGGGACAGTTTATGAACTGTACATCGCTTCAGGCAATTTCAATACCTGATAACGTAACAGCTATTCCTAACCGTTTCGTAAGCGGATGTACCAATCTTAAAGCTGTATATCTTCCTGCTAATCTTGAATCTGTAGGAACGAACGGATATAATGAAAACAGTGCTTTTTCATACTGTACAAATATGTATTTTGTAGACACTGCTTTTGAGGTTGTTGATGGAAACGGTGACTTTTATACCGCAGAGACATTTACTCAGCCTGAAAAGAAATCGGTTTATTTTATGCCTGAAAATCTTACGTCTTTCTTTGAAAGAGCAGCAGGCGGTGTAGGCTTTAATAAATGTACCAGCCTTAACTCTACCATCGTATTCGGTAGCAAGCTTACAGCACTTACGATCGGTGACGGTACATTCTACGAATGCGGTACACAAGACAATCCTCTTACAATCGTATTCTTGGGTGATATGACTCAGCTCAACTTCAGCACAAGAGATAGCCGTGCGCTTTACACATCTTATGTTTTTGCGAATAAAAATGATAAGAGCTTGGCTGACGTAAATGTTATCAGTAACTACGCTGCGTGTAATATGAAAAACAGCGCGTTCTTGTATTTCTGTGCGGGTGAATGCTCGTATGCCGTAACCTCTTATAACGGTACATATACCGACGAAATACTCACAAAAACAACGACCAAGACGAATTTTACAAATCCTATCGCTACAAAGACAACACAGGCTAACTGTGAAAATCCCGAAATGCAGTCGCTCTATTGCTTCTGCGGAAAATTTATTGCAGATGTATATGTTGAGGGCTCTGTAGCTCTTGGTCATGATTATATATCCGACTGTGATACGACTTGTAACAGAGATGATTGCTCTTATGTAAGAGAAACCTCGACCGATCACTCATGGTCGGGCGATTGCGACAGCGTATGTAACGTTTGCTCAGATACAAGAGAGGTAAGCGCAGCTCACACATCCGATTATGCTTGTAAGGACGAGGATGGCAAATGTAATGTTTGCGGCGCTGACGTAACACTTGCAGATCACTCATGGTCAGGCGATTGCGACAGCATATGTAACGTTTGCTCAGATACAAGAGAGGTAAGCGCAGCTCATACATCCGATTATGCTTGTAAGGATGAGGATGGCAAATGTAACGTTTGCGGTGCTGACGTAACTCTTGCAGATCATACATATGATAACGTTTGTGCAGATGCTGACTGTAATGTTTGTACAACTGTAAGAACAGAGTTCTCCGATCATGAATATGCAGGAGAATGTGATAGCATTTGTGAAAATTGTAACGGAGAAAGAGAAGTAAGTGCAGCTCATACATCCGATTATGCTTGTAAGGATGAGGATGGCAAATGTAACGTTTGCGGCGCTGACGTAACTCTTTCAGAACACGTATACGATAATGCTTGCGACGCAGACTGTAACGTATGCTCCGCAACAAGAACACCTGCAGATCACGTATACGATAACGCTTGCGACGCAGACTGTAACGTATGCTCCGCAACAAGAACACCCGCAGATCACGTATACGATAACGCTTGCGACGCAGACTGTAACGTATGCTCCGCAGTGAGAACTCCTGCATCGCATGTTTACGACAATGAATGCGCAGACACAGAATGTAACATATGTAACGCTACAAGAACAGAGCTTTCATCCCATACCTTTGGAGAATGGACAGAAACTAAGGCTCCTACGAGAAAGGAAAACGGTGAAAAGGAACGCGTATGCTCAGACTGTGGTGCAAAGGAAACAGCACCTGTTGATGCTCTCGGCGGTCTTGGCGGCGGCGCTATTGCAGCTATAGTAATAGGCTCGGTTGCTGTTGTGGCGCTTGGTGCATATTGCGTATATACATTTATTATAAAGAAAAAGAGATTTTAATATAGCTTGAGCTTTTTAAAATGCAATAAAACAGACAGTTAAATTTGTATTTTAATAAATTAAAAAAGGAGCGGATTCTTAATGAGTCCGCTCCTTTTTGCTCGAAAGGCTTTTATAAAATAAGATGGATTTTATGATATTATATTGCGATTTATAAATGAAATCTTCAGCTATGGCTTCAGATGAGATCAAAGCCGTCTATCTTAATTTGCTGTAAGATGGATTTATTCCACCATTGGCGGATTTAACCTAAAAGCCTCAGCCGAGGTTTTTCTTTCCCGGGCATATGGGAAATTTTTTAAGAGATGCGAGAATATACCAAGCGGACATACTGCCGTTGTCCTCGTCACCCGGATACGCATCGGCGGTGAAGCACTTTGAAAGAATTTCCTTAACGATAGCGTCGCTCTTTTCGGTCTCTCCAATATAAGCATAAAGAAACGGAATGGAGAACGAGGGCTGATTTGATATCGCGCACTGTCCAAGATCCACACTCGCCATTTCGGTCATTTCGTGGATCTCAGAGCCGTAACCCCCGACCCTGTATCGCGGCTTTTGCGAAAAAAGCTCGTCAAGACGCTTTTTAAATTCGTCCCTTCCGCCAAAAAGCTCAATAAGCGCATCAAGCGCGTGAGGCACGGCAAAGGTCGTCTGCCAAGCAGAGCCCTCAGTGTAATCGCCGCCCCACGATATAGAATCAAAATTCTTTTTGAAAGCGCCAAAGGAGTCCTTCGGGCGCATAAATTTCGCTTCGGGATCAAAGAGATTTTTGTAGCTTTCGCTTCTTTTGAAATATTCCTCAGCGATGGCATCCTCGCCAATAGTCTTGGCAACGGTGGCAATACACCAATCTCCGTACGCAAAATCGAGTGTTAAATTCACACTCTCCTTGCAAAAATCACAGGGAACGTATCCGTATTTCAAATAATGCTCAATGCCGCTCCTGCCGTAACGCTTGTCCTTCGATGGAATGTTTGCGTGATGTATCATAGCAAAAAGCAGCTCCCTGTGTAGCTCCTTTGAGCCAATTCCTTTGATTGCGGCATCTGCGATCACAGCGTCGATAAGCGTGCTTGGCATACACCCCACCTCGCCCATCGCGCTCCAACGCGGTAAATATCCACATTCCTTGTAATCGTTCAAGGCACCCTTCAAAAAGTCCTCGTAATCATCGGGCGCGGTTATTGCAAATAGCGGAAACGATGTGCGATAAGTATCCCAATAGCCTTGGTCTGTGTACCTCACACCCGAATAAACCTTCGCATCGGCGGGCGAATAATGGACACATTCCCCGTCCTTTCCTATCTCGTGAGCCTTGTGCGGAAATAGAAACGTGCGGTATAAGCACGAATAAAAGATTTGCTCGTCGCACTCGCTCGGCGCTTTGAGAACGCTAAGACGCTTCTCCCAAGCTTCCTTGGCAAGCTCACGGATCTTATCAAATGAAAGACCGGCACATTCGCGCTCAAGAGAGGTGAGCGCCATATCGTAGCTTATGTATGAAATAGCGACACGTGCCTCGACGTTTTCAGAATTTACAGATAGGTGAAAGCCGTTTTCGACCTCGTAAGAGCTATCGGGATCAATGCCGCTTAAAAAGCGGATAGCAAAATACATCTTAAAATCCTTCGCATCACCCTTTGCGTGATAGTCGTTTGTGCCAAAGAGCGTATTTTGATCCTTGTCGAAGGAAAATTCGGTCCTTCCGTGAATATTGAAAACAGAAAGATACGCATCCTTTGGATCTTGGTAGGCAAGACGGAGCGCCGCACAACGCTCGGTTGGCGTAAGCTCGAAGGTACACTCCGGGCGAATAAAGGTTATCTTAAGAAGATCTGGGCGAAGGATGCTCTCATCTATCCTGTAACCCGACCACGCAAGCGGAGGAGTGTCGCAAATTACGTCCCTTTGCGGAGTAAAAAGAACAGTTCCATAATCGCCGATCCACGGGCTTGGCTGGTGAGTTAAGCGAATACCCTCAAGATACGGTGCTTTCGGTGAAAAGAACCACTCGTATCTGTCAGGAATAAGCTCTGTCTGCGGACAGAACGATACCATACCGAACGGAAGCTGCGTTAGCGGAAGCGTATTTCCGCGTGAAAATCGGGGAGAGGAGTCGCTCCCCATTTTTGTGTTTACAAGTGAAAGATATCCCATAAGATCCTCCGATATAAATTCTTGATTTAATTTTATCGCACTTTCAAAAAATAGTCAAGGCATAATTGACAAACAGAGAGAAAAATGATATCATTTATTTAAATAAATCTATTTAGGAGAATAGTTATGAGTATAGAAGTTATAAGCTTTAATATAAGATACGCCGACGATAATGGCGGAAATACGATAGACGAGCGCGCGCCCAGAGTAAAAAAGGTGATAGAGGAGCATTGCCCCGATATAATCGGCTTTCAGGAATGTACGCCGAAGTGGCTTTCTTATATAGAAAAATACTACGGTGATGAGTACGAAATATTCAATAAATACCGTCACGCCGAGGAGGAGAGCGCGCCGCTTCTTTTCAGAAAATCGCGCTTTGAGTGCGTTGATAAGGGATATTTTTGGCTCTCCGATACACCGAATGTCGAGTCAAAGGGCTGGGATGAGCTTTATGATTGCTACCGTATATGTATGTGGGCGATACTTGAGGATAAAAAAACAGGCGGGCGCTATCAGGTCATAAATACGCACTTCGGCTTCGGAGACAGAGGTCAGATAAAGAGCGTCGGTCTTATGAGAGAGCAAGCGAGAAAATATCCGTATCCCGTTATAATGATGGGCGATTTTAATATGAAGCCCGAATTCAAGGCTTACGCTGAGATGACAAAGGACTTTTCCGACGTAAATGCGCTCACCGAAAACGATATGCGAATAACATACCACGGCTACAATAAGGACGAGGGCTCGCATATAGATTATTTCTTCATAAATGATGGCTTTGAGGCGCTTGAATACCAAATGCTCGATAAGCTGATAGAGGGCAAATTCCCGTCGGATCACTACGGAATACGTTGCGTTGTCAAAGCGAAATGTTAACAAAATATTAACGAAATTTCATAAAACTCCCGAACGAGTGACAATAAAATAAAAATGAAGCAAAATTTGTGAATGAATTGTTAATTTTATAAAATAAAAACCTCAAAAAGAGGAAAAAACACCCGAAACACACCAAAATCTCTTGTTAAAATCAACAAAAATAAGGCGCTCGATTTGTGCAATTTTCACAAATCGTTAGGGGGGGGGGTGTTTTTTTGTGCAAAAAGCCTTTACAAATTAAAGCGCGAATGATATAATACTAATACCGAGAAAAACTCGTAAAAATTTTTAAAGGAGAAAGACAATGAAAAAGAAATTACTTGCTCTTTTGTCACTTATCATGGCTTGCATGATGCTCTTCGTATTTGCATCCTGCGATAAAGACGACGATGATGATGGCAAAGACGACGAAACAGGCGTTGCAGTAGGCGATGCAGTTTCAGAAATGTTAAAGGCTACACTTGCTGAAAACGGAATTAAGGCTACTCTTAAAATGGATGCTACTATTCCCGAAGAAGGCGACATGACAATGGATTGCCAAATCTTTGTTGCTAAGGATTCAAAGGGCGAATACGACATTAAGATCGTATACGACGGAGAGATGGACGGCGATAAGGAAAGCGGCACTGTAATCGTAAAAGACGGCAAGGGCTATATGTCCGGCACCACCAGCGATTGGGAGTACGATGAAGACCTTGGCATGTCAGTAGAGACTGCCGAAAGACCCTACTACAGCTATGAGGACCTTTATGAAGGTGCACCCGAGGGATTTATTCTCTCTCTTGATTACCTCCTCAACAACGATGCCATCTACGAAGAAATGATCGGCATGACAAAGGCTGAGCTCCAATCTATACTCAGCGAGTATAAGATCGAGCTTTCCACAGACGGAATTGCAAATCTCGTTAAGAGAGTTGTAAACGCTCTTACACTTGATATGACCTTTACAAAGGTTGACGGCGGCTACGAGATCTCATATTCTATGGATATGAAGGATCAGACAAACCAAATGCTCGATTATCTTGGCACTGTTACAACAGACACAAAGATAAGCGCAATATTCAACAAGCTCTACGACATCGTAGGCGTTGACATGACTGCTGATAAGGTTGCAGACATTCTTGAGGATGCGCTTAAGGATGATATGACTGTTACCGAGGCTGTTGCAAGCCTTGAAAAAGCTCTTAAAGAGCTCACCGGCGAAGAGATTAGCTTTAAGGCTATCATCGACGAGATGCAGACAGACCTCGACATCTCAACACAACAGATCATTGATCTTGTTAAGATGGCAGCAGGAGGCGACATGGACGGTCAGCTCACAGACGCTAAGAGCGGTGAGACAGCTTACGACTACATTATGGGTAAGTTCGGTGAGATCGTTCTCTCTGAGGACATGATCGGCATGAAGCTCAGCGACCTTGCAGTTTACGCAGGTACATTTATTAAGACAGCAACACTCGGTGATGTTATCACAACATTTGCAGATGAAGAAGTTACCGAGGACGACTTTGCATCAATCAACGAAACTCTCGCAATGATGGGCACAGCTGAATACGAGAAGTACAATATGTCCTTCAAGTTCAGACTCGACTCCAATTACAGACTCGAAGAGATCTCAATGTCAATGAATATGAAGATGACAATTGATGGTCAGGTTATGACTGATATGAGCGAAAGCGTATCCGTTAAATTCGAGTACACATCTGTTTCAGATAGCGAATTCGCAGTTCCCGATAATTTCATCGATGCCGAAGAAACCTGGATCGAGATCGGCAACGATTACGTTGATGAAGATGGTTACTCTTGGACATATGACGTAACTCCCGAAGAGGTTCTTAAAAACGGCTACACTGTTGATCTCGTAATGGGCAGCAAGGCAAGCGTTAAGGACGTTATTGTTGAGATATATTATGATGAAGAGATAGACATTGACGGTGTTAAGGTTGAAAACGGCAAGGTAGTTATCGACGCAAGCGTTTTCGAGGCTCTTAATAACATAAATGGTTATGATTACGAAAATCATTGGGACTTTGGCGTAATCGTAATAGCTGCAGACGGCGCTAAAGTAGAGCTTGACTTCTACGGAGGGGATTACGTTGAGTAATTAACTCAGTAAACCTATAATAATAAAAATAAAAGAGACTGTTGCATGACAGTCTCTTTTTGCATATCAAAAATAAATTAAAATAGCCTTCGGAAGGTGATTTTATTAATTCTTCGTAAAATATTTACAAATCGAAAAAAGTGTGATATAATTAAAGGGCCAAACAAACTAAATATACTGTCTTTGGGTGTATTTTAATTTTTAGGGATACTTATACCCTTTTTTGACCATACTCTTTTGTGATGAATTTGATAAAATGCAAATTCCGTACACGAGAGAGTATTCATATACCCAATCTGTATATAGTTTGTTTGGCGACGACTGGAATTTGCGTTTTTGTGCGCTGATTACGGTCGGCGCACTTTTTATATGTTTATAGGGGGATATATGAGCAAGAATATTCGAAAAAAGGTAATGGATCTTACCGATGTAGAGCTTATGCCCGGAGAGCCTACCGTTTGTCTTGGCAACGGAGAGCAGGGCTTTGAGTGCTGTTGCGACGAATGTGATTACTATTTGCTTTGTTTTCCTGAATTTGATCCAAAAAACAAAGAATAAAACATGGTTGTGAGTAATGAGGGTCGCATAAAAGGACAGAGACGATTTTTCGTCGCTGTCCTTTTCCTATCGGTAGGTACCATATTATATTGAATTTCAAAACTGTCCCTTAGAGCACATCCCTTAGGTCTCTTTTTGTATGCAAAAATAAATTAAGATAGCCTTCCCTAGCAGGGAAGGCACGCCAAGACGGGTTTCCTTGCAGAAAAGAGCCTCGATATTCGGAAAGGTGGCAGCAGTAGTCTGACGGAGAGGGAAAATCGCACTCACACTGCGGTCGCTTGCGCTAAATAAAGAATAGCATCGTTACGAGAACGGAAGCGATGACAGTTACTGCTGTGGGCATTCTTTTTATGCACGAAAGCGCGATCGCAACGACAGCTCCGATAGCGCCGACATACCACCTTGAAGCATCAACGCTTAAAACTCCGGGGAAGATCAGCGCGCCAAGGGCGGTGAAGGGAATCAGATTTAAAAACTTTTCCGCCTTGCGGCTTATTTTTATCTTGTCGGTTATAAACGACGGCAAAAGACGCACGCCGTAGGTAACTGCCATCATACAAAGAGCAAGAGCTATGTAGTTCATTGTGACACCTCCTCGGAAGCTTTCGGGAAAGTATCAGCATCGTCACCGTCGATAGATGCCGGCTCGCTCGGATCTTTTATAAACCAAACTCCGAAAAGAGCGCACACAATGCAGGAGATGATGATAGACCAGCTCGATTTAAGACCTATCCAGACAAGGATGCTGTTAACGATCGCTGTAAGGATAACGAGAAGAATGAGCCTGAGATTTTTTCTGATGCTCGGAACAAGGATCGAGATAAAGAGCGCGTATAGCGCGATACCGAGCGCGTTTGAAAGCTGAGCGGGAAGAATGTTGCTTGCGAAGGCTCCGATCACCGTTCCGCCTACCCATGAGCCGTAGGTCACTACGATTACGCCGTACATAAACCAAGGCGATAGCTCCCTTTCGGGCATTGTGGCGGTGAGCGCAAACGCTTCGTCGGTAACACCGAAGGAGCAGATAAGCTTTTCGTGAAGCTTGGTTTTCTTCATTTTGCGCATTATGCACGTTCCCATTATGAAATGTCGAAGATTGACGATAAATGTCGCAAAAACTATCTCAAAGAATGCAGAGCCCAAGGATATAAGCTCGATCGCCATGATCTGCGATGCGCCTGCAAATACAAAAACCGACATAAGTATGGTTTCAAGCGTTGAAAGCCCCGCTTCGCCCGCCAAAACGGCAAACGCTATCGAAACGGGAATAAAGCCGAACATTACGGGTATCGAGCGCTTCATTCCGAGTAAAAATTGCTTTCGTCTTGTCATGGAATATCCTTTCGCTATGCTCAAAGAGGCTTTTTTGATATTTGCGAATTGTTTCGGGGGTATTGCTTTGGAGTTTTAGATACCTTTTTTATTATAACCATTGTGCGGGTAAGCTCCTCTGTGTCGTTTTTAAGTGTGTATTCAACGATCCTATCAAGCCTTGCACCGAGGACGGATATCGCGTTTTTCGCATTTTCAAGCTCCTCGCCTGTTGTCAGCGACTTCATAGCAATAAAGCTTCCGCCTACCTTTAAAAGCGGCAAGCAAAGCTCGCAAAGCAACGAAAGCTTACCGAGCGCACGCGCACAAACGAGATCAAAGCTTTCTCTGTAATCGGGAGCTTGTCCGAGCTCCTCTGCGCGCGAGTTTGAAACCGCTACGTTCGAAAGACCGAGAAGCGAGGCAGTATCCTTAACGTAATTAACCTTTTTCGTAACACTGTCAACGCCCAAAATAGACACATCACGGCGTAAAATAGCGATAGGAAGCGTAGGAAAGCCGCCGCCGCAGCCAATGTCGCACACACGCGCGCCGCTTTCAATGTATGGAACTATCGCCACAGAGTCGACAAAATGCTTAAGAATAACGCCGTCTGTGTCTTTTATTGCGGTAAGATTTAAATGCTCGTTCACCTCGAGCATATGAGAGCAAAGCGCCTCGAAAACCTCGGCGCTTTTTTGCGATATTAAATTTTTTGTAGCCTCGTTAAGCTCGGCTACTCTTATAAGCTCTTTTGAAAACTCTGTCATTGTTGCCTCAGCCTTGTAAGTAATTTTTCAAATTCCTCGGGGAGTGGCGAGAAAAAGGTCATTATCTCCCTTGTTTTGGGGTGCGGGAAGGAAAGCTCCTTTGCGTGCAGACACTGACCGAGGAGCAGCTTGGAATTGGCTTTTTCGAACGGAGTTTTTCCCCCGCCGTATACCGTATCTCCGATTATCGGGTGACCAAGGTAGCTCATATGAACTCTTATCTGATGAGTTCTGCCTGTTTCAAGGTTCATTTTCGCATACGTGAACGAGGGAAACTCCTCGATCACCTCGTAATGCGTAATAGCCTCTCTGCCGCCTGTGACGATAGCCATTCTTTTTCTGTCCACAGGGTGACGCGCAATCGGCGCATTGACAGTTCCCTTTTGCTCCTTTAAATGACCTGTAAGGATAGCGTGATATGTGCGCTTGATGCCGTGATCCTTCAAAAGAGATGAGAGGAAAATATGCGCATCGTCTGTTTTGGCGCAGACCAAAAGTCCGCTTGTATCCTTGTCAATTCTGTGAACTATTCCGGGGCGTATAACGCCGTTTATACCCGAGAGAGTGTCTTTGCAGTGGTATAAAAGCGCGTTTACGAGCGTCCCCGTTTCGTTGCCGGGCGCAGGATGAACGACCATGCCCGAGGGCTTGTTTATAACGATTATCTCGCTATCCTCGTAAATTATATCGAGCTTGATATCCTCAGGGAGCGCATCAAGCTCCCTTGCTTCCTCCTCTTCGATATCCACATCGTCGTTTTCACGCAGACGGTAGTTCTTGCTTTCGATCCTGCCGTTTACCGTTACGTTTCCGTTTTCGATCAAAAGCTGAGCGTGGGAGCGAGTAGACGATAAAGCCTCCGAAACAAACACGTCAAGGCGCTTTTTTGTATTTTCAGGCGTTATTTTCATCTTTTTTATCAGCCTTTTTCTTGTTTTTGAACTCACAAATAATTTCTTTTATGAGCCATATCACCGTTATCGCAATACCAATACAAACGAACGAATCCGCGATGTTGAATACGTAAAAGCCCGTTACCTCGCCCTCGGCAAAATTATAGATGCGAACGAAGCGCATATCGATCATATCGACAACAAATCCGCGAAGCGTGCGGTCGATCATATTTCCGATGCCTCCGCTTATAACGAGAGCAAGACCGATCTTTATAATATTGCTTTCCTTGCAGAAGCGGAAAAGATAAACGCAAAGCGCGATTATACCGATAGTTGAAAGGATCATAAATACCCATCTGCTGTCTGAAAGCATACCGAATGCCGCGCCTCTGTTCTGAACGTAGGTAAGATGAAAAACATCCTCGATCACGGCAATGCTCTCACCGCGCTCCATCAGGGAATCGACAAGGAGCTTACTTACCTGGTCAAGCACGACACCTCCGCCGATTATTATAATTAAAATCACGAAAAAAGGCATATTTTCTCCTTTGATAAAACTAATTTATACATAGTAAACGAACGCCGTGAGCACCGAGCTTGCTATACGGATAAAGATATACAAAACAAGAAACGAAAGATCGATAGGGCAACGGCGCACGAACGAAATATTCATAAGCATATTCCGAATAGGCGCGATTATAGGCTCTGAAATTGTATTTGCTATCCGGCTTACCCTTGACTCTCTGAAATACGGAACCCAGGAGCAGATAGCGCGAACTACGAGGACGATCTCAAAAAGACTTAACAAATATATAAGCGTATAAGCTATAACTTTAATAAAATCCATAATATCTCCTCAAAAAATTTTATCAGATATCCGAGAAGGTATCCCCGTCATCTGTGGGGTTCTCAAAAGCCTCTCCGCTTACGTCTACGTCACGGGGAGTAATGAAATAAGAGTCCTTCGTCGCTTTTTTGATATTTGAATTGAGCGCGTAAGCCACGCCGCTTATAAAGTCTATCATTCTGCGGCAGATCGCGCGATCGAGCCCTTCAAGATTGAGAAGGACTGTTTTTCCTTCAAGAAGACTGTCTGCGGCAACGAGGATCTGCTCGAACTCCGTCGGCTTTATTACCTTAAGCTCAATATTTGTTCCGCCAAGGGCGATGCTCGCACCGTCCTCGATCTTTTCCTCGATCTCCTCTTCTTCGAAATCGTCCTCGGTATAGCGGTTGAAAAATCTACTGAAAATTCCCATTTAATTATACTTCCTTTCTCCGAAAATAGCGCTTCCGACTCTTACAAGCGTCGCGCCCTCCTTGATTGCGTATTCATAGCTGTTGCTCATGCCCATTGAGAGTATGGCACTGTCATCATCCTTAAAAAGCTCGTCAAAAATGCTTTTCGTAAGCGCAAAATAGCCTCTGTATTCCTCTTCGCTCTTACATTTGGGCGCCATTGTCATAAGACCGCGCACGCGGATATTTTTAAATTCCGCAAGCGAGCTTAAAAAGCTCCTTGCGTCCTCAGGCATAATTCCGCCCTTTTCCGCCTCGCGTCCCGAATTTATTTCGATAAGAACGTCCATCGTTCTGCCGATGGCGGCGCATCTTTTGTTTATCTCCTCAGCAAGCGACAGAGAATCGACGGAGTGTATCATATCGACCTTGTCGCAAATATATTTCACCTTGTTTTTCTGGAGCGAGCCGATAAGGTGGATCGACACCTTGTCCTTTTTTATTTCGTCGTATTTTTGCAAAAGCTCCTGAACTCTGTTTTCACCGATAATCGATGCGCCGTTTTCGATAAGGAAATTTATATCCTCGGCGCTTTGCATCTTTGTTGCGATGAGCAGAGAAACCTTTCGTCCGTCTGAGAGGGACGATATTTTATTAAGCGTGCTTTTGTAGTTTTGTAAAATTTCTTTCTTTGTCATTTTATATCTCCCACGGTATGCATTATGTATGAATAAGCGTCCGTTTTGTCAACGGGTATTTTGTGATAATCCTCTTTTTTTGAAAACCATGTAAGCTGGCGTTTTGCGTAGTGACGTGTCGACAATTTAAGAGCGGCGATACATTCCTCAAGCGAGCTTTCGTTTTTGAAGTACGGAATAAATTCCTTGTATCCTATCGCGCCGGAGGCTGTTTTATCCGCACTTAGCGCACCCCTTTCGTAGAGCGCACGCGCCTCGTCAAGAAGCCCTGTATCGAGCATTATATCGACACGCTCCTCGATCCTTTTGTAAAGCAGATCCTTATTTTCGTATGTCAAAAAGAATACCTGCGCATCGTACGGCGGCGGGGTCAGGCGCGAGCGTCTGTCCCATTCGCTCTTTGTAACGCCCGTACATTTATAAATCTCAAGAGCACGGATAACTCTTTTGACGTTGTTTTCATGAGTTGAAAGCGCGCTTTCGGGATCAATATCAGCAAGCATAGCGTGCAGAGCAGAGTTGCCGTTTTCCAAAGCGAATTTTTCAAGCTCATTTCGGTAGGATGCGTCCTTTGCGGTGTCGCAAAAGGAAGGAATCTTTATAACACTGTCAAGATAAAGTCCCGTACCGCCGCAAAATATCGGCAGCTTGCCGCGTGATGAAATATCCTTGATAGCTTCCTTAGCCAAAGAAGCGTAATCCGCGCAAGAAAAGCTTTCGTCGGGATCTAAAATATCTATAAGGTGGTGTCGCACACCGTCCATTTCCTCTTTCGTCGCCTTTGCAGTACCGATATCCATTCCGCGATAGATCTGCATCGAATCGCAGGAAATTATTTCAGCATTCAGCTCCTTTGCAAGTCTTATTGCAAGAGAGCTTTTGCCGACGGCGGTAGGGCCTACTAAAGCTAAAATCTTCATTTGACCTCCAATAAATCTTGAAATGCTGCGTTGCTCCTCGATGATGACCTCGACTATCGTTCAAGCTGTGTTGTTTCTCGAGATTTGCGTACACGTGTAAAAAGCTTAAGCTACCTTTTCACTTTTCACTCTTACCTTTTACCTGCTATTTGCCTGTTTATTGTGCTGAATGAACATTGCATCTCCAAAGGAGAAGAAGCGGTATTTTTCGTCCACGGCGCATTTATATGCATCCATCATTTCGTCCTTGCCGTAAAATGCGGAAACGAGCATAAGAAGCGTGCTTTCGGGCAGGTGGAAGTTCGTTATAAGAGCGTCGACCGCCTTGAATTTATATCCGGGAAAGATGAAAATTCCCGTATCGTCACACACAGGGTGGATGATTCCGTCATCATCAGCGGAACTTTCAAGCGTACGGCAAGAGGTAGTGCCGACAGCGACCGTGCGGCCGCCTGCGCGTTTTCTTTCGTTTATTATATCGGCGCTTTTTTTAGTAACCTCGATATATTCCGTGTGCATTATATGATCGGTTATATTATTCTCTTTAACGGGACGGAATGTGCCGAGCCCGACATGAAGCATGACGGGAACGATCGCCACTCCCTTGGCTTTTATTTTTTCAAGAAGCTCCTTTGTGAAGTGAAGGCCCGCGGTAGGAGCGGCGGCAGAGCCGTTTTCGCGCGCATATACGGTCTGATATCTGTCCTTGTCCTCAAGCTTTTTAGTTATATAGGGCGGAAGCGGCATTGAGCCGATAAGGTTAAGTACCTCAAAGATGTTTGAATACTTGTCCCTGTCGTAATCAAAGGAAACTATTCTGTTTCCGTCCTCCACAACGCTCTCAACGGTAGCCGTAAGAATGTCCCCAAAACGGACACGTCCCCCAAGCTTTATCTTCTTTGCGGGGCGAAGGAGCACCTCCCAGCGCTCGTTCTCCCTCTGCTTTAAAAGAAGCATTTCTATTTTTGACGGAGCAGAGACGAAGTCATCACCCTCGCGAACCTTTTCTCCGTAGATGCGCGCGGGAATTACCTTTGAATCGTTTATAACGAGGGTGTCGCCCTCTTTTAAGTAATCGATAATATCGTAAAAGTGCTTATGCTCGATCTTGCCGTCGCCTAGCACCATAAGCCTTGAATGATCCCGAGGCTCGATCGGTGTTTGAGCTATAAGCTCGCTCGGCAGCTCGTAATAAAAATCGCTTGTATGAAGCGTCGTTTTCGGTAAGGTGTTTTTTATCATTTCAAATCCTTTAGTCAAAAATCGTAAACGTGAATATATTTGTAATAGAAAAGTAGTTCACCTTATAGTATATAATATTATTTTTATATTTTCAACCGATTTTTGAATTTTTGGAGGAAATTTTACAGTTATGAAATCAAAAACTGCCGTTTTTACGGGAATGGCGACCGCGCTTGTTACGCCCTTTAAGTCAGGCAAGGTCGATTACGAGGCGTATGGACGCCTGATAGATTATCAACTAAAGGGCGGAGCTGACGCGCTCTGCGTGCTGGGAACGACGGGCGAGAGCGCGACCGTTTCATTAAGAGAGAGAAAGAGCATAATCGCCTGCGCAAAGGAAAGAGTCGGGGGCAAAGTGCCTATCCTTGTCGGCACAGGCTCGAATTATACGGAAAGAACGCTTAAAATGACGAAGGAAGCCGAAAAAATGGGCGCTGATGCGTGTCTTGTCGTTACACCCTATTATAACAAAACAAGCGAGGACGGACTTATAAAGCATTACAAAAAGGTGGCGAGGAGTGTCGATATTCCGATAATTTTATACGACGTTCCGTCGCGCACGGGAATGAAAATATCAAAAAACACGTTAAGAGCGCTTGAGGGTGTGGAAAATATCGTTGCGGTAAAGCAGGCAAACCCCGATATGGTCGAGGTCGGTAAGCAGATGGCTGAATTCTACGGCAGATACGATTTTTATTCGGGAAACGACGAGCTGACGCTGCCGTTTCTCTCGCTCGGCGCAAAGGGCGTAATTTCAGCTGTCGGAAACATAATACCGAGCGAAATATCGACACTCTGTCACGCCTTTTTCGTAAATGACATATCAAAAGCAAGAAAGCTTCAGCATAAGATCGCGCCGATCGTTGAGGAGATGTTCGCAGAGGTCAGCCCGATCCCGCTAAAATGCGCGCTAAGCCTTATGGGGCTTTGCGAGAACGAGCTTCGCCTTCCACTCACCAAATCGACAAGAAAAGAGAAGATCTTGGAAAAAATTCGTCAATTTTACCCCGAGCTTATTCTGTGATTGTTCACTCACGCCATATGGGCTGTTACATTAGCGACAGCCCCTTTTTTTATAGGGGTGCGAAATGGGCGTTTATAATATATTTATAAAATAATTATTGACTTTATAAATTTATTATGATAGAATTGTTTTGTAAGAACATTCAAAGGAAAAAGAATAATGAAAAAAGCGTTATCACTTATATTTGCTTTCGTTATGCTTCTTTCGCTCGCTTTTATGACCTCATGCTCAAAGGAAGCAGAGGAAATGGCTGATTTTAACGGAAAAACGCCCATTGAGCTTATCGAGAATGCCGAAAAGCAGATAAATCAGAACAAAAATTATCACATAACCATCGAGCAGGTATATAAGACCGAGGGTACACCGAATATCGAAAGAAGGATGACTGCGACCGAAATGCGCGCAGGCTCGGAAAAATATTATTATACCCGAAAGTATGACGACTCTGCCGCATATACTCAAACGTACGTTGACGGTATCCTTTATACGGACAACGGCTCGAAAAAGGTAAAATATCCGCTTTCGAAGGAGGAGTTTGCCTCTCGTACATCGATCTCGCTCTTTATCGCGAAAAATTATTTCAAGGATAAAATGTTCACAAAGGACGGCGACGGCGTGACCGTTAAGGCTGTCTTGGAGGGCGAAGGGCTTGAATATATCTCGACAGCATACGGAAAGACCTGCTTAAAGGCAGAATATTCGTTCAGCTTTGACGAGCACGGTACGCTATCGAAAATAACCTCGGAGGTAAGCTTCGATTGCGGAGAATATACCGAGACCACCTCGCAAACGACAAGCGTCGTAACCTTCGGAACTATAAATATATCTGCTCCGAGCGATGCGGATCAGTATCTCGATATCGAAGGATGATCAAATTAAAATATCAAAAATAAAAATAATTATATCAAACGGAGGAAAAACAATGAAAAAATTTTTATCACTTATTCTTGTATTGCTCATGGCATTTTCAATCGTTGCCTGCGATAAGAGCGGCGGCTCGAGCGAAGAAGATGACCCCCTTACGATGAGCGAAATACTTGAAAATCTTGATGAAGCAGGCGTAAGCTATAATAGCGTTGACGACGAGGAAATGATCGCTATGCTTGAAGCAAACTTCAAATCCGAATACGATGCTGAGGTTGCTATAAAGAGCGTAGCAATAAATACGTCAGGCCTTACCATAGTTGAGTTTGCAACAACATCAAACGCAAAAACGATCTATGAAGCAACAAAGGCAGATCCCGACAGTGAGGATGTTTTCGTTCACAGAGAAGGAAAGGTAGTTATCGTTTCAGCAACAGAGGAATTTCTCGATGCGGCTCTCGGTAAGGGCGGATCGGTAGACGATCAGACCTCAGGCAAGGATGAAACATCAACAGAAATAATTGAGATTCCCTCAAACAAATTCGATATCGAGGCGGCACTTGAGGACGTCAAGAATGCAGGCTTTGAAATGTCTACGGATCCCGAAGAGTCAAAGAAAGAGATGAGCGAAATGCTTAATCTCATGCTTGAAGAGCTTAAAACACTTGTAAAAGACTCAACTGACGAGGAAATTGAGGAAGCTCTTGGCGTTGACGCATCAACGGTTAAGGAAGTTGCAAACGGCATCTCAAAAATAGAGGTAGTTTCCGCATATGAGTACGAGGGAATTCTTTCTGAAAGCAACGTTGTTATAATCGAGCTTGATAACGAGGATCAGGCTGAAGGTGCAAAGAAATTGTTTGCCGTAATGCTTGCAGGCGACGGCAATAGCATAAAGGCAGAAAAAAATGTAGTTGTCGTTTCTGATGCAGAGGAGCTCGCTGATCTCGTTATAAACGGTCCTGAAGAGGTTGAAGATCTTAACGGTAAGGACGCTGAGCAGATCTATGGCGATGCTTACGATTATCTTGCAAATATCACAAACGGAACTATCACAACAGAACAGGATATCCATATGGATATGACCGCTCCTTCGCAGGGCGTTCAACAGTCTGTGGATGTTATCCAGACCGTTGTAAACCAGATGGACAACGACAATTTCTATAACAAGATCACCTCAAGCGTTAACGGCGAGGTTGAGGCTTGGTATATAAACGGTATGTACTATCAGAACAACCAGGGAACAAAGCAAAAGGGCGAGCTTGATATAGATAAATACTATACCTCTCTCGGTCTTGATCCCGATCAGAAGTTCTTGGCGGGCGTTGATGCAAGCATGCTTAAGGATGCAAAATTCGAAAAGCTTGGCGAAACATACTATCTTGCATTCACGATCGACGGCGAATCCTACACAGAAACGATGGGTAACGCTATCGCAGATATGTACGCTCAGTACGACGTAAAAGTAAAGATCTCCGACGTTGCTTACAGAGTTTACTTTGATGCAGACGGAAATATTGAAAATATGATCGCTGATTATACAATGGATATGAATATGACGATAAGCGGAATTGACATGAACATCTACGCAGAGGTTTCTCAGGTATCAACATTTGAAAAGCTCGGCTCAACCGAGGTTAACGCTCCTTCGGGCACATTCCAATCGGTTGTATGGCAATATTGATCCTGTAAAAGTACAGAACTAAAACAACTATAACAAAGAGAGGCTGTCGCATTAGCGGCAGCCACTTTTGCAAAGTTAAAATGAGGTTTACATGAAAGCAGATACAATAGCAGCCATCTCCACCGCAAGAGGTAAGGGTGGGGTGGCTATGATCAGAATAAGCGGAGACGGTGCGCTTGGGATCGCTGAGCGCGTATTTTCCTCGTCATCATTCAAAAAGGAGCATTGTCCCCGCAAATGCTATTACGGAAGCATAATTAGAGACGGCGTTGCGATCGATGACGTAACGGTCACGTATTTTAAAGCTCCCGCATCGTATACAGGCGAGGACGTGTGCGAAATTTGCTGTCACGGCGGTCTTTACGTAACGCAGGCGGTTCTTGAAACGGTTCTTTCAAACGGAGCAAGAATGGCTTTGGCGGGCGAGTTCACAAAGCGCGCCTATATAAACGGAAAGCTCACACTCTCCCGTGCGGAAGCGGTCGGCGGAGTTATCGATGCTCTTAACGATGCACAGCTTCGTCTTTCCTCATCACAGGCGAGGGGCGCTCTTTCATCTAAGCTTTCGGAAATAAAGGAGATAATGCTTGAGCTTATCTCGCGAGCCTACGCAACGATCGATTATCCCGACGAGGATATTGAAGAGACGGACAGAGAGGAATTTTGCGAAAAGCTTAAAATCATAAGCTCCGAGCTTCAAAGGCTTAAAAAGAGCTATCGCGCGTCAAGGGCGGTCACGGAGGGAATAAAAACGGCGATAGTCGGACGCCCGAACGCGGGAAAAAGCTCGCTTTACAATCTCTTATCTGGCGAGAGCTTGGCGATCGTTACCGATATAGCGGGCACGACAAGAGACGTTATAGAAAACACCGTTTCCGTGGGCGACGTTACGTTAAGGCTTGCCGATACCGCGGGAATACGCGATACCGACGATGCGGTTGAAAGGATCGGAGTTTTACGCGCAAAGGAAAAAATGGACGAGGCAGAGCTTGTCCTATGTGTCTTTGATGCAAGCGAAGAGGAGAACGACGAGGATCGCTTTATTCTTGATCAAGGCTCGCAAAAGAGCGTTATTGCTATAATAAATAAATGCGACAAAGAAAGAAAAATGTCGCCTGAGTTTGAAGAAAGGATAAAGGAAAAAATAAAGCGTACGGTCTATATAAGCGCCGAAACGGGCGAGGGAGTGTGCGATATTGAGAAAAATCTTTCTAATATGTACGCTCTTGACGAGATCGATATAACAAACGATGCAGTGATAGCCAACGCAAGACAGCTTTCAAGCGTTAATTCCGCGCTTGAAAAGGTGGATTTCGCTCTTTCAGAGCTTGATCTTGGCTCAACCCCCGATATCGTTTGCTTCAGCTTGGAAAATGCGCTTTCCGAGCTTGAAATGATAGATGCAAGCGCGATAACGGAAAAGATCGTTGATAGGATATTCTCGCGCTTCTGCGTTGGAAAATGAGGTTTTATGGAAACTAAAAGATTTACGAAAAACGATAGCGGCTTCATCTGCGAAAATTGCGGATTTGAGGTAAAGCCGCTTGGATACTCGTCGCGAAATCACTGCCCGAAATGTCTTTGCTCAAAGCACGTTGACGTAATGCCGGGCGACAGGGCAAGCAACTGCGGCGGAATTATGAAGCCGATAAGAGTCGAGATAGATTCAAAAAAAGGCTACATGATCGTTCATAAGTGTGAAAAGTGCGGGTATGTGTCGAGAAACCGTACGGCGCACGAGGCAAAGGATCAGCCCGACGATATAAGAAAAATAATCAAGCTGACGGCAGGCAATATATGAGCGAGGATCTAAAAAATCAGACACTCCTCTGCGAAAAATGCCCTCGCAGATGCAAAATAGACCGCTCAAAATGCGTCGGCGCGTGCGGCGTTACCGATGATATAACTGTGGCAAAGGTGATGCTTCATATGTGGGAAGAGCCATGTATAAGCGGAGAGCGCGGCAGCGGAGCGGTATTTTTCTCAGGCTGTCCTCTTGGATGTGTCTTTTGTCAGAACAAGGAGATAAGCCACACTGGGTACGGCAAAGCAGTTGATATAGCGACACTTGCCGACATATTTACATCACTTGAGCGCGACGGAGCGCACAATATAAATCTCGTATCCCCGACGCAATTTTCAGACAAGATAAGAGAGGCTATCGATATCGCAAAGCCAAAGATCCCTGTAGTCTATAATACGGGCGGATATGAGCTTGCAAGCGAGATAGAAAAGCTGCGCACGTACGTTGATATCTTTCTTACCGATATCAAATATTTTTCCCCTGAGCTTTCAAAGGAATATTCAAAAGCTCCCGATTATTTTGAGCACGCGATAAGTGCGCTCGAAAAGATGGTCGAGCTTCAGCCAAGATGCGTCCTTGATAAAAACGGGATTATGCAAAAGGGCGTTATCCTTCGCCATCTTGTAATGCCCGGAGCGAGAAAAGACAGCATGAGAATACTGAAAGAGGTTAAAGAACGAATAGACATAAGCTCGGTAAAGCTCTCCTTAATGAGCCAATATACCCCCGACTTCTGTGATGAAAAATACAAGAAAATAAAAAGACGCATAACCTCATTCGAGTACGACAGTGTCGTTGAATACGCGCTTTCGTTGGGGTATGAGGAGGGGTATATTCAGGAGGACTCCAGCGCGACCGCTCTCTTTACTCCTCGCTTTCACTAAGCTTCATTATGCTTCGTTGCTGTTTTACACAAGGAAGACTAAATTTGCCTTCCCTAGCAGGGAAGGGGGACCACGACAGTGGTGGATGAGTAGAGCATCCAAGTGTAAGCCATCAAATGAGAGAAGGTACTGAGAAACGAAGCGCAGGATTGCTTTATAATCATTTAAATTTCAAAGAACCGATATTAATGGACTGTCACTAAAATGTGACAGTTTTTTATACTCTGCACTTGCTTGACAAACGTATATAATATATGTTACAATAAATTATTAGAACAGAAAAAGGAGATCGTATGAGAAAAATTTCACTTTTTTTAGCTATTATAATGCTTCTTTCCCTGATGCTTTTTGCGTGTGATAAGGAAGAGGAAAATATTGAGAACACGAGTGCAAGCTCAAGTGAAGAGGAGACGAGCACCGATCAGGAAAATTCATCAACGCCGAGCGGAACGATCGCGGAAAGGGCGCTTCTTGCACTTTTGGAAAAGGACAATATCACTCTTAACATAAAGCTTAAGGGTGACGGACTTGTATCGGGCGTTCAAAACAGAACCGACACGTCGATCGATGCTTATATACAAAAGACAGACGGCAAGTATCAGCTCAAATTCGACATAAAAGGACAGAGCGTGCCAAGCATCGACATTGAAGATATTGCAGCTTCCGAGGACGGAAGGATTTCAACCGAGCTTATCCTTATTGACGGCAAGCTCTACGCTATAAATAAGCTTGACGGAAAATATGAGCTTACAAAGGAAGCGGAGCTTGGCTTCGAGCTTGATGTCGAGGGCGGTATCGACAAGCTTTTCGAGCTTTACGGAGAGGAGATAAAATCTCTTATCGGCATTGAGATAAAATCGAGCGCTGATCTTGCAAAGCTTTTAAACACGGTAATAACTACGCTTACCTTCAACGGCAAGATCGAGCCTGCGGAAAACGGCGGATATTCCTTATCCTTCTCATCGGAGCACGCGCCGTATCTTAATTCCTTGGCTAAAATACTCGTTGATTGCGAGGACAAGACCCTTGGCGAGCTTTTGGAAAGTCTTTTTGCATTTTTTGATATCAATATGGACGAGCAAAGCTTCATTTTGCTCCTTGAAAAAAGCCTTACAAACGACCTTTCCCTAAATGAGCTCATAGCGAACATAGAAAGCGCTTTAAAGCAGGTAACGGGCAAGGAGATCGCCATTAAAGCTCTTATCGATAAGATCCAGACAAATTCGGGCTATTCGACGGAGCAGATCGTTGAGATCTTAAAGAACAACATCACAAGCAGTAAGATAAAATCTCAGCTCAACGCGCCGAAGGAAGGCGAGAGCATTTACGATTATTTTGTAAGAAAGTTCGGCTCTCTTATTGTTGATTCGTTCTTTAAAAGCGCGTTGGGAGCAGATTCGATGACGTCGGTAAAGAACGCGCTCATCTCGCTTCTTAAGGAAACGACGCTTAAGGAGCTTTTATCGGATATCGCAGGCGATAGCGCTTCACCGGAGAGTATCGATGCTATATTTGACGCTCTTGAAAAATACAGCATCAAGCAGTGCAGCGAGGAAATAAAGCTCACGCTTGACAAGGATTTCAACATAACGCATATCGAGCTTGGAGTCGTGTTCGTTATAAACGATGGCGAAGCTGTTTTTCAGAAGATAGATTATTCGTTTACTGTTGATTTTGATTATTCCGAGCTTAAAGCTCCGATTTCAGCGCCTTCCAACATCAATAATTGACACGCCGTTCTTGACAAACGGATAAAGTTGGGATATAATAAAAATAATAAATAAACGAAGGAGGCTCGCCTTGAAGGTTTCTGTTATTTGCGGCGCATATAACGCAGCATCGTGCTATTCGTTCGATCGCTCGATCAGAAGTATTCTTACTCAAAGCCATAGCGACCTTGAGCTTATAATCTGCGACGACGGCTCAACTGACGACACATGGGAGCGCCTTTGCGAATATGCAAACGGGGACGAGCGGATAAAGCTCCTTCGAAACGAAGAAAACAAGGGGCTTGCCTATTCACTCAACCGATGTATCGAGCTTGCCGAGGGAGATCTTATAGCGCGCCACGACTGCGACGATTATTCGGCTCAGGACAGGCTTGAAAAGCAGATGGATTATCTTATGTCGCACCCCGATATCTCGCTCCTTGGAACGCAGGTTTATCTTTTTGATGAAAACGGAGTCTGGGGAAAGGAAAGGTTCCCGCTCAGTGTTGAAAACAAGGATTTTCTTTTCGTATCCCCTTATCAGCACGGAGCTGTCATGTTCCGAAGGGAAGCGCTTTTAAGAGCCGGTGGCTACCGTGTTGCCAAGGAAACGAGGCGTGCGGAGGATTACGATCTTTTTATGACCATGCAGACCTTTTCAAGAGGCGCTAACATGGAAGAATATCTTTACTATTTCTGCGAGGATAAAAGCTCAAGAAAAAGAAGGAAATACAGATATAGAATAGACGAGGTGAGGGTTCGCTTAAGAGGCTTCAAAAGGCTTTCGCTTATGCCAAAGGGCTTCTTTTATGCGATAAAGCCGCTTATCGTAGGACTTATCCCGTCACCGATACTTGAAGGACTTAAGAAAAAACGCAAAAGGCGTGAGGAAATAAAAAACGATGAATAATGCTCAGAACCAAACGAGCTTTATGGAGGAGTATTCCTACCGTGTTGTCGGGCCTGTTATGTATGAATATACGAAATGGGTCGTGAACGAAGCCGAAAAAAGAGGCATAAAGCGATTATATTTCTTGGCTCGCGACGGATATATGCTTTGCGAGATAGCGAAAATGATATGTGAAAAGCAGAATACCGATATAGAGTGCAGATATTTTTATTGCTCCAGACAGTCGCTTCGTATGCCGTCCTACCGCTTTATCGGTGAGGAAGCGTTTGATATGCTTTGCATAAGAGGGTATTACAATACTCCGAAAACCGTTCTTCAAAGAGCGAAAATAGATGAAAGCACCGCCGGCGCTATATACGCGCGACTTGGCGTTACCGACGAGAACGAGTGCCTTAACAAATACGAATTTGAGCAGCTTTGTGCCAAATTAAAAAAAGATGATATTTACAGAGAAGCTGTGCTCGAAGCATCGGAAAGAGCATACGCTCCGACGGTTAAGTATTTTGAGCAGGAAAAAATATTCGAAAACGAATGCGTAGCCATAGTTGACAGCGGCTGGACAGGCTCTATGCAACGCTCGATGCGTCAGCTTCTTGACTCCTGCGGCTACAAGGGGAAAATATGCGGCTTTTACTTTGGTATGTTTGAAAAGCCGAAGGACGAGCGTGACGGGGAATATCTTACCTATTATTTTGACAGAGATCACGGTATAAAAAGACGCGTTAAATTCAATAACAATCTCTTTGAATGTATGCTCTCGGCACTTCATCCGATGACCGAGGGGTATACGGTAGAGAATGAAAAGGCGCGCCCTGTGTTTGCGTTGGACGCATACTCGGAAAAGCAAAGAGAGCTTATAAAAGATCAGCTAAGCGGAGCTTTAACCTACGCACGCGACGCCATAAACGGCGCATCCTGCGATTTTAATTATAAGCGCTCGCTTAAAAGGTGCTATAAGCTCCTTAAAAAAGCGATGATATATCCGACTAAAAAAGAGGCTGATATGTATTCGACCTTCGTATTTTGCGACGATGTTACCGAGGCTTATCATATGTCGCTTTCCGAGGAAAATGCAAGAAAGCTGCTTAGCAGCTATATGATCCTTCCCCGAATTTTCGGGAAGATATTTAAAAGAATGAACAAAAAGCCCGAGCTTTTCTGGCCTGAGGGAGTTATTGCATCATGCCCTAAGCTCCTTCGCCCTTGGTATAGAATAAACGTCGGGCTGTGGAATTGGCTTAAGGCTATTTTAAAGAAGAAATAAAACAGGAGAAAAATAGATGAAAAATCCGCTCTTGACCGTAATAATACCAATGTACGGCGTGGAAAAGTTTATTGCAAAATGTCTTGACAGCGTAATAAAGCAGACCTATGACAATCTTGAGATCATCTGCGTAAACGACGGCACACCCGACAAATCGGCAGAGATAGCAAGAGAATACTCAAAAAAGGATGAGCGTATAAGAGTTATAGATAACGAGAAAAATCTTGGCTTGTTCCGTGCAAGAGTAGAGGGGCTTAAGGTGGCAAACGGCGAGTATATTGCCTTTGTCGATGCGGACGACTACATAAGCGTCGATTGGTTCAGGCTTCTTTACAAAAGGATAAAGGAAGAGGATGCCGATATGGTAATCGGCAACACCGTAAACGTTGACGAGACAGGATATAAATTTTATTATAATAATTACAGGAACTTTACGACAAGTCACGATACGATATCGGGAGACGAGCTTCTTTCCACCTTTTACGAGCAGGAGGGAAGCAACTTCGTTTGGCACACCGTTTGGAACAAGCTTTATAAAAGAGAGCTTGTCGAAAAATGTATGCCGTATTTTCTTGAGATAGATTTTCATATGATAATGGGCGAGGATATCGCTTTTTCGTCCGTTTTCTACACTCACGCAAAAAAGCTTGCCTTTGCAGACGTTGACTGCTATTTCTATTACAGACACTCCGAGGCGTCAACGAGCATTACTCTGCCCAAGGAAAAGATAATACGCAATATCTACGATATCGGAAAGGTGTTTCAGTATGTTGAAAGCTCCTTAAGGGAGTACAGCGAGGAGCTTTATGAAAAGCATAAGGCGGGAATTGAAGCCTTCAAGAGCCGTTATCAGCGCACGTGGCGCGGAAATATATGGTCAGCAAAGCTCGAAAACGACCGTTTGGCACTCGATGCTATGGAAAGCGCGTTTGGCGTAAGAGAGGGCGAGCTTCCTTATCCGCACGATTTCTATTTCTACGAGCTGACAAGCCCATGGTCTGACCGATTTGAGGGACTTAAATACGATATTCTTGAAAAGAAATATTCAGTCATCTCGTTTGATATATTTGATACTCTCATTCTTCGTCCGTTCTACACTCCCACCGATCTTCATTATATGGTAGGTAAGCGTGCAAGCGCGATAGTTCCGTTTCTCACGGAGCAGACCTTCCCGAAGATAAGAGCGAGCGCTGAGTATCAGGCTCGCGTCGACTCCAAGGAGCAGGATGTTACGATGAACGAGATTTACGCCGCTTTATCGAGCATATGCTCGATATCTCTTGAGGACGCATATCTTATAAGAGATATTGAGGAGGAGCTTGAAATAAAATACTGTACCGCAAGAAGAAGCGCAAAGGAGCTTTTTGATATAGCGATGCTTTCGGGAAAGAGGGTCATTATAACCTCGGATATGTATCTTGATAAGAGCACGGTAGAGAAGATCCTTGCGAAAAACGGATACACAGGCTACGAAAAGCTATATATTTCAAGCGAAACCTTGAAGCTTAAGGCGACGGGAGATATATTCAAGCTCATAGTTTCCGATCTCGGTGTCAGCGCCGACAGGATACTTCATATAGGCGACAACTGGAATTCAGATGTCGTAAGCGCGCAAAATTGCGGATATTCGACATATTTCTTGCCCAAGGCAACAGAGACCTTTGAAAACGGTATCTCCGATATCTACACGGGTAATCAAAATTATGTAAATATGACCAAAACAACGACACAGGTCGATACTACCGCATCAAAGGATCAGCTTCCGGTAAGATGCGCTCTTGCGCTTGCGGCTGATAAGTATTTTGACAATCCCTTTAAGCCGTTTCAATGGAATTCGGAGTACAATGCCGATGCTTATTATGTAGGCTATACCGCGCTCGGTATTCACCTTCTCGGCATGGCTGAGTGGATATACAAAATATCAAAGCAAGAGGGCTATGAGAAGATAGTTTTCCTTGCCCGTGACGGCAAGATGATAAAGGAAGCCTTTGACGCTCTTGCAAGCTCAAGAAATTATAATATCAAAACAGAATATTTCTACGCAAACAGAAAATCTCTTATGCCTTACGGTATCAAGGAAGCAAACGATTTTTACTCGATATCGAAGTATATGGACGTAAATGCACACACTCCCCGCGGTATTCTTAATATTTTCACCACGGCTCTTAAGCCTCTTTGTGAGGAGGATGAGAAGCAATACAAGAGGGCGGGCGTAAAATTAGATAAGAATATTGAAAACGACACAGAGTACTACGCTTTCATAAATGCACTCATATCGATCTCGTACGATAAGGAGCTTTTGGAGCGTAATTTCGACACTGCGTCGCGCGCTTTCAAAAACGTATTTACCGAAAAGACGGCAGCCTTTGATCTTGGCTACAGCGGAAGGCTTCAGACCATAATCTGCGATCTTGCGGGAGCTTCGATAGATGTATTTTATCTACACTCCAACGGCTATTCTACCGATATCACGGTTAAGGATAAGTTCAAAATACATTCTTTTTACGGATACACCCCCACCATATCGGGCATCGTGCGCGAATTCTTTATGTCGGATCCCGTGCCCTCGTGTAAGGGCTACAGCTTTGAGGAAAATCGCGTAATTCCTATTATTGAGGAAAAAGGAAAAACGCTCACCTATGAGGCGACGTACGCTATCAAGGAGATGCAAAAGGCGGCTGTCGATTTCTGCAAGGAATATGTAAGAGTGTTCGGTAACGATTTTGAAAACTTCAGTGCGAGAGCAAGCGATTATTCCGCCGCATTTGAAAATTATCTTACGCACGCTAAGGAATTTGACAGATATATGTTCTCGGGTGCTCTTGTCGAGGATGAGGTTTACGGCGGATATGACGCGCGCAGTATCTTTGATATCTGGACGTGGCATCAGTCTCAGCTTCAAACGGTAGACTCGGGCGCACCTGCAAAAATAACTGTTCACGGATTTTTGGAGGTCATGGGCGGCTCGAAGATAAAAAAGGCTCTTATGTATCTTATGTACGACAGAGCGACCTTTAAGGAAAAGGTAAGCTTCAAGCTGAGAAAGCACAAGATACTTCTTGGCATCTTCAAGGTGCTTTATGCTATTCCGAGAGGAATTTACCGCATTTTCAAGCCAAAGCGCAAAAATAAATAATAATTAAAGCTTGTATCGCCAAACGCCAAATGCGCGTTTCTTCCGATACAGGCTTTTTATTATAATTTGTACGTAAATATTTTAAAATATTAACAAATCCTGATTTGTTTGTGATACAATTAAAATATAATGAAATGTTAAAGGAGAACGCTCTTTGGATAACTTTAAAATAAAAACATCGACCGAGATTGGAAGCATCTCAAAGATAGTTGGCGAGGAGAAGGCTGTTGAATACGTTGCAAGAGCAGGCTTTGATGCTTGGGATTTTTCGCTCTTTGAGATGGCAAAATACGATTGGCAAAACCATTGTGTTTACGATACGGGACACATACTTACGACTAAGGAGTGTCTTAGCTACGCAAGAAAATTGAGAAAAATAGGCGAGGATAACGGCATAATTTGCAATCAGTCCCACGCTCCGTTTCCGTCTCGCGTTCCGAAAATATACGAGAAGCTTAAAACGGCTATCGAATGTACGGCAGAGGCAGGAGGTAATATTTGTATAATACATCCCGATAATAATGAGGCTCCCGAGGAAAACGCGCAGATGTACTTTGAGCTGTTGCCCTTTGCAAGGGACTGCGGAGTAAAAATCGCTACGGAGAATATGTGGAACTGGGACAACGAAAAAGGCAAGGTCGCCTTCGCCGCTTGCTCGACGCCCGAAAGCTTTAACGCTCATCTCGACGCGGTAAACGACGAATTCTTCGTTGCCTGTCTTGATATCGGTCACGCCGAAATGCGCGATATAGGAACATCGGCTGTCGAGATGATATATGCTCTTGGAGACAGATTAAAGGCGCTTCACGTTCACGATACGGACAGAATAGGCGACAATCACCAAATTCCATTTTCAATGAAGATAGATTTTGACGCCGTTATAAAGGCGCTTAAGGATATCGGATACGACGGATATCTTACGCTGGAGGCAGATCAGTATCTTTCGAAAAGATGTAAGCGCACCGCATTTTTGGGTGTAAAGCAGATGGCAAAGGTAGCAAGGGTGCTTGCGGACAAATTCAATTCACTTTAAGGAGAAGCTTTATGGCAACATTTTTAAGATACCCCGATTTTAAAAGAAAGGCGGTAACGCTCAGCTACGACGATGCTGTCGATTTTGATAAAAAGCTTATCGAGATAATGGGCGAATACGGTCTTAAAGGCACGTTTAACATAAATCACGCAGGCATAGGCAAGGATGGCTGGCACACTATACCCGAGGACGAGCTTTTCAAGATGTATTTAAGCTCAGGCAACGAGATAGCGGTACACGGAGCAGAGCATTTTTCACTCGGTGAGGTTGACGCTGCTATGGCGACACGCGATATCCTCTCAAACAGAGAGTTTCTTGAGAAGAAGATGGGAAAAATCGTTCGCGGAATGGCTTACGCTAACGGAAGCTGTGATCAAAGGATCGCAGATATCGTAAAGAACTGCGGAATAGTCTACGCAAGAACGGTAAATTCAACGCGCTCGTTTGAGTTGCCGAAAAATTGGCTCTTGCTCGATCCAACGACACACCACGCAGATAAGGAGCTTGATAATCTCGTTGACAGATTTTTGTCGATAGAAAAGCAACGTTACACATGGGCAAACTCGCCAAAGCTATTCTATCTTTGGGGACATAGCTATGAGTTCCATACGGGAGATAACTGGTACATAATCGAAAATTTCGCAAAAAAGATAAGCGGACGCGAGGATATCTGGTACGCTACAAATATGGAGATCTACGATTATGTAAGCGCGTATAACTCACTTATATACTCCTGCGACGGAAGCATGATCACCAACCCGTCGTGCACGGATATATATCTTGAATACTTTGGAAAGGAAATAATAATTCCTGCCGGACAGACAGTTTCGGCAAGATGATAAGCTTATGATCTGCAATTCAATTCTTGACGCAATGGGACACACTCCCCTTATCAGATTAAACCGTATGCCCGATCCGAACGGAGCGGAGATACTCGTAAAATTTGAAGGACTTAACATAGGCGGCTCGATAAAAACGAGAACTGCTTACAATATGATAAAGGACGCCGAGGCGAAGGGGCTTATAAACGAAAACACGGTGATCGTTGAGCCGACAAGCGGAAATCAGGGAATAGGACTTTCCTTGGTTGGCGCTGTAAGAGGATATAAAACAAAGATAATAATGCCCGACTCCGTGAGCGAGGAGAGAAGAAAGCTCGTGCGCCACTACGGCGCTGAGGTAATTCTTGTTCACGACGACGGAAATATCGGAAAATGTATCGAGGAGTGTATGAATTTGGCTCTTAAGATGCAAAAAGAGGACAAGAATGTTTTCGTTCCTCAGCAATTTGAAAATCCCGCAAACTCCGCTATTCAAAGATCGCAGACCGCAAAGGAAATACTTGAGCAGGCAGGCGGCAAAATAGACGGCTTTTGCTCGGGAATAGGAACGGGCGGAACGATAACGGGTATAGGAGAGGCGCTAAAGTCAGCAAATCCCGAAACGGTTATCTGGGCGGCTGAGCCAAGACACGCGGCGATCCTTTCAGGCGGCTCGGTAGGCACGCATATCCAAATGGGAATAGGCGACGGAGTTATCCCGGAAATATTAAATCAGGATATTTACGACGGTATTTGTATAATCGACGATGAGGAAGCCATAAAAACCTCGAAGGAGCTTGCCTCCAAGGAAGGAATTATGTGCGGCATTTCAAGCGGAACTAACGTATGTGCGGCAATAAAGCTCGCAAAGATGCTCGGTAAGGGAAAAAGAGTAGTTACCGTGTTGCCCGATACGGCTGAAAGATATTTTTCAACGCCGCTTTTCGAGGAATAAAATACATATAGTTTTGTAATATTAAGGAGCAGATATGATTTTTAATAATGAGGTAAAAGAGGTCATCGATATGCACCTGCATATCGACGGATGCTATGAGGATGACGGAGCTGATGTTTTAAACGGCTTCGACGAATATATAGAAAAGGGCCCGTTTCGCGCTGTATGTATAGCGGCGCTTCCGTCGGGAAAGAAGGGAAAAGCAAACAGAGATCCCTCAAATAACATAATGGCGGCATTTTGTAAGATGGCAAATCCGAAGGTATACGCATTTGGCGGACTTACATACCCTGATTATCCGCAGGATCCCGATAAGCTTGGAGATATGGAGCTTGATATACAGTATAAGGAGCTTATGGAGATCGGCTTTGACGGAATAAAGATGCTTGAGGGCAAGCCCAATCTTTATAAATACGTAGGAAACCGACTTGATAGCGATATGTTCGATAAGTTCTTTGCCGAGGCTGAAAAGAACGGCACGCATATCCTTATGCACGCGTGCGATCCGATACAGTTCTGGACAGAGGAATACGCAACTCCCGAATATATAGCAAAGGGCTGGTCGTACGTTTCGGGCGATTATCCTACGAAGGAGGAGCTTTACTCCCAGATCGAAAACGTGCTTAAAAAGCATCCTAAGCTGATAATCACTTTCGCACATTTTTACTTTATGGCAGACGAGCTTGAGCGCCTTGGCGATATATTTGACAGATATGAAAACGTAGGAGTTGATATAACTCCCGGCGGCGAGATGTATCTTTCGTTCAACGAGGACCGCGACAAATCAAGAGCGTTTTTTAGTAAGTATTCGGAAAGAATAATGCTCGGCACTGACGGCTGCTTCCCCAAATGCATGAGGGCTATGGAGTGGCTTGCCGACAGAACGTACAGATATATAACGACAGATGATACCTTTAAGGGCTTTGATGACAAATATCAAACGGGACTTTTGCTTGAAAAAACCGCTCAGGAGAATATCCTTTCAAAGAACTTTTTAAGAAAGGTCGGAGAAAGCCCGAGGGAGATAAATAAAGAAGCGCTTAAAAGGTATATTGAAAAATACAAGCATCTTATAAAAGACGAAAAGGCGATCTCTCTTATCGAGGAATACTCCAAAAAATTCTTTTAAAATAAGAGATTTATCAAATTATTGCCGAAAAAACAAATAAAATGACAGGACAAGATTTAAAAAAAGTTAAATTTTGTCCTGTTTTAACAGTAATTTGTCGTGCTATACGGCGCTATGTATTGTAAAATATAATTGAAGTATATTAAATAGAAATATAAGGAGACAGATCATGCTAAGACAGGAAGAAAATGCTCTTGTAAGATTTTTTAATTCCGAGCTTGTAAGGATCGAGCCTTGGGGCAAAAACGCGCTTCGCGTCCGTGTTTCTCCCGAGGGAAGACTCAGCGGAAAGAACAGAGCCTTGCAGGAAAAAATCCCCGATATCAAGGCTGAGATAACGGTGGACGGCGATTTTGCCTCAATTGTAAACGGAAACGCAAGGGCTACCGTAGATAAAAACGGAAAGATAACCTTTTATAATCAAAAGGGAAGAGTGATGCTTGAGGAGGCACTCAGGCTTAATCCTCTTAAAACTCCCGCAAGATTTTTTAAGCCTCAGCTTATGGGCAAATATCAGCTCACTGTGAGCTTCGAGAGCAACCCGAACGAAAGAATTTTCGGTATGGGACAGTATCAACAGCCGTTTCTTAATATAAAGGGCTGTGCGCTTGAGCTTTCACACAGAAATTCGCAGGCGTCAGTTCCGTTTTACATATCCGACCTTGGCTACGGCTTCCTTTGGAATATGCCCTCGATAGGAGAGGCTACCTTCGGAAGAAACATAACTAAATTCAAGGCAGAGTCCACAGACGAGCTTGATTATCTTATAATAGTAGACGATACTCCCGCAAGGATCGAGGAAGCTTATATGGCTCTTGTCGGACGCGCGCCGATGATGCCCGAATTTGCTATGGGCTTCTGGCAGTCAAAGCTCAGATACCGCACGCAGGATGAGCTTATGGCGGTAGCGAGAAAATATAAGGAGCTTGGTGTTCCGCTCTCTGTCATAGTTTGCGACTTTTTCCATTGGCCGCATCAGGGCGATTTCCGCTTTGACTACGATTATTTTCCCAAGCCCGAGGATATGACGAGGGAGCTTAAGGAGATGGGAACGGAGCTTATGGTGTCCGTTTGGCCAACTGTCGAGTTTGGAAGTGAAAATTATCACGAAATGCTCGAGAAGGGATATCTTATAAGAAACGACAGAGGCCCGTCAAATCACACAGAATTCGTTCATCCCACAGTGTTTTACGATGCGACAAATCCGGGCGCGAGAAAATTCGTTTGGGATACTGTAAGGAAAAACTATTACGATAAGGGAATTCGCCTTTTCTGGCTTGACGAGGCAGAGCCCGAATATATGCTATATGATTACGACAATCACCGTTACTACGAGGGCAACTGTGCCGAGGTGGGAAACGTATATCCCGTAAATTATGCTCAGGGCTTTTACGAGGGGCTTAAGGAAGCGGGAGAGAACGAGATCATCAGTCTTGTGCGCTGTGCGTGGGCAGGAAGCGCGAAATACGGGGCTCTTGTTTGGTCGGGCGATATTATGCCTACCTTTGATGCTCTTAACGATCAGCTAAGAGCAGGGCTTAATATGGCTATTTCGGGAATTCCGTGGTGGACTACGGATATCGGCGGGTTTGATTACGGAGATCCGAGCGATGATGATTATAAGGAGCTTATCGTTCGTTGGTTCGAGTATGCAACATTCTGTCCCGTGCTAAGAATGCACGGCTACAGAGCGCCGTATATTCCCGCAGAGGAAGGCGCAACGGGCGGAGGACAGTGCTACACCGGCGGAGATAACGAGATCTGGAGCTACGGAGATACGGCTTACATCATAATGAGGGATCATATTTTCCTTCGCGAAAGAATGAAGCCTTACATAAAGGAAATAATGCAAACCGCTCACGAAAAGGGAACGCCTCCTATGCGTCCTTTGTTCTACGATTTCCCGTCTGATGCAAGGGCGTGGGATATCGATACCGAATATATGTTCGGACCTGATCTTTTGGTTGCGCCCATTCTTGAGCTTGGTGCAAGAGACAGATACGTATATCTTCCCTTGGGCGAGAGCTGGATCGAGGTAAGCACAGGCAAGGAATATACGGGCGGCACATCGATAACGGCAGATGCTCCGCTTGAAGCAATACCGCTCTTTATACGCAAGGGCGGAAATCTTAAAAGGGAATTATTTATAAAGGAGAATTAAATATGAGCGAAATTTTTAATGTTGGAAAAATAAAATACGAAGGACCGAAAAGCAAAAATCCGCTTTCCTTCAAGCATTACAATCCCGATGAGGTAGTTGGCGGCAAGACTATGAGAGAGCAGCTCCGCTTTGCTATGTCCTATTGGCACACGCTTTGCGGAGACGGAACTGATATGTTCGGTATCGGTACTATCGATAAGAGCTTTGGTGAAACGGACTCTATGAAGATAGCCGAGAAGAAGGTCGAGGCGGCTTTTGAAATTATGGATAAGCTCGGCATAGACTATTTTTGCTTCCATGATAAGGATATAGCTCCCGAGGGCGCTTCACTCAGCGAATTTCAGGCTAACCTAGATAAGATAGTTCCTATGATAAAGGAGAAGATGGCAAAATACAATAAAAAGCTCCTTTGGGGAACGGCAAATCTTTTTAATAATCCGAGATACGTTCACGGCGCAGGCACAAGCCCCTATGCTGACGTTTACGCATATGCTGCCGCTCAGGTAAAGAAGGCTCTTGATATAACAATAGAGCTTGGCGGAGAGGGATATGTATTCTGGGGCGGACGCGAGGGCTACGAAACGCTTCTCAATACCGATATGGGACTTGAGCTTGACAATATGGCAAGACTTCTTAAAATGTCGGTGAAATATGCAAGAGAGCACGGCTTTAAGGGCGATTTCTATATCGAGCCAAAGCCGAAGGAGCCTACAAAGCATCAATACGATTTCGATACCGCAACCGTAGTTGCTTTCCTTCGCAAATACGGTCTTGAAAACGATTTCAAGATGAACATAGAGGCAAACCACGCAACCTTGGCGGGTCACACCTTCCAGCACGAGCTTTGTACGGCTCGCATAAACGGAGTATTCGGATCTATCGACGCTAACCAGGGTGACTATTTGCTCGGCTGGGATACAGACCAATTCCCCACAGACGTATATAACGCAACATACTGTATGCTTGAGGTTTTAAGAGCGGGCGGATTTACAAACGGCGGTCTTAACTTCGACTCAAAGCCCCGTCGCGGATCAATGACAGATGAGGATATATTCCTTTCCTATATTTCAGGTATGGACGCGTTCGCGCTCGGACTTAAAATAGCAAATAAGATAGTTGAGGACGGCAGAATTGACGAGTTCGTTAAGGAGCGCTATTCCTCATATAACAGCGGTATCGGCGCTGATGTAGTAAGCGGCAAGGCAACGCTCGAAAGCCTTAGTGAGTATGCTCTTAAGCTTGATAAGGTAGAGCTTAAAAAGAGCGGCAGACAGGAATATCTTGAAAGCGTTATAAACTCCATTATGTTTGAGGGTATATGATGAGATATCTTATAGGAATAGATATAGGAACGTCGGGCACAAAGACTGTTTTGTTTGACGAAAACGGAAACAACGTTCGCCAGATGACCGTAGAATATCCGATGTCACAGCCAAAAAACGGCTGGGCGGAGCAGGATCCTGAGGATTGGTATAACGCAGTTTTAAAAACGCTTAAGTATGTAAGCGAGGGCGTTGACAATATAAGCGGAATTGGCTTCAGCGGACAGATGCACGGTCTTGTAATGCTCGATGAAGACGGAAATGTCATTCGTCCGTCGATAATCTGGTGCGATCAGCGCACTGGCAAGGAATGTGATGAGATAACCGCGCTCGTCGGCAAGGAAAGACTCGTTGAGATCACGGCAAATCCCGCGCTCACAGGCTTTACCGCTTCGAAAATCCTTTGGGTGAGAAATAACGAGCCCGAAAACTATAAAAAATGCAAGCACATTCTGCTTCCGAAGGACTATATAAGATACCGCCTTACGGGCGTTTTTGCAACGGACGTTTCGGATGCGAGCGGAATGCAGCTCCTTGATGTTCCGAAGCGCGATTGGTCGGACGAGGTGCTTGAAAAGCTTGATATCGATAAGAGCCTTCTTGCAAGAGTATACGAAAGCTGTGAGGTGACGGGCTACGTAAAGGGCATCGGCATTCTGGAGGGCGTACCCGTTGTCGCAGGAGCAGGAGATAACGCCGCTGCCGCCGTAGGAAGCGGAACTGTAAGAAGCGGAAAAGCATTTACGACCATAGGTACGAGCGGAGTGGTTTACGCACACACCGACGCACCTATCATTGATAAAGCGGGCAGAGTTCATACATTCTGCTGCGCAGTTCCTAACAAGTGGCACGTGATGGGCGTAACGCAGGGCGCAGGTCTTTCGCTTAAATGGTTCAGAAGCAATTTTGCCCCTGAGCTTTCATATAAGGAAATAGATAAAATAGCCGAGGAAGTGTCGATTGGAGCAGATAAGCTTCTTTATCTTCCTTACCTTATGGGCGAGAGAACACCGCATCTTGATCCCGATGCGAGAGGAACGTTCGTGGGCATCAGCGCAATACACGAAAGGAAGCATTTTTTGCGTGCGGTAATGGAGGGAGTTTCGTATTCGCTTCGCGACTGCCTTGAGGTGCTTTACGAGATGAAAATTCCCGTTTCCGAAATGCTCGCAGTAGGCGGCGGAGGAACGAGCGCGCTTTGGCGAGGAATGCTTTGCGATCTTTATAATATGCCGACGAAAACTATCGTGGCAGGAGAGGGAGCGTGTCTTGGCGCGGCTATATTGGCAGGCGTCGGAACAGGAGTCTATCCCTCTGTCGAGGAGGCGTGCGATAAAATAATTTCATACTCCGAGCCTCAAATGCCAAACGCAGAAAATAATGCTCAGTACGAAAAGACCTACTCGGTCTACCGTAACGTCTATAACGGACTTAAAGCTACATTCAAGGCTCTTTCGGAGCTTTAAAAGCAAAGGGGCTGTTGCATATGCGTGTTATTCTTAACGGAGAACACGCAATGAATTGCAACCTCGCGGTTGCGTGAATTGAAAGCCAAGCTTTCGTGAATTGCCTGCGGCATGAATTGTGCCCAAGGCACATTGGTTGCAATTCAATTCATGGAGCGAAGCGAGAAATCATGGCGAATCCAATTCATGATGCGTCAGCATCAATTCATTTCTAATAACAAACAGAGCAAGAATATAAGGATTGTCTCCTTGTACTCTTGCTCTTTTTCTGTTTGTATAAGGGTTTGGGCTTAGCCCATACTCGCGAACCCCTAAAATTCTACGAATTTTTTGGGAACCCCGAGGCGCGTTTGACTGGTCAAATGCGATGCTCGCACTTTTATCAAAGTGAAAATTCTCCGCTAAGAACCTCACCCTTATTGCAACAGCCCCTTTATTTTCACTCAACCATATCTATAATTATATCGTCAAACTCCTGGCGTTGAGATACAAATTGAAGATTTAGATTTATAAGCTCTATATCTCCGTCACAGGCTGATTTCGGTATGAAAACAAAATCGATATCGTGGCGCAGTAGCATATCTGCTTTATACGACGTTGAAAAATCCAGCGTTAAATGCAGTCTTCCGTTTTCGCAGTAACAGTTCTTATAGCCTATTATATATTCGGATCCGTATGTTGGGTATCTTTTGTTTACAAAAATATAATATTCATCAAAGGTCGTCTCTGTAATGACAAGAGGCGTGTCCTCACCAAATACCGCTACAAGCTCCTCGTATGACTTGAACAGACCGCTTTCAAAATCTTTTATCTGTATATCGTTTATCGAATAAGCTTCAAGATATTCTACGGTATTGTAGGTTATATTTATTTTAGTAATGTCCTTTATATCGCATGAAACAAGCGATCTTGGAAGCTTGAGTATCGATATATGCTTAAAATCCTCGGTCGTCTCGCAATTTGAAGCATCAAGCGTTAAAAATATCTCTCCGTCTACGATCTTGAAATCGCGGTATCCGATAATTGATTTATCAAAGCTCTCATAGCTTTGGTATATCAAAAGAGCCATATCGTTTTTAAAATATCGCTCCGAAGCCTGGAAAGCAGGAAAGATGCTTTTGTATTCTTCAGCATTTTCAACGAATTTAAAATATGTGCCGTATGCGTCGGAAAAGGGAGAATTAAAGCTTTTAAGATCGTTTGCGGCTACAAGCTTTGCGCTTAAATAATCACTGTAAGCCGAGTTTTCGGTTTGCTTGATATTAAAAATTGTATCCGAGTGACCTACGCTGAACGATGTTACTTCACCGAAAGAGCCGTAATATTCGTTTCTTGACATCTTGATTTTGTATATTCTCGGCGTAACACAGCTATCACCCTTTTCGTTAAGATAGATCTTATTAAGAGTAATAGAGATGCCGTTTTCTGTCGATACCGCGCTTGCGGAGCAGAATTTTGAATTTTCGCTCTCTATATAATCATAAAAGATTATTAATACCTCATCTTGCGAAATAGGTGTCGTTTCGGAGCAATATTTCATTTGAAAGCGCCCCGCCTCGCCTATCATACTGTAATCGAATGCCCAAACCTTGTCCTCCTCCCAAGGCGTTTCCTTTGCAAGAGAGCTTTCGTTTACGCAATAATAATTATCAAGAAAATTTTTATTGATTTTTAAGGTAAAGCCGTCATTTATCTCATCGGGCATCTCACTTTTAGGAACTGCAAAAACGTTCGGAGCGGAAAATAGCGTTTCTCTTGCATCAAAATCGTGATCGAAGCTACAGAGCGCGTAATCGTAAGTTAGCTCGACAGTATCTCCGATAGCTTTTATACTGTGAAGACCGACTATTCGGTGAGTGTCCACCGCCTGAAAATTACTTGACGGAATAACGAGAAGAGAATACTCCTCGAAAAACTGCGCGTCAAGACGTGTTGCGCTATACTCTATAATGTCATCAAATTCTTCAATACTTTCAATAAGCATAGGCTTTGAGTTGTACGTTCCACGAATGAAATCTCTTATTCCATAAGTGAGTCTGTTGTAATAAGGCTGATTTGCGACAGGCTCGGGTTCGGGCTCGGGTTCCGGCTCGGGCTCGAATGTGGATGTTTCAGTTGCGTCAGGTACTGATGTTTCGCTTTCAGAGGGCTCGGAAACGGTGCTTGACGTATCCTCACTTGCTTCTGTCAATTCCTCACTTGACGTCTCGGTATCGTCAAAAAAGGGATCGCTATCGGTATCGCATGATACGAAAATGCCGATGATTAATGTAAGCAAAACAAAAGCCGATAATAATTTTTTCATGGTAAATACCTCCTTCAGCTTCATTCTATCATCAAAAACTTAAAAAAGTCAACCAAAAATGGAAATATTCAGCAACTGTTCACGAAGATCTCATAAATTCACAAAAGCGTCATATTTTCCAAAATATTCGGAATATATTTCTTTTTCGGCTTTTTATTTTAAAGAGAAATAAAAGCGCTCTATTTACTTTTTCGCTTTGAAATGCTATACTGTAAATATAATAAAGTTATTCATTAAGATTTTGGAGAATTTATGAACGGAAGAATAGATAAGCTGACAGAGCTTACCCTAAAGGGCGAGATGTACGTTGACTGCGTGCCTGTCAAGCGCGAAAAAGAGGATAGCGAGGCAGATGCTCTTTGCAAGTACATTCTTGCTCAAGAGCCGAAGATAAACGAGTATTGCGCATTTACGGGAAGATTTAATTTTGACGGAAGCGTCGTTGGCGACGCCTTTAAAAGAGGCGGACATAAATTTAATCTGGCGGCGCTCGATAAATATTATCTTAAGCCGATAGAAAATCTCTCGACTATGGAGTGGCAGCACGCAACTGCCGATTATAAAAGAGTGCTTGAAAAGGGCATTTTGGGCATTATCGAGGATATCGACGCTTCGATAAGGATACATAAGAAAGCATCGGAGCTTGAATTTTTAAACGATCTTAAAAAGGTGGCTTTTGCGCTTATAAAATGGTGTGAAAAATGCTCGGAGCGAGCTTATGAGCTTGCGTGCACGGTAACCGATGCCGAAAGCAAAGCGCGCCTTGATCGCCTTTCCAAAGCGCTTCTTAAAGCTCCTAAATGTAAGCCAAGCAGCTTTTACGAGGCGGTGCTTTCAATATTTGTGTGCTTCAGCGCAGACCCCGACAGTGTAGGAACGCTTGACAGATATCTTACGCCCTTTTACGAAAACGATATAAGGAGCGGAGCTTTGACAAAGGGCGAGGCAAAGGAATATCTTAAGGAGCTGTTTTTGATGCTTCAGGCATCGACACCGATAAGCTCCGTTCATTTTACAAGAGGAGGAGAGTCGCATTTTTGCATAGGCGGATATCTGCCAAACGGCGAGGACGGCTTTAACGAGCTTTCATATCTGATAGCCGAGTCTATGGTGGAGCTTCCAACATATATTCCTCAGCTTACGCTTCGTTGGACAAGTAAAACGCCGAGGGAAGTGTTCAGATTTATGATGGAGCTTGAAAGGCGCGATCCGCATAAGAGAATAGCGTTTACAAACGATGAAAAGCGGATAAAATGCTACACCGAGCTTTGCTCCATTCCTTACGAAAGAGCGGTCTCCTATACGACTGTGGGTTGTAACGAGCCTGCGTTTTTGGGCGCGATAACGGGCAGTACCTCGAAGGGTAATATTTTAAGATGTATCGACACTCTGTTTCACGAAAGGAGTGAAGCAGTTAAGGGTGTGTCTGATTTTGAGCAATTTTACGGAATTTTTGAAGGCGAGCTTTTTTCCGATCTTAAAAAGATACTTGATTACGACGATATGTACAACGCCGAGCGGTCAAAGGATATAAATTATATATCGAGCCTTTTCTTTAACGACTGTATCGAAAATGCCAAAAGCTTGACACAGGGTGGGGGAAATGTAGTTATAGCCTCGCCTATGCTTATCGGAATTACAAATCTTATCGATTCTTTGATCACGGTAAAGCAATTTGTTTTCGACGAAGGGTTGATAAGTATGGATACGCTTATTTGCGCACTCAAAGCAAATTGGCAGGGCTATGAGGATATAAGAGCGTTCATTTTAAATAAGGGTAAATTCTTCGGAAACGATGATGAAACCTCAAATTACGTGGCGTCACGTGTCTATAAAAGCCTTTATAGCTTTTATTCGGGCAGAAAGAATATTTTTGGCTATCAGTTCCTTGTCGGCGATCTTTTGGGATACAACGAGCATCATAAGTGGTTTGGTGAGGCTACACGGGCGACACCTGACGGCAGATATTGCGGCGAGCTTATAAAATTCGGCATCGGTCAATCGGGCGGACGAGACAGGGGCGGTCTTTCGGCACTTCTTAATTCGATCTCATCTCTTGATCCTTACGCGATAGGCTGCGGCTCGACTGTTACGAATATATTTCTTGACGAGGCACTTGTGAAAAACGACGATAGCTTTGAAAAGCTCGTTATAATGCTTGAGACCTTCTTTAAAAACGGCGGAGTTCATTTTCAGCTTACCTACGTTTCGAAAAAGGATCTTATTTTGGCAAAGCAACAGCCCGAAAATTATAGCTCACTGCGTGTGCGTGTAACGGGCTTTTCCGACTATTTTGTAAAGCTCAAGGAAAGCATACAGGATGATATTATAGAGCGCACTGCGAAAAAGGAATGAAATTATGAACGGTTACAGAGAAAAAATAAGCAATTATATAAATGAGAAAAAAGGCGAGATCGTAAGCGATCTTAAGGAGCTTATAAAAATTCCGTCGGTAAGCTCCGGAGCATACTGCGAAAAAGTGCTTTTAAGGATCAAGGAGATGTATGAGAAAAACGGCTTTGAAACGGAGTACGATAGGGAAGGCGGATATCTTCTTTCGTATTTCGGGAAATCCGAACACTCCCTTGGACTTTTTGCGCACGCCGACGTTGTGGGAGTGTCGGATGATTGGACGCTTGGTGCGCCTTTTGAAGCGCTTGAAAAAGACGGCGCTATCATTGGCAGAGGCACACTTGACGACAAATCGGGCGTTATCATGTCACTTTACTGTATGAAGCTCTTTAAGGAGCTTGATATACCGTTTAATTCAAGACTCGTCTGCTTTACGGGCTCGAATGAGGAAAATGGAATGGAGGATATCCAAAGCTATGTAAAAACGCACACTCCCCCGACCTTTTCGTTAGTTCCCGACAGTGCATTTCCACTTTATCACGGAAACAAGGGCATTGTGTGGATCGGAGTATCATCTGATGCTCCGTTTGAACTGATTACCGGTTTTTGCGGCGGAAGATCGGTAAATATAACTCTCGGAGACGTGACGGTAAGGCTTAAATACAGTGATGCGTTATATGATGAGCTTAAAAAGGACACATCTGTCCAAGCAGAGCGTGATAAGGATGAGATCGTTTTAAGAGCCAAGGGAATCTCCACTCACGGCGCGCTGCCGGAAGGGTCGTTAAATGCGGGACTTGTGGCGATAAGAGCAATTTTGTCATGCCCGTCGTTTTGCAGTGTCAAGGACAGAAAAATACTCGAATATTTAACACATCTTTTGTCGAATTATTACGGCGAAGCGCTGGGAATTGAAAATTACGACACGGATTTCGGCAGGCTGACCTGCACAAACGGCATTATCAAAATGCAGGACGGAAAAATATATCTTACATTTGATATCCGCGTCGGTGCGAGTGTTGATATAGATGCTATGAGCTCGAAAATATGCTCTGAGCTTTCGGATCGCGCTATGTCCGTTACGATCATAAGATCGGATGAAGCGCATTTTGTGAGCAAGGACGACCCATATATTCAAAAATGTCTTGACGTTTATAGAAAATATTCGGGTAACAAAGATGCTCAGGCGATAATAAACGCGGGCGGAACTTACGCAAGATATCTGCCTTGCTCGGCTGAAATAGGAACACAGTACGCTCAAAAGAAGATATTTTCCTTGCCTAAGGGTCACGGCGGCTTGCATCAGCCCGATGAATATATAAGCATAGATGCTTTCTTAAGAGCTATCGAGCTTTGTGCGCTTATGCTTATCGAATGTGATGGAGAAGGGCGCGATGAGTGAGCTTCGTGAAACTGTTTTTGATATTCAAAGAGGCTCGTTCGTTGATGGGCCGGGAATAAGAACCACTGTGTTTTTTAAAGGCTGTAATCTTAGCTGTAAATGGTGTCACAATCCCGAGGGCATATCGTCAAAAAAACAGCTTCTTTTTCACAGGGATAAGTGTACTCATTGCCAAAAATGTAAAAGCATCTGCAAAAATTCTCTTGAATTTTGCGATCTGTGTGGGAAATGTACTCTTTTCTGTCCGAGCGGAGCAAGAGAAATATGCGGAAAAATGTACACTCCCCCTGAGCTTTTAAAGGAGATAGTAAAGGATAAGAGCTTCTTTGATGCGTCGGGCGGCGGAGTTACGTTTTCGGGCGGGGAGTGTATGCTTAATTGTGATTTTCTTTTGGAAATCTTGAAATTATGCAAGGAAAATAAGATACATACTGCCATCGACACTGCGGGAAACGTACCGTGGGAGAGCTTTGAGGGTGCGCTTGATTATACGGATCTTTTTCTTTACGATATAAAATGCGTATCGGGCGAGCTTCATAAAAGGGGCACGGGAGTATCAAACGAGCTTATAATAGAAAATCTCAAGCGCTTGTCTGATACGTACAAGGGCGATATCATAATCAGAGTTCCGCTGATCGGCGGATTTAACGATACAGATGAAGAGATAACGAGGATAGGCGCGCTTCTTAATAGGATACGTCATAAGTCTGTCGAGCTTTTGCCTTATCATAAAATGGGCGAGCATAAATACGACGCGCTCAATATTCCGTTTACAAAATTCTATACTCCTAACGAAAGTGAAACCGCGCGCTTTAAGCAGATGCTCGGAATTACAAAAATCGAATAATAATACTAATAATAATAATAACCCCCGTATGCGT
>JAFTXO010000042.1 GCA_017461765.1 Clostridia bacterium | reverse complement strand
TTCCCACAGAAAACTCTGTCTCATTTCCGTTATAAATCATATGTACCTTTGTTCCAAAAGCAGAAATATCGGGCTTATTTGGCAAACAGTCATCCTCTAATTTTCTTTGAGAACGTCGTTTATTTTACTGCTTACGACTTCTTCGGTACTGTCCGAGGTTACTGCTGTTACCGATATTGATAATGTACTCATAACTATTATCAATGTCAATATTATTGAAAAAAATCTTTTCATTTTTCTTTCTCCCTTTATCTACCGTTGGTTTCAAATTGCCTATGAATAGTTTTTGAACAAAATGTGCCATTGGACCGTACCTCTCTTTCTCAAAATTAAGCTTTTTACAGCCTTTTCATTATCTTCCTATTTTTAGTTTAGCATATGTGATAAAATTTGTCAATAGGCTATTTTTAACTTTGTTAAAAATGTACAAAAATCGCGTTTGATTTTTGTACATATCAACCAAGAATATTTTTAAACGTGTTTTGGCAGAGCATAAATAAAAAAAGCAGATTTTTCATCTGCTTGTTTTTATTTGTTATTAAGTATTTCGTCGCTAAGGGTGATTATTCTTTCGGAATATTTATTTCTGCGAGAGGAAAGGATCGCTTTATACATCGGATAGTTTATGCACACAAGTCCTATTCCCAAAACGCCGATTATTATTCCGAGTATCATTGAGCCCTCAATAACACCCATCGCGAAGCACATTCCTGCGCCAAGAACAAGTGCTGCTACCGTACCGAATATATATGCAAATATCTGAGCGGGCAAGCTTACCTCTTTATCAAGCTCTCTTAGCTTTTCTACATCAGTCTGCTCGTGAGCGATATATCTGCCCCTTATCTTATTTATTTCTTTAAACTGTTCATTCATCATAAAATCCTCCAAAATGCTTTTTAATGTTTACGCTTACATTATAAGCCTCGAATGTTTACGAAAAAACAATCTTTTTTAAAGAGGTTGTATTTATTTTGTTAATGTTTTGTAAAAACGCTCATTTTTCAAAAAACAGCCTATTATTTTTGAGCGCCGTATATATAGCTATAAGCATTTGCGATGGCAGATAAAACACCCACGCAAGATTGAAGCTCGGATAAGCTATCTTATAGAAAAGTGAATCTTCAGAAACATCAAGATAAACGCCTATTGCGCTTGAAAGTCCTATTAAAATATCGCACATTATAAAGAGCGTAAGCGCCACCGCAAAAAGCCGAAGCTTCTTTCCCTGAGAATACGAAAAAACGACACTTGTCGCAAGATTTGCGATATAAAAGATAGAGATCGCGCTTAAAAAATCCGTTTTATCGCCAATGACCGCAAGCATTACAAGCTCTGCTGTAAAAACAGCGCCTATACGCACGCATATGTGGATAAGCTTGCGCTTTTTATTCTCATCCGAAAGATACAAAAACGCAAAATAGCACATCTGTGTAAACGAAAAGAACACCATTCCCGCGCTTTGCTGTATAGGATCTGCAATAACTAAGAAAAGATCGGCACACACGGTAAACAAAAGCCCTATATTCAAAAGAAGCGTCTTGCTTTTTATATTTATAAAAAGAAGCGCAAACAAAAACGCACACACGATCGATAAAAACGACGCTCCCGACACAAAATCAGCATCGGAAATAAATATAAAGTACGCAAGGACGGCTTCTATAAATACAAAAATCGCACACAGGGTTGCGGTTTTTTTGTTTTTTATCATTTTTTCTCCTTAAATAACCGAGCCCGCATAAGCGGGCTCGGTGAATATTTATTGGCTTTGTGACAGCTTATTTAAGCTTGCCCTTGCCCTTAAGAAGCGCGTGCTTCTCGTCCCAAAGCTTTTGGGAAAGATCAACGTAGTAGTTATGTGGATTTTCAAAACGAAGCACCTCGTCCCACATGGAATCAAGCTCTTTTTTGCAATAATTTCTTATTTCCTCGACACTGGGGCACTCGTAAACGAGCTTTCCCTTTTCAAATATCTTCACGCGAAGCTTTCTTAAAGTATAATCATCCATCACCTTACGCTTCCATACATGATCGGGATCAAAAAGCTCGTATGGAGCGCTCTCGTCAACAACCTCGTCGTGAAGCGTGATAAGATCCGCCTCCGCCTTGCCCGTTTCCTTACCGTAGAAGCGGTAAAGCTCCTTGAAATCGGGGTTTGTTATCTTGGCAGCATTTTCGCTTATTTTGATCTTCGGAATTATATTTCCGTCCTTGCCCTCAACCGCACAAAGCTTGTACACACATCCGAAAACAGGCTCGCTCTTTGATGTGATAAGACGCTCGCCAACGCCAAATGAATCCACCTTAGCTCCCTGCATAAGTATATCTCTTATAATGTACTCGTCAAGAGAGTTTGATATAATTATCTTGCAGTCGCAAAGACCGTTTTCATCAAGCTTCTTACGCACCTTCTTCGTAAGATAGGTAATATCGCCCGAATCTATTCTTACGCCCGTGTGCTTTCTTTGCTCGTCGTTAAGACATTCCTTGAACGCCTTGATTGCGTTGGGAAGTCCGCTTGATAAAACGTCATAGGTGTCGATAAGCAAGGTCGCATTATTGGGATAAAGCTTGCAGTATGTCGCAAACGCCTCGTATTCGGAATCAAGCATCTGTACCCACGAATGAGCCATAGTTCCGCCTGCGGGAGTTTTGAACATCTGGTCTGCTATGGTGCAGGCAGTTGAGGAGCATCCGCCGATATATGCGGCTCTTGCGCCGTATATTGCGGCATCGGGGCCATGAGCTCTGCGTGAGCCGAACTCGGATACAGCTCTGCCGTCTGCGGCTCTTACTATTCTTGAAGCCTTGGTTGCCATTAAGCACTGATGATTAAGTATCAAAAGAATGAACGTTTCGATAAACTGTGCTTCTGCGGCAGGCGCGCGCACGGTAAGTATCGGCTCTGACGGGAATATGACCGTTCCCTCGGGAACTGCCCACATATCGCCTGTAAAGCGAAATCCCTTAAGGTAAGATAAAAACTCCTCGTCAAAAACGTTTTTGCTTCTTAAAAATTCGATATCCTCATCGGTGAAATTTATCGATTTTACATATTCGATTATCTGCTCAAGTCCGACAGCGATAGCGTATCCGCCGCCGTCGGGTACTTTTCTGAAGAAAACATCGAAGTACGCTATCTGATCCTTGACGCCGGAGTGAAAATATCCTCTTGACATCGTAAGCTCATAAAAATCACAAAGCAACGTGAGATGTCGCTCGCTAATATTCATAAAAATTCCTCCGAAAGAAAAAATTTATACCGATTTATCTTGAAATTTTATCCGTATAATAATATAATAGAATAAAAGAAAAAGAATTTCAAGACTTTTTCGCAAAAAATAGGAGAAAAGAACTATGAAAGACGGATTTATCAAAATAAGATGCGTGTCCCCGGAAATCGGAGTCGCGGATGTAAGCTTCAATACCGCAAAAATAATTCAAAGCATCGGTCGCGCAAAAGAGGACGGGATAAAGATACTTGTTTTTCCCGAGCTTTGTGTGAGCGCGTATACCTGCGCGGATCTGTTTTTATACTCGACTCTTATCTCCGCCTGTGAAAAAGCTATCGAGGATATAAAGGAAGCAAGCCGAGGAAAGGATATGCTTATCTTTGTCGGAGCTCCCTTGAAAAACGCATCCTCACTTTATAACTGTGCTATTGCGATCTGTAACGCAGAGATCCTCGGTGTCGTGCCAAAGCAAAGCATTCCTTGCTTTGAGGATGCCTGCGAGACAAGATATTTTGCTACTCCCTCAAAGGAGCTTACCGAGATATCGATCCTTGGGTGCAAATATCCGTTTGGCAACGATCTTTTGTTTGAATGTACATCCCTTCCCTCTCTTAAGGTTGGATGCGAGATAGGAAGCGATCTTTGGGTGGTTTCAACTCCGAGTGAGGAGCTTTGCAAATGCGGAGCTACGCTTATCGTAAATCTCAGCGCAACGTCAGAGGGCATCGGCAAGGATGAATACAGACGCTTGCTTTGCAAATCAAAGAGCGCAAGTGCCATGTGCGCGTACGCTTACTGTGACGCAAATGAGAACGAAAGCACCACTGATTGCGTGTTCTCATCTCATAATATTATTTGCGAAAACGGTGCAATACTTGCAGAATCAAAGCCTTTTTCAAAAAAAGACGGCGAATGCACGAGCGAGATCGATATTCAAAGGCTTTCGCACCTTCGCAAAAAATCAAATCTTTTCAAAGGCTCGGACAAAGCCGTAAGAGCTTGCCCGTTTGAGCTTTCGATTGAAAAAACATATCTTACAAGATATATAGATCCGCACCCGTTTATCTGCGAGGATAAGGATCAGATGAAGGAACGAGCCGAGGCGATACTCACCATGCAATCGCGCGCTCTTGCAACAAGATTGAAGGCTTCATTCTCAAAATGCGCGGTTATCGGAATTTCGGGCGGTCTTGATTCGACTCTTGCTCTGATCGTTACCGTTTACGCATCCGATTATCTTGGCTGGGACAGAAAAAATATTCACGCGATCACAATGCCCTGCTTCGGTACTACAAAGCGCACGAAATCAAACGCGACCGAGCTTTGCGCATCTCTTGGAGTTTCCTTTGACACTATCGATATTTTAAATGCAGTAAATATGCATTTCGACGATATCGGCCACGCAAGAGACGAGCTTAACGTAGCATACGAAAATGCCCAGGCGCGTGAGCGTACTCAGATACTTATGGATTACGCAAACGACCGCGGCGGTCTTGTTATCGGTACGGGTGATCTTTCCGAGATAGCCCTTGGCTGGTCAACCTATAACGGAGATCATATATCAATGTACAACCCGAACTGCTCTATCCCGAAAACGCTCGTCCGTCACCTCGTCGGTCACATTGCCGAGCGCTCTGACGCAAAAACGAGAGATATTCTTCTTGATATTCTCGATACTCCCGTTTCTCCCGAGCTTTTGCCCCCTGAGCAAAACGGTGATATAGCGCAAAAGACAGAGGATCTTGTAGGACCTTACGAGCTTCACGATTTCTTCTTATATAATTTCGTAAGATCGGGCTTTGCGCCCTCAAAAATATACAGGCTCGCAAAAATAGCCTTTGACGGTATTTTCACGCCCGAGATCATATATAAGTGGCTCGAGGTGTTTATAAAGCGCTTCTTCTCTCAGCAGTTCAAGCGCTCCTGCTCTCCCGACGGAGTCAAGGTCGGCACTGTTGCTCTCTCTCCGAGAGGCGAATTCAAAATGCCGAGCGATGCAAGCGCGTGGGTATGGCTTGACGAGCTCAGCACAAATAAAGACGATTAAGAAAGGATTTTTAAAATGGATAAAATATTAAAGCTTTTAGAGGATGACGCTACCCTTACAGCATCTGATCTTTCAACTATGCTTTCAAAAGAGGTCGGCGACATTAAAAATATTATTGAAAAATACGAAAAGGACGGCGTTATTCTCGGTTATCAAACGGTTATCGACTGGGATAAGACCGACAGAGAATACGTAAGCGCGCTTATCGAGGTAAAGGTAATGCCTCAAAGAGACCGCGGCTTTGACAAGATCGCTGAAAAGATATACAATCACCCTGAGGTAAAGAGTCTTTATCTTATGTCCGGCGGATTTGACTTTACGGTTATTATTGAGGGGAAAACGATGAAGGAGGTTGCTTACTTCGTTGCTCAGAAGCTTGCGCCGATTGAATTCGTTACCTCGACTGCTACTCATTTCGTGCTTAAAAAATACAAGGACAAGGGCGTTGTATACAAGACACAGGAGATCGACGAAAGAGGAAACCTTGCTTTATGATGGATTACAATTCCCTTTTGTCAAAAACAGTGCTTGATATGAAGCCGTCGGGCATTCGTAAATTCTTCGATATACTCTCGGAGATGAATGACGTCGTGGCTCTTACCGTAGGTCAACCCGATTTTGTTACCCCTTGGCATATAAGAGAGGCTGCTATCGACAGTCTTGAAAAGGGTAAGACCTATTACACATCAAATGCGGGAACGACCGAGCTTCGCGAGGAGCTCTCAAAATATATGCTTCGCAGATTTGATCTTAATTACTGTCCCAAAAACGAGATCATCGTGACAGTTGGCGGCAGTGAGGCTATCGATATAGCTCTGCGGGCGGTTATAAATCCCGGTGATGAGGTGATATTGCCCTCTCCTTCATTCGTTTGCTACGGCCCTATTGCCGATATGTGCGGCGCTACTGTAAAGGTGATCGAAACGAAGATGGAAAACAGCTTCAAGCTCACTCCGAGCGAGCTTAAAGCGGCTATTACGGATAAGACAAAGCTTCTTATTCTTCCGTTCCCGAACAATCCAACAGGCGCAATTCTTACTAAGGAAGAGCTTGAGGCTCTTGCCGATGTTATAAGAGATACGAATATTCTCGTCCTCTCTGACGAGATATATGCCGAGCTTACATACGGCAGACGCCACGTTTCGTTTGCTTCGATCGACGGAATGTGGGAAAGAACTATCGTTGTAAACGGATTTTCAAAGGCTTACGCTATGACAGGCTGGCGTCTTGGCTTTGCCTGCGCTCCTCACGATATTGCAGTTCAGATGCTGAAGATACATCAGTATGCTATTATGTGCTCGCCTACCGTTTCACAGTTTGCGGCTCTTGAGGCTCTTAAAAACGGTGACGACGATATCGAATTTATGCGCGCTGAGTACAACCGCAGACGCGTATTCATTCTTGAAGGGCTTCGCAAGATCGGAATAGAATGCTTTGAGCCCGAGGGGGCGTTCTACATCTATCCCAATATCGGAAAATTCGGTCTTTCGAGCGAGGAATTTTGCGAAAGACTTCTCTATGATTATAAATGCGCAATAGTTCCTGGAACGGCATTTGGCGAATGTGGCGAGGGCTTTGCAAGAATATCCTACGCATATTCTGTAAAGCACATATCCGAAGCTCTTGAGCGTATAGAAAAGTTCGTTAACACGCTCAAATAAATCAAACGGAGATGTGGTATGCATTTTTATCAAAGATTAAAGGATCTAAGAGAGGATATCGACAAAAAGCAGGAAGATATCGCGGCTGTATTGAACATTACAAGACAGCAGTATCAGCTTTATGAAAGCGGAAAGCGTGAAATGCCAATGCACCACTTCATCACCCTTGCAAACTTTTATAACGTATCTCTTGATTATCTTGCAGGACTTCTTGATACTCCAAGAAAATTGCATTAAGCCCATTTATATATAACGAAAGAAAGAGAGAACTACTCGGTTTAATGTGCCGAAATGTCCTCTCTTTTTCTGTTCATTTTTAGTTTAGAGCTATAAAGCTCGCTTTCGCTCGCCGTTATGAATTTGCTACGCAAATGTTATGATATGATTGCCCATCAAACCTTAAACTTGGCTAAGCCAATCATAACGATACGAAGCATCTCATAACTCATAGTTTGCCCGAAAGGGTAATCATAACTTAGCGTGAATGCTCCAAGAGCATTCACGCTAAATTCACGCTGTTTTATATTCAGAATTTTCGGTAGTAAATATTTTTCTTAAGCAGATGTTAAGTCCGTGAATGATCGCGCACATCGCAAAGATCGCGATAAATACGAGCAACGGCATTACGAACGGGCCCCACGGAGTTTCATCAATTCCGATCAAGCCGCCCTTTACGAAGAACCAGTCGTATCCGCCGCCTTCTCCGTCCCAGTTATCAAACATATAGTTTCCGATAAGCGCCCAAGCGGTCATTCCCGCAAGCGCAACAGCTTCCTTCCAGATCTTTCTGATATCGAGCTGTATCATATCCGTAGCTATCGATACGAGAGACCAGATAAACATAAGTCCGTGGAATACGAAGGTTTGAATAACCTTATAGCTCCAAGGTAATATATCTCCGAGCGCCGAGCCGGGATATGTAATATACATAAGCGAGGCAACGAGCGTAAGACAACAAATAACGTCCTTAACCTTCTCAAATTTCTTATTGAACTGAGCAAAGGGTACCCAAATTGACATAAACGTGCAAATATGGAACGGCAATTTATCGATATATCCGCTGTAGCCCGTGCCTGCAAGAGGCATAAGGAAGAAATCGAGGATATAAACGCAAGGAAGCGCGATTGCCAGAATATTTAAGAATTTCGTTTTTACCTCTGTCGGCTTATTCTTGTAGTAAACGGAAAGGGCAATTCCGCCGCCGATTATCAAAATTATGTACGCAATGTGCCAAGGGTCGAACACGTCGATCGAAACACTGCCCGTCTTTGTTGACAAAATCTTTCTTATAAATTCATTCATCTCTGATGTCTCTCCTCATATTTATTTTTAAGAACCGTATACCAGCGCTCCTCTTCCTTGAGCGCGATCTGCTCGTAGGTCACAGTTATCAGTATACCTACCGCGAGCGAGATAAGACCTATCGTTCCGGTATTGAGCCACGCAAGATCCTCAAACGGCTTTTCTATAAGATACATAGGATTGAGCTCTGCTGCATCGTAGCCTGTAAGCTTACAAATGCCGATTATAATTCCGCCGTCGATCAAAAGAAGAACCAGCACGGAGAATATACTTACCATATTGTCAACACGAATTCTTATATAATTTCCGACAAGCAGGAAAAGCACGCCTATTAGCATCGTTGAGTGGCTGAGCATTCCTTTAAGCACCTCGTAATCGGTAAACGTAGGAGTTGATGCATAGCTTTCGTTTACAACAACGCCCAAAATTCCGCCTACCACACCGAGATAAAATGTCATTTCGGCAAGGAGCTTGAATGCTTTTCCGTTTTTGTTTTTCATAAAAGCGGTAATAAGCAAAAGCCACATCGCCACATTACAGGGGTAATTCGGCAATATCATTGAAACGCCGACCTCAGGTGTACCCGTTTGAAAGAACGAAACGTATACACTGCTATAATGAATAACCACCGTCAGAACGGCAAAAAATTTAAGAGCAAAATCCTTGTGTCGTTGCTCCTTTGCGAAGCGTGATAAAAGTATGAGAACCGCAATGGTAATTATTGCAGATATTATCATATACAAATTATGACCTAAATTGAACATACCTTTTCTCCTTCGACATTTTTGTACATTTTATCACAATTTTTTTGCATTTGCAATATATTAAAATAATAAATATAAAATGTGAACGAAAATTAACAAATAACAATACTATATTTTATGCTTCAATTAAGCTTTTGATATCTGATATATAAAATTACAAAAGAGGCTGTTGCATTAGCGACAGCCTCTTTTAGGGGATAGTGAAATGAGTGCAGAAGGTGTGAACTCGTACACGTCGGTAGGGGTCCTCAAGCCGAGGAACGAGGCTTGGGGTTCTCGTGGCATACTTTGTACGGTAGAGTGCGAGGTCGCGCCTAAAAAACAGACA